>JAAAOG010000118.1 GCA_009909005.1 Alphaproteobacteria bacterium | reverse complement strand
CGGCCTGGATTTCGAGGCGCAGGCGCGCGAGCAGGGGCTGAAGGGGGAGGAGCGCCGCCGCTTTGTCGGGGTGCGCCGGGCCGCCCTGCAGAACTTCCTCGACGGCACCTATGGCGACCCTGTGCGCATCGCCGCCGGCCAGGCCGCGCCGAACGGCCGGGTCGCCGCGGCCGGCCCGGAGGCCGAAAGGCCTGTCAACGGCCCGAACGCCAATCACAAGCGCCGGCTGGCGGCGACCGATTTCGACGATGCGGAGGTCTTCGCCACTTTTGGCGCCGTGCTGGCGGAGGCGCGGGCGCTGGTGGCGCAGCATCGCTTTCTGCACTGGGAGATCGTCTTTCCCGGCATCTGGTCGAACTGGGAAAGCCACGAGCCGGCCGGCGGCTTCGACGGCGTGGTCGGCAACCCGCCCTATCTGCGGCAGGAGCGGCTGTCGGCGATGAAGGCGGAGCTGCAGCGCAGCTATCAGAGCTATCACGGCGCCGCCGACCTCTATGTCTATTTCTTCGAGCGCGGGCTCGGCCTGCTGGCGCCGGGCGCCCACCTGTCCTTCGTCGTCACCAACAAATGGCTGCGGGCCGGCTATGGCGCGCCGCTGCGGGAATTCCTCGCAACACGCGGGTGGATCGACGCGGTGATCGATTTCGGCCATGCAAGGCAGATCTTCACCCAGGCCGATGTCTTCCCCAGCGTTGTCGTCGTCCGCCGGCCACAGCCGCCGCCCGCGCCCGAACCGGCGAGCACCCGGATCGTCGTCATCCCGCGCGAGCAGCTGCGGCTCGACGAAATCCCGGAGCAGGTGGGGGAGATCGGCTTCGACCTGCCGCGCGGCAGCTTCGGCGGCAATGCCTGGCGGCTCGACCCGCCGGAGGTGCAGCGGCTGATGGACAAGATCCGCAGAAGCGGCGTGCCGCTGAAGGACTATGCCGGGGTCAGCCCGCTCTATGGCATCAAGACCGGCCTGAACGAGGCCTTTCTCATCGACACCCCGACCAAGGAGCGCCTGTGCGCCGCCGACCCCGCCTCGGCCGAAATCATCCGGCCCTATCTCCGCGGCCAGGACATCAAACGCTGGGTCCCCGAATGGGCCGGCCTGTGGATGATCGCCCTGAAATCGAGTGAGAACCACCCCTGGCCGTGGGCGAACGGCGGCGACGGGGCTGAAGCCAGGTTCCAAAAAGACTATCCGGCCCTTCACGCCCACATGAAACAATTCGAAGACAAGCTGCGCGTGCGGCAGGACCATGGCCGATTCTGGTGGGAACTGCGTTCCTGTTCCTATTACGATGCTTTCGATCGCCCGAAGACGATCTATACTGAAATAACGTGGACCTCTAGCTTTTTTAGAGACCGAAATCATTATTTTATCAATAATACCGCATATATATTGTCTTCGATCGACGTGCAGATTGTTGCTGCACTCAACGCGCCATTGACGTGGTGGTATGCTTGGCGAACAGCGGTTCATGGAAAAGATGAAGCGCTCCGCCTTATGGGTACATATATGGAACAGTTCCCGTTGCCGCAAAATCATATAAATATTGATGGCAAAGCTGAGGAAGTGACTTGTGAGATAGAAAATAAAGGTCACAAAACTTTGGAATTATACGTAGATTTACTGGCGTGGCTGAAGCATGAGCACGGGATCGAAAAACCGTCGGGGCGGCTGCGGGAGGCGGCGGGGCTGGGCGAGGACGATTTCGTGCGCGAGGTCCGCAAGGCGCGCAAGGGCGGGCTGACGCCGGCCGGGGTGCGGGCGGTGCTCTCGGCATATGGGGAAACGGTGGAGCCGCTGCAGAGGCTGAAGAGCGAGATCGCGGGCCTGGAACGGCGGCTGTCGCGGCTGGTCGAGGAGGCCTATGGCCTGACCGAGGAGGAACGGGCGCTGATGTGGCGCACCGCCCCGCCGCGGATGCCGATCGCCCCGCCGCCCGAATACGCCGCGCTCACCCCCGAGGACGCCCAACCCTGAAAAGGCAGGTGCGCGCGTCGCCGTCAAAAATCCGTCGTCAGGAATTGGCGGCAGCGGTCGGATTTCGGGTTGTCGAAGACCTGGGCCGGCGGGCCGTCCTCTTCCACCCGGCCCTGGTGGAGGAACAGCACGCGGGTCGAAACTTCCCGCGCGAAGCCCATTTCGTGGGTGACCAGCAGCATGGTGTTGCCCTCCTCGGCCAGCTGGCGGATCACCCGCAGCACCTCGCCGACCAGCTCCGGGTCGAGGGCGGAGGTCGGTTCGTCGAACAGCATCACCTTGGGCCGCATGGCCAGCGCCCGGGCGATGGCGGCGCGCTGCTGCTGGCCGCCGGAGAGATGGGCCGGATAATGGTCGCGCTTGTCGGCAATGCCGACCTTGTCGAGCAGCGTCTCGGCCAGCTCGACCGCCTCGCCCCTGGGCATTTTCAGGACATGCACCGGCGCTTCGATGACGTTCTGCAGCACCGTCATGTGGCTCCAGAGGTTGAAGCTCTGGAAGACCATGCCGAGCCTGGTGCGGATGCGATCGACCTGGCGGCGGTCGGCGGGGACGCTGCGGCCATTGCGCAGCCGGCGCATGCGGATTTCCTCGCCATTGACGATGATGTGCCCCTGGTCGGGCGTCTCCAGAAGGTTGACGCAGCGCAGGAAGGTGCTCTTGCCCGAGCCGGAGGAGCCGATCAGCGAGATGACGTCGCCCTGATGGGCGGTGACCGAGATCCCCTTCAGCACCTCCAGCGTGCCGTAGCGCTTGTAGACATCGTGCGCCACCAGGGCGGCGGTGCCGGCGGAATGTGGGGCGGAAGGGGAGGCGGCGGGAGCAATATCGGGCGGCGGCATCGGCAAACGGTACCATGAGGACTGACATGGCCTGAGGGTAGGCGGACCGGCCTCAGGGGTCCACCGTTGTCGGCTTGAAACCGACAAGGTCGGCCAGGCATTCCGGCGCGACAATCCGCACCTTGTTGGCGCTGCGTTCGATGTAGCCGTCGGTTTCGAGTTTTCGCAACACGCGGTTGATGTGGACTTCATGCATGCCGGCGAGATCGGCGAGGATTGCCTGGTTCATCGGCAGCACGAACGTGTTATCGTCGGTCTGACCCAAGGCATTCAGCTTCGTATAGATCTCCATCAGGAAATATCCGACCCGCTCATAGGCATTCAGGCGAGCCATCGCGATGAGCCAGTTCATACAAATGCGATTATCGTACGAGATATATTTCAGCAAAGCGAAACAAATTCGTGGATTTGTCTTGACAAGTTCAAGAACCGATTTGGCGGGGTATTCGTGGGCGACGACCTGATTAAGTGCCTGTGCAGTAATGTCTTGGCAGCCCAACACGAGACCCCCGGGATCAACAAGGTCGCCGGCGAAAGAAAGCTTAAAAATGGATCGTTTTCCATCAAAAGAAAGTTTCTGATACGCAACCAGGCCGCTCTCTACGATAAAAAGCGAGTATGCCTCTTCTTCGTCTCTCAATAAATTTTCTCCTGCGGAAATATATCTACGTTTATAGGAGACTTCCCGGAGACGGATAACATCACTGGCGGAAAGAACCCCATATTTTTGTATAGACGATATCAGACCCCGGGGTCCCGAATTTGACGAAGAGTACTGCTGCATTTCGCGCTTTCACCCGTGATATTTTAACAATTGTTAAGGCCGCATAGGCGTGTACCCGCTAATATGATCGATGTCTGGTTTCCGGAAAATTATCGGGACGGATAATAAGGAAGCGGAACTAAGCCGTTCGGTAGTTGTTTTAAACAGGGGTTCGTACCGCCGCACAACTAAAAGAAATATTTGTGGCAATTTGCGCCCCTATTCCGTGCTGGATGGCCGCCCTGGCTGCGGGTCGAGGGCAAGAAGAGGGATGGGGAAAATGAACCTGGTAATCTTCTCTTCGCATCCACTGCTTGCAATGGCAATGGGTCAGATCATCAAAGATGAGGACGGTCAAAGCGACGTCGTGATAGCGCGTACTTGGAGTGAATTGTTCAAAGACCTTAAGGAAAAGCAGCTGCCGGATTTAATTATTCTTGACCATGACACCCTGGCCGGTGGACATATTATGTCCGCGCTTACAGAGATATCGGAGCAATTCCCTCTCGCGAAGCTGGCGGTTTTGTCGCAGCGCCAGGACTCACAAATCATCCGGAGCATCATCGCCAAAGGCGCGCGGGGGGTCATTCTCAAGAGCATGGCGCCGCAGGCCATGATCCATGCGATAAAGCTCATGACCTGGGGGGATCATTTCATACCCGGTTGCGCGCTCTTCAGCGGCTCGCGGACGGATCACCTTGCGGCCTGTTCTTCAGCTCAGAAAGAGCCGGAGACGGTCTCCGAATCCTCTTTCGGGCTGACTGGTCGGGAATATCAGGTACTTTGTTGCCTGGCCGACGGCCTGTCCAACAAGGAGATTGCCCGGCGGCTGCAGATCGCAGAAGTAACCGTCAAGGTCCATCTCGGTCGCGTCTATCGCAAGATCGGCGTTCAAAATCGGGCCAACGCGATGAGATTTGCCTGGGAACACGGAGTGAGCTGAAGCCTCTATGAGAGTAGGCAGTAGGATATAAGGTGATATACTCGAACATTATATCATAGTATGAATTCTCCTGCAATATTTCCGACTTAATTGCGTTCTCATGTGAAAGGTCTTCCGTGGATGAGCGCCGCGCAGATCCGGGTTTGGCGGTCGGATGCGTTATGGCGGGGTGCCGTCGAGCGGCACGGCCAGAATGCCGCGCCGGCCGCCCTGAGGGATGACAAGGATCGGTGCGCCCGTGCTCGGCTCCTCAACGATCATCGGATTGAGAGGCGTGCGCCTCTGCGGCGGATCCAGACCCGGGACATCGTCGCCGCGCTCGACGCCGACCTCCTGGGCGACGGGGCTGATGCCCAGGGACGCGCCTTCCGCCGCGAACCGCCGGGCGATGTCGTCCGGGTCGCTCACCGAGGGCGGGCGTTCGGGGAAAAGCCAGAGCGCCGTACCGGACATCAACGCCACGGGCGGCGGTTCGGAGCCGCGCGGGCCCGGACCCGCCGCCGCGCCCGGCGCCGCATGCGCGTCCGGCGCGGCCTGGCCGATCCAGATCGAGGCGCGCCCGGCAAATTGCGGCCGGGGCCCGACCTCGAGAGAGCGGGGAGAGGCGACGCCAGCCCGTTCCGACGCCGGTTCCAGTTCCGGCAGACCCCAGGGCAGGCAGGAAGCCAGGGCCAGGGACACAAGAGCCGCGGGGATGAAGGCTTGCATGGCATTCCCTCTCAACGGATCCCGATATTGATCCGGCTGCCGACCCCATGGGTTGCCGAGCGGGTGCGGTTGCCTCTGTCATTTGACAGGACCAGGGCAAGCCCGTCCCGGCCGGCCGTCTGCACCAGAGAGCATCGGATCGCCGTGCCGACGAACTTTCGCTGCAGCGAGCCGGAGCCGGAGAAGTCCATGCGGGTCACCTCCGTTCCGGTGTTGACCGTGCAGGCGACATCATAGGCTACCCGGTCCGATGCCTGTATCTCCACCGTATAGTGAGTCATATCGGCCTCCGTCGCGGCCGCGGCGCCGGACCAGAGAAGAAGGGCCAGGAGGGCCGGCAGCCTCAGGATTCTCTGAAGGGTCATCATCTGGCTCCGGATTGCCTGACCGTGACGACGCCCTGGCCGACCCCGGTCTGGCGGACCCGGATCGCCGGCAGGTGGCTGCCGTGCTGCCGGTAGTCGACACGCAGGTTGATGCCGTCCTGCCCGATATCGATCGCGCTGTGATTTCCCGTCTGGGAAAAGGCGACGTCGTTGCGCGCGCCGGACTGGTCCAGGCGCGCCCGATTGCCGATGCCGTTCTGGGTGCCGTCGATGCCGTGATCCCGGCCCGACTGGTCGATTGCCAAATGGTTGCGCGTACCGAGCTGACCGGCCTCGGCAACATGGCCGTCGCCCCGCCGGCCCAGGGTCACGCGATTGTCGGTGCCGTGCTGGACGAGCCGGAACCAGCCGTCATCGCCGATACTGTCGGCGTCGGCGATGTTGCCGCGGCCGTCCTGGCTTATCCGGCTGCCGGCGCCCTGCCGGCCATTGCGGTCGCCTGCGACGGTCACGCCGGCCCGGTTCGCGGCGCCGCGCTGCCCGATCACATGGACATTGCCGTCGCCGACCTGGCGGATCAGCGCGGCATGGCCACTGCCGCCCCCGGCCTGGTCGATACGGGCATGGTTCTCGTCTCCCGCCTGTTCGATGTGGGCGCAGTGTCCCACGGCTGCACAGGAGAAGGGCTGTGCCGGGGACGAACTGGCCCAAAACAGGCTGCAGGCACCAACGAGCAGACACAACCACGGTTTCATGGCGGTCATCCGGCCTTGGTCTCAATTCACCGAGAGAAAGTGGGGCGGCGAACCGCCCCACCCCGACGCGACCTACTGGGTGACAAAGGCCGTGTTGCCGTGGCCGTACTGGCTGACAAAGCTGGAGTGGGTGCCGTAGGTCTGGGACACCTGGGTCTCGTTGTAAGCGCCGTACTGCAGGACAGTAGAGACGGAGTAGGGCGCATAGTACTGTTCGACGACAGCCATGTTCTGATATCCGTCCTGGTAGATCCAGGAATCGGCATCGCGGGAATAGTACTGGTCGACCTCGGCCATGTTGGCCTCCCCGTACTGCAGGACAGTCGAGCTGGCGTCGGGCGAATGCTCTTGATTGACGAGAGCCGTGTTCTCATAGCCGTACTGCTCGACCCAGGAACGGGCCCTATTGGAGTAGAGCTGGGTCACGTCGGCTTGGTTGTGCTCGCCCTCCTGGCTGATCTCCGACCAGGCGCCCGAAGATGCGTACTGCCAGTTGCTGGCCCAGTTGCGATACCCAGTCTGGTGGATCAGAGACCGGGCTTGATAGCCACCGGATCGGCCTGAGTAGTCCTGATCGATAACGGCATCGTTTCCAGACCCGTCCTGGTAGATCTCGGCCATCGCATCAGGCGAACGGTATTGGCTGATCAGAGCCAGATTGGGGCTACCGGAGTCATAGCCGTCATGGTTCTGGTTGATCAGGGCAGACGCGCCGTCGCTGTAGGTCTGATAGATCGCCGCTCTGTTGAGATCGTAGCCGGGGCTGGATGTGGCATAGTCGGACTGGTTGATCTCGGCGTCGTGATCATCGCCGTGCTGGCTGATGTACGCCGAACCGGCATTGCCACCTTCTTGATCGACGTCCGCCTCGTTGCCATAACCACCATATCCGTAGTAGCCATCTCCGGACTGATGGATCGCGCTCCAGTTATCGTATTGCCCACCCTCGTGGAGCTGCGGCGATGTCCCATCGGGCTTTGCCGGATCACGCGGATCCCGGATGTCCGGGTAATCGGGGTAATCCGGATAGTGGTTCACCTGCGCGAAGGCCGGGACGGCGCCCAGGGTCAAGGCGGCGACGGCCACGCTGGCCAACAGTTGGTTCCTCATGATAATCTCCGTTTGCTCGTGATTGCCCATCGCGAGTGGTTGAGACTCCCGGTTGCCGCCGGGAGCCGGGGTGGGTGTGACAGGTCTTCCTGCCGCACCCGCTTCGACCGGAAACCCGGGGCCGTGTCAGTCCCGGACGTCCCGGCCGAAAGCCGTGACGGGCGAGGGCCGTTGCGCGTTGACCGCGCGCCTCGCGATCCGCCATAAAGTGTTCCTGTCCGGCCTGCGGTCTCATTGCTCGAGCCGGCGACGGCGGCGCTCCTCCGACAGGCTGGAGGTCTGCGACCGGTCCTGCCGGTTTTGCATGGCCGCAAACTCCGCGTCGGTCAGATCGCCCAGATCCTGCTGTTCGTAATAGGCGGTCGTGATCTCCCGCCCCGCCTCCTGATCGCCGAAGTTCCAGAGGCCGTCCTCGGCGCCCTCGACGACCAGCGCATAGACCGCCAGTTCGATGGCCTCGCGCAACGCCAGGGTTCCGGGCTCGTTGGTCGTGAAGCCGGCCTCGACCTCCAGAAGGTCCTGGAAGCTGATGAACTTGAACACGTTCATTGCAGCGCCGTAGGAGAGGATTCTCTTGGTCGTGCGGACGGAACTCAGCACTTCCCCCGTCTGCGAGTTGATGGCACGAAGATAGATGCTGACGATATCTTCCCGGTATTCGACATCGCCGCCGATGCCGAGGAAGCGGGCGCCGACTCCGCCGGTCAGGTTGTTGGTGTCGAACCCGATAATCCCGCCTTCGATGATGATCCCGGCATAGAGCAGGGGCCGGATCGGCGGGGGCGGTTCGCGACCGCGATAGCGGCTGCGCATTTCACCGATGATCTGCCGTTCGCGCAGCAGGTTCTCGAGATTCTGTCGTTCAACGACCGTGAACCAGGCGCCGCGGCCGGCTTCGCGCAGAATGTCGATGAGGATCGCTGCGGCCCCCTGGGTGACGGCGCGGGACAGGGTCTGGACCGTCTCGCTCGGCTTGAACTGCCCGGTCAGATCGGGGAAATCGTAGACCGCGACAAAAACCTGCTGCTCCGGCGGCGGCAGGTTCCGCAATTCGAGATGCAGTTGCCTGCGGTCGCCCACGTCCGTCCGCGCCGGCGGCGGCGAAACGTGACTTGCGCATCCCAAGAGCAAGAGGCATGAAACTACCGTTATGGTAGTGTTTTTGAGCCGACGGGCGTAGCGTCGCATCGCTGGCCTCCCTGAGCGCTGATTTTTTGTTATTTTTGCTCTTGTTATTCTATCTGAAGCAGTGGGACGCTGAACTCGCTCACGCTCCCGGTCTCGGTGTCGACGATCGTCAGATTCACGTCGGTCAGGGTCCGGAAGAAGCTGATCCGTTGCGATCCGAAGACCACTTCTCCGGACTCGACTGCGTTCTCCCCGAATATCGAATCGGTGATATCGCGGCTTAACTCGCTGAGCAGCCGGCTTTGCAACTGTCGCACGAAAGTGTCATTAATATTATTGCCTGCGCCATCAGTCGCTGCGCCTTCCGTGTCCGGTTCCTTGTCATTGATGGCATTTGCGACGCCGAGAAGATGCGAGGAGTTGAAGGGATTGCCGCCGAAGGACGGGTTGATCGGCTGGTAGACAAGGTCCTGCGCCTCCGCCGGAGCGGTAATCGCCGCGATCCCAAGTCCCAGTGCAAGGGACAGGGCGATGCGCAGACGCGGGTTCCTGTTCCGAATGAGGTCTGGCATGGTCATGGCCGGCGTCTCCCTGAAGGTCGAATGAGCGATCGGCTCATTCCTTTCACGTCTGCCTCTGCCGGGAGGACTTCAATTGATTTGAAGCAGGTCCAGCAGTGCAGAGAATTGCCCTGCGAAGCCTTCCGCTGACCCGCTTTGCGGGCATTCCGGCATTGCGCCGTTCTCGGCCATGCTGGGCTGCAGAGTATTCCGGCTTTGGGTGTTCAAGGGCGCGCCCGCCTGTGAGACGGCGCGGTTGCCGGTGGCCGCAGACACCGAGGTGTCCATGGCGTTGTGGGTTCCGGCCGGTTGCAACGGCCGATTCTCAAAGGCCGCTGCTGGAGCGGTGCCGCCTCCCAGGGCCCAAAGGACCAGACCGGTCGCGGCGATGCCCCGCAAAGGACGGGCCCCGGGACGCGAACGAAAATCTTGATTTGACCGGATTCCCGCCAGTGTGGTCTTACGCTTCATCGAAGCCTGCTCCTTTTTCGGGCTGCCGGATTTCTCTTCAAACACTCTCTCCTATTAACAAAGTTTAAAAGATTTTTCTATCATACTTGGTCGGTAATCTGTTGTGAGTCTGTCCGGTACTTCGACTGCACGATTGGCCCAACGAATGAGTCCAAGGACGTAACCATACAGATAGCATGGTCTTGCGAGTCTGGTTGATTGCCGCGAGGCGACACCTCTCAAGGTTGAGATGACCTGAGCGCGATTGCGCAGTTGTTGAGAGGGCGCTTATTGCAGGCGCTGGATCTGGCGGGTGAGGGCGTCGTGTTCCGGCGTGCCGGGGTCGAGCTGGGCGCGCAGGGTGCTCCAATAGTCGCGGGCTTCGCCGGCCCGGCCGTCGGTGGCGGCGTCGAGACCCAGGAACCACAGCGCCCGCGGATTGCCCGGGTCGAGCGCCAGCAGCCGTTCCAGCACCGGTGCCAGCTCGGGCGGCAGGGTCTGTCCGGCTTCGGCTCCGGCTTCGGGATTGGCAGTGGCGAGGATGGCGTCGGCATAGACGCTGAGCAGCCGCGGGTCGTCCGGCGACAGCGCGGCGGCGCGGGCATAGGCCTCGGCGGCCAGACGGTTCTCGCCGAGCACCGCATAGGACTGCGCGAGGCGCTGCCAGCCCTGCAAATCGTCCGGGTTCGTCTCCAGCCGGGCGGCCAGCCCCTCCACCATCCCCCGGACCATCGCGGCGCGGTCGTCCTCCGACATCCCGGCCGCGGCGTCCATGTCGGCGCGGCTGGGGCCGCCGGCCGGTCCGGCCGCCGGCAGCGGATCGGGCAACGCCGCCGCCACGTCGCGGCCCAGGCGCTCGGCCGCAGCTTCGGCCTGGCGGCGGACCATGGACAGCCAGGGGGCGTCGGCCGGGCTGTCGGCGACCAGGGCCGCCCAGCGCTCCAGCGCCCCCTCATCGTCGCCGGCCTGGGCGCGGGCGAGGCCGAGATAATACCGGGCCCGCGGGTCTCCCGGCCGGGCGTCCAGCACCCGCTCGAAAGCGGCCCGGGCCTGGGCGGTGACGGTGCCGTTGTCGGCACTGACAAGGGCTTCGCCATAGGCGCTGGTCAGGGCCGGATCGCCGCCGGTCAGGCCGACGGCCCGGCCATAGGCCTCGGCCGCCTCGGCATAGCGCTGCAGCTGCATGAAGGCATCGCCGAGCCGGGCCTGAGCCTCGGCATTTTCGGGGTCCTCCCGGGCGGCCCGCGAGAGGCGGTCGACCTCGGCCACCAGCGCCTCATAGGCCTGGCGCTCGGCCGGATCGCGGTCGGCCAGCGGCCGCGAAGGAATGCCGGGGGACCCGCCGGCGATGTAGAGGCCGAGCGCGGTCAGCGGGATGGCGATCACCAGCAGCAGGGCCAGGATCGGACGGCGGCGGGCCGGGGCGGCCGCAGGGGCCGTGGTGCTGTCGGCCGGCGTCGGTGTGCCGGCGGCCAGCAGGCGCCGGCTGATCTCGGTGCGTAGCGCTTCGGCCCGCTCCGGGTCGACGAGGCCGGCCGCCTCGTCGCGCTCCAGCTCCTCCAGCTGTGCCCGATAGGCGGCCATATGAGCCTCGTGGGCGTTCGGGCTTTCCACCGTTCCGCCCTTTTCCGCGCGGCGCATCAGCGGCTTGACGAGCAGGGCGACGCAGGCCGCCGTCAGCGCCGCGGCAACGATCCAGAACAGCATCAGCGCGGCGCCTCGTCGTCGGTTCCGGGCGGGGAGGCGGGGCCGGATCGGCCGAGCAGGGCATCGACCTGCCGGCGCTCCTCGGGCGTCAACGGGTCGGGGGCGTCGGCTCCCGCGGCGGCGGTTCGGCGGCGCAGCGCCCAGGCGACGATCAGCCCGCCCAGCAGCAATGTGGCGGCGGGGCCGCCCCAGAGCAGCAGGGTGTTGGTCTGCACCGGCGGCCGCATCAGAACATAGTCGCCATAGCGTTCGGTGATGTAGGCGATCGTCTGGTCATTGCTGTCGCCGGCCAGCAGCCGCTCGCGCACCACGGCGCGCAGGTCCTGGGCGAGCGGCGCGTTGGAATCGTCGATCGACTGGTTCTGGCAGACCAGGCAGCGCAACTCGGCCGCCAGGGTGCGGGCGCGCGCTTCCAGCGCCGGATCGTCCAGCCGCTCCTCCGGCGACAGCGCCGGCGCGGTGGACAGGCTCAGCGCCAGCAGAGCCGTCGTCAGAAAGGTCCGTCCCAGCCAGCGCGCCGTCCGCCGCGCGATCCCCGTCATCGCCATTTCCTTGACCGCAAGCGTCTCCAACACTGCAGACAATAAGGGCGCGCGCCGCCGTTTCCAGCCATGGACGCTGCCGGCCTTTGCCGCAGCCCTGTCAGCCCAGGCGGAAAATGCCGATTTCGCCATGCCGGCCGCGCAGGGCGTGCCGGCCGCAATCCTCCAGCGGGAGGTTCCCGGCCAGGGCGGCGGCGGTGGCCTCGCTGACCAGCACCACCGCCTCGTCGGTCTCGCGGCCCAGCACCTTGCCGAGCTGCTCCAGCCGGCTGCCGGTGTTCACGGCATCGCCGACAATGGTGTAGTTCATCCGCCCCGGCGCGCCGATATTGCCGGCGACCATGCGCCCGGTATGGATGCCGATGCGCAGCCGCACCGGCTCCTGGCCGGCGGCGCGGCGGGCGGCATTGTCGTTGCGGATGGCGGCGGCGATCGCAAGGGCGGCGCGGCAGGCACGGTCGGCATGGTCGGGCTGCGGGTCCGGGGCGTTCCAGAAGGCCATCAGCGAGTCCCCCACGAACTTGTCGATCGTGCCGCCTTCGGCCTCCACACACGCACCGATCAGGGCGAAATGCCGGTTGAGCAGCGCGGCTGTCTCGGCGGCGGGCAGGTGCTCGGCCAGGCCGGTATAGCCGGCGATGTCGGTGAACAGCACCGTCAGCGCGCGGTCGACCGACTCCAGCTGCTCTTCCGGCCCTTTGGCGACCAGGTGCTCGACCAGCCGCCGCGGCACATAGGTGTAGAGCCAGCCCAGGCCGCGCAGCATGGTGTTGAAGGCGCGGGCCTGGTTGTTCAACTCACGGAAGACGCTGCCGGGGATGGGCCTCACCCGGTCCGGGTCGGCATGCGCGGCGATCGCCAGGGCCTGGTCCGCCGCCTGTTTCACCGGTCGCGCCAGCCGGTGTCCGAGGAGGATGGCCGCACCAACGGCCAGCAGCAGCACGCCGAGACCGGCGGCGCCGGACACGGCCAGGCGGTCCAATTGGCGGCTGACCAGCTCCATGGGATAGTGGATGCCGAGGATCAGCGGCTCGCTGCCGTAGCCGGCGACCTCGCGATACAGCACCAGATAGTCCTGCGTCCCGAGCGTCACGGTCAATGCGGTGGCATCGGCCGGTCGCACAAAGGCGGGCTCGGCGCGGCTCCAGATGGCCGGGAGCACCGGATCGCCGCTGGAAAACAGCGAAGGAAGGGGCTCAGCCTGTGAAAGACCGGGGTAGTCGTCCAGCAAATTGGGGTGGGCCAGGACGCGCTCCCGGCCCACCAGGATAAAGGGCGTACCGCCGTCCGACTGTTCGGCGAGGCCGCGCAGCACCTGCGACAACGCCTGCAGCGGCACCGTCGCCACCAGCACACCGTCGAGCTGGTCCTCTGGGTCGTCCGCTAGCCGCACCGGATGCACACGGGTGACGGCGCTCTGGTCGACCGGCGGCAGATAGACGACCGGTCCCCACATTCCGTCCTCGCGGTTGCGCAAGGACTGGAAAGCTTGGCGAACCTCATCCCGGTTGGTCGGGTCGCCGGAGATGTCGACAACCGAGCCCGCTTCCCGAACGATGCCGTGCAGCTGCAGCTGCGGGTCGAAGAGCAGCACGTTGAGGGTCTGGGGCGTTGCTGCCGCGGCGCCGGACAGCAGCGTCAGCAGCGCCTCTGTGTCCGCCGGATCGACCCGGCCCTGGCGCATCAGCGCCGCCAGAAACTCGAGCTGGGCAGCGGCGGGGTCGAGATGGTCGCGGACCGCCCGCTCCTCCAGCGCCAGGACCAGTTCGGCGGCATCGGTCATCAGCTCGAGCGTGTTGCGGGCATTCGCGCCGACCGCGATCGCCAGGACAATGGCCACGGCAATGGCGACCAGGCCGCCCATGGTCAGGGCCAGCGCCGTGGCGATCGATATCGGCCCGGGCGTGAGTCGGGCGAATGCTGGCACGGCCCGGCTCAGGGCGCCGGCGCCGCGCATCGCGCCGGGCTCCGGCGCACGCCCGGCCGGCCCGGCTCAGACGGTGCTTGGCAGCATGGCGCCCAGGCGGCGGCCGCCGAACAGGTGGATATGGAGATGCATGACCTCCTGGTGGGCAGCGGTGCCGTTATTGGCCAGGAAGCGGTAGCCCGAGTGCTGAAGGTTGAGCTGGCGGGCAACAATGCCGACCGCCTTGAACAGGGCCGCGATCTCCGCCTCCGAGGCCTTTTCGGTGAAATCCTCCATGTCGACATATTGCCCC
>JAAAOG010000029.1 GCA_009909005.1 Alphaproteobacteria bacterium | reverse complement strand
GATTTTTCGGATGAGGATCGCCTTTTTGTCCGGGCATCGCACTTCGGCCGGGATGATGTAACGGTCGAAGACGGCTCCGCGATCCTGAACATTGACAGCAACCGGGATGGCGAGACCGATACTGTCCTGACGCTTGAAGGCGATTTCTCCGGCATGGAGTTCGAAGTCGCTTCCGACGAGGCGGGCACAACCATTCAAATTGTGCCGGCGGATGAGGGCGGTGCAACCTTTCCCGCGGAACCTAACCTTTTCGACGTGCTGCTGCCGACTTCGGGGCGGCTGGTGCTCCCGTCCGGCACCCATGCGAAGCTCATCGATGCACCGGGCTCGCAGACGGTCGACATCGCGCAGGGCGCCGGATTTACGCTGAGCGGGGCGAGCGGCGAGAACATTTTCCGCTTCGAACAGAACAGCAATGCCTTCACGGTCGCCCGCGTCGACAACCGGCTGGAGCTGACGGCCGATGATGGCGCCGTGACCCATTTGCCGCCGGATGCCGATCCGCAGACGCTCGTATTTGCGGATGGCTCCGCCGCGCTGACGATCGATGGGGCTCAGCTGATGCTCGGCAATATGGTCGTCAATACTGAGGCATCACCCATCACCGCGACGCTCAACCCATCAGAGACCTCCGAGGGGGTTTTTGCCAGCGGCTTTATGCTGCATCTGGCCGAAACGGGAGACGGTTTGCTCTGAACTATCGAAACCACGATGAATATTGCCGAATGCACGGGGCCGTGGGAAAGGGATGCGGGTCGGGAGTGTCAACCTCGACCCGCGTCAATGGGCGCCGGGAGAACCCCCTCTGTCTGCAGCTGCTTCAACGGGCATTATGGGATGATGCGGTAGCGGCGGCCGGGCTCGATTTCCATGCGCTTGGGGATCTCGTCGGCCGCAAGGTGTCCGGACAGGACCGCGCGGACATCGTCAATGACCTCCGAACGCAGCCGGTAATATTGGTGGTTGCCGTGCTCGAAACTGGTGTCGTCCACCTTGCTGCAGTCGATGCTCGCCGAATTTGATGTTAGTTTCGTCGATAAGGTCCCGATTGGTGGCAAAATACACGGAGATCATTGCCGCCTCCACAGTTGATTGGTCCAAAACGACTTATGAAACCACTTGATCAACTGAAGTACACGAGACGATCAGCGGAGGCAAGTCCCGTCATGCAAGACATGCCTGGCCGGCCGGTCGGGAGTTGTACGCCCGACCGGAGCGATTCCGGCGTTGTGGCAGTGGCAGGAGGAAACCTACGGGTCGGGGGTTGAACCCCCGACCCGCGCTATAAAACCCCCGACCCGCTGGGTTCTGGTCAAATCGTAAAGTACTTGGCCTTGGGGTGGTGGACGACGATGGCGGAGGTGCTCTGCTCGGGGTGCAGCTGGAACTCCTCCGACAGCTCGATGCCGATGCGGCCGGCGTCCAGCAGGGCCAGGATCTTGTCCTGGTCCTCCAGGTTCGGGCAGGCCGGATAGCCGAAGGAATAGCGGCTGCCGCGATAGCCCTGCTGCAGCATCTTGTCGATGTCGCGGTCATCCTCGGCCGCGAAGCCGAGCTCGGCCCGGATGCGCTTGTGGCAGTATTCGGCCAGAGCCTCGGTCAGCTCCACCCCCAGCCCGTGCAGGTAGAGATAGTCCTGGTACTTGTCGGCCTCGAACCACTCCCGGGCGACGTCGGAGGCGCGCTGCCCGACGGTGACCACCTGCAGGCCGATGACGTCGCGCGCCTCGTCCTCGACATCGCGGAAGAAGTCGGTCAGGCACTGGCCGAGCCCGTCCTCGCCCTTGTAGCCGCCCGGCTTGGGCTGGCGCGGCAGGGTGAAGCGGGCCGCCTCCGCCCCGCTCTGGGGGTCGAAGAGCACGAGGTCGTTGCCCTCCGCCGCCGCCGGCCAGTAGCCGTAGACCGCCTGCGGCACCAGAATGTCCTCCCGCTCGCAGCGGGCGACCAGCTCGGCCAGGATCGGCCGCAGCTCGTGCCGGGCCCAGGCCATGTACTCGTCGAGGCGCCGCCCATCCTTACGGTAGCCCCACTGCATCTGGAAGAGCATCCGCTCGTTGAGGAAGGGCACCAGCGCCTTGGGGGCGACATAGTCGACCAGCCGCGGTCCCCAGAAGGGCGGGGTCGGCACCGGCACGTCCTCGCCAAGGCGATGGCGGCGCTGCCGGGCCCGCTCGATATCGACGCCCAGGGCATCGGACTTCGCCGCCTCCTCCTCCGGGTCCTTGCGGCGCTTGCCGCCGGAGGGCTTGCCGCGGCGCTTGTCCTGGATCTGCTGCAGGTGATCGTCGATCTTGTTGTCGACCACCTTGTCCATCAGCGACAGGCCGTCGAAGGCGTCGCGGGCATAGGCCACGCGGCCGCTGCCATAGGAGGCGACGCAGTCCTCCTCGACATAGGCGCGGGTCAGCGCCGCACCGCCGAGGATGATCGGCATGTCGAAGCCCTGGCGGGTCATTTCGACCAGATTGTCCTTCATGATCACGGTCGACTTGACCAGCAGGCCGGACATGCCGACGCAATCGGCCTTGTGCTCGGCCGCCGCCTGCATGATGGCGGTGACCGGCTGCTTGATGCCGAGATTGACGACCTTGTAGCCGTTATTGGTGAGGATGATGTCGACCAGGTTCTTGCCGATATCGTGCACGTCGCCCTTCACCGTGGCGAGCACGATCGTGCCCTTCTCCTGGCCTTCGACCTTCTCCATGTGCGGCTCGAGATGGGCGACCGCCTTTTTCATGGTCTCGGCCGATTTCAGCACGAAGGGCAGCTGCATTTTGCCGGCGCCGAACAGCTCGCCGACCACCTTCATCCCCTCCAGCAGGTGGATGTTGATGATGTCGAGCGGCGCGTAGGTCTTCATCGCCTCGTCGAGGTCTTCTTCCAGGCCCTGGCGGTCGCCGTCGACGATGCGCTGCTGGAGCACTTCCTCGATGGTGTCCGGCCGGACCTTGGCGGCGGCCTTCTCGGCCTTGCGGCCCTCGAACAGCGCCATGAAGCGCTCGAGCGGGTCGTAATCGTCGGTCCGCCGGTCGAAGATCAGGTCCTCGGCGACCTTGACCTCCTCCTCGGGGATCTGGTGCAGCGGCTTGATCTTGGCGACATGGACGATGGCACCGGTCATGCCGCGGCGCATCGCGTGGTCGAGGAAGACCGAGTTCAGCACGTGCCGGGCGGCCGGGTTGAGGCCGAAAGAGATGTTCGACAGGCCGAGGATGATCTGGCAGTCCGGCAGCTCCGCCGCGATGCGCTCCATGGCATCGAGCGTCTCGATGGCGTGCTTGCGGTCGTCCTCATTGCCGGTGCAGATGGTGAAGGTCAGCGGGTCGAACATCAGGTCCGAGGCCGGCAGGCCGAACCGGTTGCAGGCGAAATCGTGCAGCCGGTGGGCGATCTCCAGCTTGCGGTCGGCGCTCTTGGCCATGCCCTCTTCGTCGATGGTCAGGGCGATCAGGCCGGTGCCGAATTTCCGGGCCAGAGCGACGCGCTTTTCCGCCGGCTCCTCGCCATCCTCGAAATTGATCGAGTTGATGATCGGCTTGCCGCCATAGAGCTTCAGCGCCTCGTCGATCACCGGATATTCGGTGCTGTCGATGACCAGCGGCACCGTCACCGCGCCGCGCAATGGCTTCAGCAGGGCCGTCATGTCGGCGATCTCGTCGCGGCCGACATAGGCGGTGCAGACGTCGAGGGCGTGCGACCCCTCCTTCTCCTGCTCGCGGGCCATGGCGACGCAGGCGTCCCAGTCCTCGGCCGCCTGCAGGTCCCGGAATTTCTTCGAGCCATTGGCGTTGCAGCGCTCGCCGATCGCCAGGAAGGCGTTCTCCTGACGCAGGGTCACCTGGTTGTAGAGCGAGGCGACCGAGGGCTGCCAGCGCGGGGTGCGCGGCGTGCGCTGCGGACGGACATGGTTGCCGGCGCGCCGGCGCAGCATGGCGTCGAGCGCGCGGATATGCCCGACATCGGTGCCGCAGCAGCCGCCGACGATGTTGAGGCCATCCTCGGCGATGAAGCGCTCCAGCCAGGCGGCCAGCTCGTCGGGGCCGAGCGGATAGACGGTGCGGCCGTCGACCAGCTCCGGCAGGCCGGCATTGGGCTGGCACGAGATCAGGCCCGGCCAGGTCTCCGACAGCCATTTGACGTGGTCGGCCATTTCCTGCGGGCCGGTGGCGCAGTTGAGGCCGATCAGCGGCACGTCCATCGCCTGGATGGCCGTCGCCGCGGCGGCGATGTCGGGGCCGACCAGCAGCGTGCCGGTCGTCTCCACCGTCACCTGCACGAAAATCGGCGTGTCGACGCCGGTCTCGTTGCGGGCATTTCGGGCGCCGTTGATCGCCGCCTTGATCTGCAGGGTGTCCTGGCAGGTCTCGATCAGGATGGCGTCGACGCCGCCGGCGATCAGGCCGCGGCATTGCACCGTGAGCGCGGCTTCCAGCGGGTCGTAGTCGACATGGCCGAGGCTGGGCAGCTTGGTGCCCGGCCCGACCGCACCGATGACGAAGCGGTCGCGGCCGTCGCTCTTGAACTCTTCCGTGGCCTCGCGGGCCAGCTCGGCGGATCGCTTGTTGAGCTCGAAAGCCTCGTCCTGCAGGTCGAACTCGCCAAGCGTGATCGGGGAGCCGCCGAAGGTGTTGGTCTCCACCATATCGGCGCCGGCTTCGAGATAGCCGCGGTGGATCTCGCGCACCAGGTCGGGGCGCGCGCGCGTCAGGATCTCGGTGCAGTTCTCATTGCCGAGATAGTCCCGCTCGATATCCAGGTCGAGCGCCTGCACACGGCTGCCCATGCCGCCGTCGCAGAGCAGCACCCGGTCGTTCAGGACGTCGAGAATATGGGGCATAATAACCTCTCTTCGGCGAAGTTCGGAGCGATTCCCGCTCAGCGTTCGTTGGGTAGGAGCGCCTCGACACCAAGCCGAAAGCACTGAAAGCTGCGCGAACGATTGCGCGTCATTTGGAGATGGCTGCCGATCTTTCTTGCGGCCAAGACCTTCGGATATTTTTCTTTGTAGTAGCCGACGGTCTGCAGCTCCTTGTGCAGCCGTTCCCACGTTCCGCCAGTTATCGCATCGGGGTCGCGATAGGCGCTTCTCTTCTCCAGACCTCTCGGAAATCCAGGATAGGCTTGCCGCACCGCTTCAAGATCGCCGAAGAACCACGCCTCCAGTTCTTCGATTACGATCCGACTGACAACAAAGAAAACACCATCGTTCCGCGGCGACGTTTTGGTTGGCAGACCGCAATCCCGCGCGGCGGCTTCAAGCTTACCCTTCAGCGTCACGCAATCGTCCCGGTCTCGGTCCACCAGGACAACGACCCGCAGGTCTTCGGTCTGCATGCGCCGTGCATAGGCACGATATCGGTCCCGCAAAACCCTCAACAGCCTGGCTTTGCTTTGAAGATTGATTACTTTGTGTTCTGCTCGGCCCTGCAGAATTTCCGGAACGATCTCGTGAAGCACTGCTTCCATTGAAGGCTCCTCGGTCAAAAACTCGATCATCATGGCGCCCCGTCCGCATCAGCCCGGATAACGGGGGTCGCCAACGTCGAAATGTCCCTCCGTCCAAAGCTCACCGAGCGTCGCGCCGGCCTCGATGAATTCACCAATGCCGCGCATGTCGGAGACGCGCCGCGCCTGCGCATAACCGTCCTGCCCGCGGAAAAGGACCCAGACCTGGCGTGGCTGCAGTGCGTCAATGAAGAATGGGGAATGCGTGGTCACCAGCAACTGGCTCCTTTCCGATGCTTGGTCGCATTCTTCCGCGAGTTCGCGGAGAAGTTTTGGATGAAGGAAATTTTCCGGCTCCTCGAGGCCGATAAGCGGCGGCGGCTCTGGGTTGTACAGCTCGATCAAGTAGGCAAAGAGTTTCAACGTTCCGTCCGAGGCAAATCGTGCCGGTATCGGCCGTTCAAAGGGCGCGTCCTTGATCAAAAGGACCAGACGGTCCTCATCCAGACTTCCCGGGCGGATTTCTTCAAAACGAGGAACACGTGCCCGCATGATATCGAGAATTCTGTTCAACTGTTCCGGATGTTGTTCGTGGAGGTACTGAACAACATTGGGAACGTTGTCCCCGGTTTGCGACAACTGCTTTTCCGGGCCTGCGCCGCGAATGCCGCGCATGTCCGAGGCGGAGAGCGAGGACAGGTACCAGCCGCTGACGAACTTCCTCAACCCTGACAGTCTCAGGGTTTGTTCCAGTTGCCCCAGGGTTCCGACTGCGATCACGGAAGAGGAAGTCAATGAGACTTCTTTGCTTTCTTCGCCGGACCCCGCGTCTCCTTCCCATCTGACACGCCCACGTCCATTTGAAAAGTCCAAATAATTTTCAGATTTGCCTGACTTCTCCTTTAGAGTTTCCTTCGACACTACTGGGCCTTCGGAGACCTCGTCAATGGTCAAGCAATAAGTCATCAGTGGAGAATCTTCCGTCTCGCGATACGTCAATTCAATTGCGATCTCGCCCTCCGCGCCCCGGCTTCTCAACTCTCTGAATCGCCCGCGCTTCTCCCAGGCCCGGACCAGGCCCTCGGAGAAGCATTCGGCCAGGAACGCAAAGACGTCAAACAGCGTTGACTTTCCGCTGCCATTGGGCCCGAGCAGAACTGTCAAAGGCGTAATGTCGGACAGGCTGAGGTCCCTCAGCGCCCGATAGTTCCGGACCCTGAGCGCCTCAATCCGTGGAATTCCCGACTTTGCGGAGTCAGGCATTGGCCGCGACTTTTTGGGCAGGGGCGTCATTGTTGGCCGCCACGATCCCCAGCCGCTTCAGGATTTCGAGGGTGAGGTCGGAGCGGTTCAGCGTGTAGACGTGCAGGGTGTCGAAGCCCTGGGCGCGCAACTCAGCGCATTGCCGGGCGGCGAGGTCGACCGCCGTTTCGAACAGTTGGTCCGGCACGCCGACGCAGCGGCCGAAGCGCTCATGCAGCCAGGGCGGCACGATGGCGCCGCAATTGCCGGCGAAGCTCAGCATCTTCTCGAAATTGCCGACCGGCAGGATTCCCGGGGTGATCTCGGCATCGATGCCGGCCGCCCGCGCCCTGTCGACGAAGCGGAAGAAGGTCTCGTTGTCGAAGAAGAACTGGCTGATGGCGCGGGTCGCCCCGGCGTCCATCTTGCGCTTGAAGTTGTCGAGATCGGCCTCGGGGCTCAGCGCTTCGGGATGGACCTCCGGATAGCAGCCGACGCTGATCTCGAAATCGGCCACCTTCTTCAGCCCGTCGATGAGGTCGACGGCATAGGCATAGCCCTCGGGGTGCGGCTCGTAATGATCCCAGTCCTCCGGCGCATCGCCGCGCAGGGCGACGACGTGCCGGATGCCGGCATCCCAATAGCGGCGGGCAATGGCGTCAATGTTCTCGCGCGTTTCGCCGACGCAGGTGAGATGGGCGGCCGCCGGCACGCCCGTCTCCTCCTTGATGTGCGTGACGATGTCGTGGGTCTTTTCCCGCGTCGAGCCGCCGGCGCCATAGGTGACCGAGACGAAGCGCGGCTGAAGGGTGACCAGGCGATCAAGGGCCGCCATCAGATTGTTGAACATCTTTTCCGTCTTCGGCGGAAAGAACTCGAAGCTCAGTTTCAGATCCGGTGTGCGGCCAGGCATCGTCTATGTACTCCCTGTCGTGCGACCTTTATCGGCGTTCGTCATCGGGGCCGCCCGCAGGCCTTGGAGGGCCTCAGGCGGGGCGGCGCATGGCGATGTCGGTGACATTGCTTTCCGCCTTGCGGCGGGCGGGCCAGAGGCTGACCGTCAGGGCCGCCCCGGGCAGATGGATGGGCGCGGCGGTCTCGAAACCCGCCTGGTCCAGCCAGTCTTCGACCTGTTGGTCGGAGAAGCCGAGCCAATGGTGCGCGTGCTCGCGCCGCAGCTGCTCGCGGTCATGCGGCGCAAAGTCGGCGACGACCAATCGGCCGTCCGGGCGCAGAACCCGCGCCGCCTCGCGGATCGCGGCCAGGGGCGTGGCGAGATAATGCAGCACCAGGTGCATGACCGCGACGTCGAAGGCGGCGTCGCCGAAGGGCAGCGCATAGAGATCCCCCCGCCGCACCTGCCAGTTCGGCACGCTTGAGGTTTCGAGGTTGGCGCGGGCGACGTTGAGCATCTCCCGCGACAGATCGACACCGACCGACCGCCGGGCGCGACCGCCCAGCAGCATCATGATCCGTCCGGTTCCGGCGCCGATATCCAGGAAATCGCCGAGATCGGGCTCGGGCAGAAGATCGACCAGCACCCGGTCGACGGTCTCCTGGTCGATGTGCAGCGAGCGGATCCGGTCCCAGCGCCAGGCATTTTCGCGGAAATAGGCGGCGGCGGCTTCGTGCCGTTCGGCCTTCAACGCCTCCAGCCGCTTGATGTCGAGCCCCAGTGTGGGATCGTCGGCCGGGATCTGGTCGACCAGGCTGCGCCCCAGGGCGGCGCCGGGCCCTCGCTCGGCCAGGCGGAAATAGGCGTGCGTGCCCTCCCGGAAGCGGTCGAGCAGCCCCGCATCGGCCAGGAGCTTGAGGTGACGGGAGACGCGCGGCTGGCTTTGGCCGAGGATGGCGGCCAGGTCGGTGACCGACAGTTCGCCCCGGGCACACAGCGCCAGAACCCGCAGGCGGGTCTGTTCGGCGGCGGCCTTGAGGCTCATCAACAGGGTATCCATGCGCGTCGTCTCGGTCCTGCAAAATCCGGGCACCGGCCCGGCCGGGTGAATGCCCGTCCCCAACGAGGCCTACAAATATAAACATATGTTTATGAATGCAAGCAAATCCGTACACCGCCGGCGCCTTTAATCGGGCCGTGCCGGCGCGGCCGCTGTTGCCAATGCGTCAAGACCTGTTGCGGAACGGCCACGTCGAGGCCGGCCGCACGGGGCTCACGGTGACATGACTGGCCCCGGATGTTGAACTGTGTTACCAGTCTTTTGAAATGCTCCTGGCCCAGCCGGCATTAACCAGCGTTTCATGCTCATATTCGCACTGTGCCCGCCGCCGGGTTCGTCAAGGCATGCGGTGCGGGTCGGTCCCCGCCCCGCGCCTGCCGGTTCCGCGGTCCCGCATCCCTCGCTTGTGAACGGAGAAGTCTGTTGAAGTCCACGGATTCAGCCAAGATGGAGGCGCCGCGGCGCCGTGTGCGGGTACTGGCTCCCGTTCTGGCCAGTTTCCTGATGGGCGCCTGCGCGACTGGCGAGGTGGCGGAGAATGGCGGGGTCTACGACCCGTTCGAGCCGGTGAACCGGGTTGTTCTGGACGCCAATCTCGTCGTTGACGACTATGTCGCCAAGCCGGCGGCCGAAGCCTACAGCTATGTTCCGGCGCCGATCCGCGACCGCATCCGCAATGTGCTGCGGAACATGGAACAACCGATCATCTTCGCCAACGAGATGTTGCAGGGCGACTGGGAAGGGGCCGAGGTCGCGGTCAGCCGCTTCTTCATCAATTCGACCATCGGCCTTGCCGGGCTCCACGACGTCGCAGCCATGGACAAGCGCCTCGCCTATCGCGAGGAGGATTTCGGCCAGACCCTGGCCGTCTGGGGCGTCGGCGAGGGCCCCTATCTGATGCTGCCGCTGCTCGGCCCGTCCAACGCCCGCGACCTGACCGGTTTCGTCGTCGATAATGTCGGCGACCCGATCCGCTGGGCCACCGGCCCGACCATCGGCGACGTGGAGGCCTTCAGCCCCGCCCGAACCGGCGCCACCTTCATCGACCGGCGCGAGCGGGCTCTCGGCCGCATCGAGGAGATCCGGGAAAGCTCGATCGACTTTTACGCGACGCTGCGCAGCCTCTACCAGCAGCGCCGCGAGTCGGCCATCGCCGACGGCGCGCGGGAACAGCAGCCGGACATCGACATCCCGGAATACGATTTCTCCGAGCCCGACGGCGGGGCCGGCGAATCATCAGAACGCCCTGCACCGGTGGAAAGCCCGGGTTCTTCCGGCGACCAGTTGAGCGAGATCCCGGCTCGCCCGGCCGTCGTGCCGGGCCCGGCAGAAACGGCGCCGACGGCGACCGGGACCGTTGTCATCGAGCGTCGGTCGCTGTTCGAGACTTTGCTCCCCGATTAGGATTTTTGCGTTTGATCGTCCCGAGGCTTTGGGCAAAGTACGCCGCGACATGACGAAACTGCGAGGGCAGACGTGATCCGCTTCCTTCTCCCCATCCTCCTGATCGGCTTGATCTGGGTGGCGCCGGCAGCGGCGCGCCAGGATGCACAGGCGCAGCAGCAGGCCCGGGATTTCATCGAAGACCTGGGCGAGCGGACGATCGATCTGCTCTCCAATCCCGATGCAACACCGCAGAGCCTGGTTGACGACTTCAAGCAACTTTTCCGGCAGCGCTTCGACACCAATACGATCGGGCGCTTCGTCCTCGGCCGCCATTGGAACCAGGCGTCGCCGCAGCAGCGGCAGGAATACCTCGACGTCTTCCGGGAATTCGTGGTGCAGACCTACGCCCAGCGCTTCAGCGAGTATTCCGGCCAGCGCCTGCAGATCGAAGGGACGCGGCCGGCCGGCAGCAGCGACATCATGGTGTCGGCCCGCATCGTCGACCCGAACGGGGCGCCTCCGGTCGCCGTGGATTGGCGGGTCCGGGTTCAGAACGGCGAGGTGAAGATCGTGGACGTGATGGTCGAGAATGTCAGCATGGCCATCACCTACCGCAACGAATTCAATTCCGTGATCCAGCGCCAGGGCGGCAGCGTTGCCGGCCTGATCCAGGCCCTGCGCCAGCGCGTCGAGGAAATGCGCGCCAGCTGACACGCCATCCCCCGGGCGCCCGGTTTTTGGGGCCGGCACCTTGATCGGGTGCCGGCCTTTTTTACTGACAGATTCTGCGACAGCTTCTGCCGCCCGGGCCTCGCCGGCTCAGCGGATGCTGACGATCCGGAAGGTGCGGTCGACCTCGTCCCGCTCACGGATGGTCAGGTACTGGCCCTCGACAATCCGGTGCCGGTCGAATTGGAAGATCGGCTCCTCCTCCGCCTCGTCCGGATCGACGGCTGTCCCGTCGAAGCGGATCGCCCAGCGATGATCGCCCTGGTGCACCAGATGCCCGGACTCCTCGTCCTCCCCCGGCCAGAACCGGCGGACGCTGCAACGCTGCGGCCGGTCCTCGCAGGCCGGCACATCAACCTCGCCGCCATCGCGCAACGGCACGACGAACTCATAGCCCCGCACGGCACTGCCCAGCGGGAACTCCCGGCACCGCGCGAGTTCCAAACGGATTCGATGCAGGCGCACGGCACAACCCTCCTTCTCCTTTTCCCTGCCCGATCCGGGCGGCCATCGATCGTTCTTGAGAATCAATGCGCCATCAGCACCGGCAGACCGGCATTGGTCATGACGAAACGGGTCACCCCGCCCAGGACCATCTCCCGGAAGCGGCTATGGCCGTAACCGCCCATCACCAGCAGGTCGGCACCCAGTTCCGCCGCTGTGCCGAGCAGCGCCGCCCCGACCGGGGCCACGCCGGGCTCGACGCGATGGGCCTGCGCCTCGATCCCGTGCCAGGCGAGGTAGTCGACCAGCTCGTCCGCGACATTGCCGTCGGTCCGATGGGTCGGCGCCGTCAGCACGTGCACCGCCTGCGCCTCTTTCAGAAACGGCATGGCGCCGCTCACCGCCCGGGCACATTGCGGACGGCCGTTCCAGGCAATGGCGATCGACCCGCCGACATGCTGAGGCGGAATGCCCGGAACCACCAGAACCGGACGCCCCCCTTGCAGGAGAGCCGCTTCGGCAGTCATCGAGAGCTGCACGTCTTCCTCGCTGTCGGCCTCATGCCGGAGCACCACAAGGTCGCTGAGCGCCGTCATATGGCGGACGACCAGGTCCTCGCGTCCGACGCGTTCGCGCCACGCGGTGCTCAGGGTCCCGGGACCGGGCGGGGTATCGTGCTCCCCGGCGCCGAAACCGGCCCGGACCTTGTCGAAGGCCGACCGCGCAGCCTGCCAGCGCTGCCGCCAGTCGCGCTCTGCCGCCTCGAGAATCTGGTCGATCACGGAACTGGAGAGCCCTTCGCCGATGACCGGCACGGTGTCCGCCGCGCTCAACCGGGCAAACAGCACATCGACATGCGCGCCGAACTGCCGCGCCACCCGGAAGGCGGTCAGCAATACGCCCTCATCCTCGCGACCGCCGGTGACCGGGCACAGGATCGTCCGGATCACGGCGCCACCTCCTCGCGTTTCACGGTCTCCTCCATGCCGACCCGGCCCGCCTTCCGCGACGGGGAGCCGGCTCACCGCGCGGGGTGCCCCGGCCGTCTTCCGGGGCACCGTCCGCGCCTCAATGGATCGTCGGATGGGTTTCCAGATAGTGCGCGCGCACGTCCAGCAGCTCCCTGGCATGCACCATGTTTCCGTGCACCCGGGCCAGCCCGATATCGTCGTCGATCATCCAGAGAATGCGCTGTTGTCCGTCAGGCGTTCGCCCCAGCCAGTAGCCCAGCTCCACGGCAATCATCTCCGGCACATGTTCGTGCTCGGCGATGGCATCGACCTCGCTCTCGCTGAGCGAAGAGAGGCCAATGCAGTCCTGTATCGTGATCATGGTCTTGACCTCCACATTCCCCTTATATGGGCCAAGACCTTAACAAACTTAAGGGATTTGTCATCAATGTGCCATGATGACCGGGAATACGGCATGCGCGACGACGAAGCGGGTAACCCCGCCAAGGAACAGCTCGCGCACCCGGCCATGGCCATAGCCGCCCATGACGAACAGGTCGCAGCCCAGGCTCTCCGCCGTCGCCAGCAGGCCCGGCCCCGCCTTGCCCGCATGCAGCCGTACCGGATGGACATTGGCCCGGACCCCATGCCAGCCGAGATAGCGCGCCACCGCCTCGCCCTGGGCCGGGTCGGTGCGGTGGGAGGCCGCCACCAGCACATGCACGGCGTCGGCGCGTTCGATCAGCGGCATGGCGCCCGCCAGTGCCCGCGAGGCCGGGCCGCTGCCATTCCAGGCGATGCAGACGGTGCGACCGAGGTTCTCCGCACCGAGCACCGGCACCAGCAGCACCGGCCGTCCGGTGTCCGACAGGGACGCCTCCAGCGACAGGGAGAATTGCAGGTCGTCCTCGCCCTTTGAGGGGTTGACCAGCACGATGAGGTCGGCGAGCGGACCCATCCGGCGGATGACCCAGTCCTCCCGGCCGACCTCCTGCCGGAGGGCGATCGTCGGCCCGCCGGGCGGAACGCCCGGTGCCGGACGACCGCAATCGGGGATTTTCGCCTCGGCCACCGCCGTGGCGAACAGGCTGACGGCCCGGGATTCCCGCAAAGTCCATTCCTGCGCGGCGGAGACCGCCAGCTGGTCGACGACGGTGCTCGACACCCCCTCCCCGACCACAGGGAACGACTCCGTCGGTTTGGGCCGGGCGAACAGGACGTCGACATGCGCGGCAAAGCGGCGCGCCAGGAGGACGGAAATGTCGAGGCCCGCCCGATCTCCGGTGCCGCCGCAGATCGGCGTCAGGATGGCCTTGATGGTCACGCGCGGGCCCTCCATTGCCGCGGAGGTCGCTGTCCCCCGCTCGAGCGTGACATCATGCCATAACGGCCGACCGCTCGACCAGCGCACCCTGTCGCACCCGGCGGGGCCGGACCGAGGAAGCGGGCGCCGCAGGTCTCCATAACGGAAGCGGCCCCTCGACCCGCCGGGGCGGCCGTCCCGGGTCGAAACCCTGGTCTCGCCGTTTCGATAGCCACTGCTATCCCGAGGCCCAATGTTCCAGCATCGAGAGGAAACTGCGCTGCCAATAGTGGATGTCGTGCTGTGACAGGTCCCGCATCAGCGACTGCCAGCGCTCTTTGCGTTCCTCCAGCGTCATCGCCAGTGCCCGGGCCATGGCCTCGGAGACTTCACCGATATCATAGGGGCTGACCAGCAGCGGCCCGTCCAGCGATTCCGCGCTGCCGGCAAAACGGGACAATACCAGCACGCCCGGATCCTCCGGGTCCTGGGCCGCGGCATATTCCTTGGCCACCAGGTTCATGCCGTCGCGCAAGGGCGTCACGAGGCCGACATCGCTGAGCCGGAACAGTGCCAGCAGCCGCGGCCGTTCCACCGTGCGATAGGTGTAGTGGATGGGGATCCAGTCGACGTCGGAGAAGCGGCCGTTCACATGGCCCTCCAGCGTCTCGATCTGCTCGCGCATC
>JAAAOG010000022.1 GCA_009909005.1 Alphaproteobacteria bacterium | reverse complement strand
CAAAGGGATAGGATAGCAGAGGGTTGACACCGCTCCAGCCCACTGGACCAAACCATGAACGAGCGGACAATTGATGTGTTACCTACACCGGTCAATTCAGTTTGTTATCGACAGCGAATCCCGGCGCGTTTCCGCAAATCTCACTGACGCCGTTTCGGACCGGGCCGATCGGACACGGGGCGTGTGTAGCCCGGCCGCGGCGCCTTGGCGTTAAGCATGTCGAGATGCGGCCGCAATCAAACCTTGCCGTCTCCACAAATGGCCTGAATTTAGCCGGCATGCTCCGGCTTGTTTATTGCGTGAACGCAGAAGGAATTGGCGGAGGTTCGGAGCCATGGAAACGCATCAATTGCTCGAGACTTTCGAAGATCTGCTGGCACGGGCCATCCGGGCGGCGGATGACCGCGAAGCGCACGACCTTTTCCGGCAGGCGGGACAGTTGGCGCTGGCTTTCGAACCGCCGCGTCCGGCGTCGGGCGGCTCCGGGGCTTAAGCGGAAGGAGGCAGGTTTTGCCCGGCGCCCATGGTCAAGCCGGCCTGAGCGCGGCAGAACCGTGTCGGCGCCCCCTATTTCTCCTTGATGATCTTCAGCAGAACGCGGCCGTCTTCAACGTGCAGGGATTTGCGCGAGCGGCGCGGCAGAGGCACCTTCTTCACCTTGCAATAATGAATAAGGGCAGCGGCCATCTGCTCGGGTTCCATGGCCACGGTCACCTTGCGGGCGATCTGATAGTCCTGCAGGGTGAGCTTGATAACCGGCTTGGGGTCCTCTTCCAACTCGACCGAGACCACGATCCCGGACGGGAAAGGCTTCTTGGTCACGGCACTGTGGCCGGTCAGGGCTTCGGCCAGCTCCAGGCTGTCGAAGGCGAGAGTACGGTTTTCGAACGGCATGCGGGCACTGTCTACTCTGCGGGGACCGCGCCCACCATAACCGGGAAAGTGCGCGTACGCCTCAATATAAGACATGCGCGGCCGACCACGGCCGGGCGGTGCCGGCCGGGCGACAGGCCCGGCTCACACGAGCGGTGCCTCGTCCTCGTCATGGTGGCCGTTGCCTTCGCCCCGGCCCAGCGCGCGGGCGAGGTCGACAAGGCGCTTGCGCACCGACGGATCACCGATGCGGTAATAGGCGCGCACCAGCTCCAGCGTTTCCCGGCTGGTCATCTGATCCGGCTCCTCCGCCTCCTCGACGCCCGCGGCGGTGGGGGCTAGGTCGTTCGGCAGGCCTTCGAAGAAATAGCTGACCGGCACATCCAGTGTCTTTGTCAGCAGATGCAGCCGGCTGGCGCTGATGCGGTTGGCGCCGCGCTCATATTTCTGGACCTGCTGGAATGAGACGCCGAACGCCTTGGCCAGCTTCTCCTGGCTCATGCCCAGCAGGGTGCGCCGCTGCCGCAACCGCATGCCGACATGAACGTCCACCGGGTCCGGTCCGTCCTCGGCAATGGTTTTCCGCCGCTTCGGCTCGTTTTCCATTTCCGGCATCATGTCTCTGCTCCTTAAACGCTCCGGGCCGAACAACCCCCAGCATAGGGAGTCCCAGCTCTTGTTCCTATTCGATCGCTTTTCCGAAAGAAAAGCAAGAGCAATAGGTTTCAGCCTCAACCAATGCGCATAGCCATCGATGACCGGCCACGCGAAAGGGTCACGCCACAACCTCACTCGGCATTATACTGTATGACTGGCTCGACGCGCCGCAATTCGTCCATTGGTATATGGCAGCGGATGCTATGCCCGCTTTCGGCCTCCTGTTCCGGCGGCGGGGTGTCTTCGCAGATCGCCCCGATCTTGCGGGGGCAGCGGGTGTGGAAGGGGCAACCCTTGGGCGGGTCGAGGACGCTGGGCAGGGCGCCCTCCAGGATGATCCGGCGCTTGCGTACGCGGGTGTCGGCGATCGGCACGGCCGACAGCAGCGCTTCGGTATAGGGGTGGTAGGGCGGCGCGAACACCGCCTCGGTGTCGCCCTGCTCCATGATCTGGCCGAGGTACATCACCACCACCCGGTCGGCGAGATAGCGCACCACGCCGAGATCGTGACTGATGAACAGCAGAGTGGTGTCGTATTCGCGCTGGATGTCCATCAGCAGGCCGGTGACCGCCGCCTGGACCGAGACGTCGAGGGCGGAGACCGGCTCGTCGGCGATCACCATGGCCGGGTTGCCGGCAAAGGCGCGGGCGATGCCGACGCGCTGTTTCTGGCCGCCGGACAATTGCCGCGGCCGGCGGTTGATGAAGGCGCGCGGCAGCTTGACGACATCGAGCAGGTCCAGAACCCGCTGCTCGATCTCCTGCGGGTCGCGGGCGATGCGGAACTTGCGCAGGACCCGGCCGATCTGGCTGCCGACGGTCATGCTGGGGTTGAGCGTGTCGTTCGGGTTCTGGAAGACCATCTGCAGGGAGGCGATCTGCGCCGGCGTGCGCTTCATCACCGACTGTTCCGCCACGTCCTTCCCGTTGAACACCAGCTCGCCGCCCGTGGCGGTCTCCAGCCCCATCAGCACCTTGGCGAAGGTCGACTTGCCGCAGCCCGACTCGCCGACGATCGCCACGGTCTGGCGCTTGCGGGCCTGGAAGGTCAGGCTCTCATTCGCCTTGACATAGCGGACCGCGCGGCCCGAGAGCATCGCCGCCAGCGAGCGGTCGACGATCGGGTAGTATTTCTGCATCTCCCGGCTTTCCAGCACCGTCTCGCCGGGTTCGATGGGCGTATAGGCGGCCTGCTCGACCCGGTAATTGTCCCAGTCGATTTCCTGCCAGCGGATGCAGCGGGCGCGGTGGGCGGTGGCCGGGTCGACGCTTTGCATGCGGATCATGCCGGCATCGCAGCGGCCGTCGCGGAAATGATCGCAGCGCGGGCCGAAATTGCAGCCGGGCGGGCGCTCGTGCGGCAGCGGCAGCTGGCCGCGGATCGGCGTCAGCGGCTTGGCGTACTTGTCCTTGCCGGGCGTCGCGATGCAGCCGAACAGCCCGCGGGTATAGGGGTGCCGGGGGTTCTCGAACAGCTCCCGGATGGTGCCCTCTTCCGCCACCTCGCCGGAGTACATGACGCAGACCCGGTCGCAGGTCTCGCGGATCAGCCCGAGATTGTGGCTGATATAGAGCATCGAGGTGCCGAAGGACCGCGAAATTTCGGCGATCAGCTCGACGATGCCCGCCTCGACCGTCACATCGAGCGCGGTGGTCGGCTCGTCGAGCAGCAGCAGGGCCGGATTGGACAGCAGCGCCATGGCGATGACCACGCGCTGCTGCTGGCCGCCGGAGATCTGGTGCGGATAGGCCGACATCACCCGTGCGGCGTCGGCCAGGCGGACATTGCCCAGCATCTCCACCGCCCGCCGGAAGGCCTCCTCCTGCGAGCAGTTCGGCTCGTGATAGAGCGGCACCTCCATCAGCTGGCTGCCGATGGTCATGCTGGGGTTCAGGGCGGCCATCGGCTCCTGATAGACCATGGCGATCTGCGAGCCGCGCAGCTGGCGCAGCTCTTCCTCGCTCATGGCGTTCATGTCCCGGCCCTTGAAGCGGATCGAGCCGCCGACGATCCGGCCATTGCCGCCGAGATACTGCATGATCGCCATGGCCACGGTCGTCTTGCCGCAGCCCGATTCCCCGACCAGCCCGACCGCCTCGCCGGGCTTGACGGTCAGGGAGAAATCGATGACCGCCGGGATTTCGCCCGCCCGGGTGAAATAGGAGATGTTGAGATTGTCGATCTCCAGCACCGGGGAGGCGGCCTCGGCCGCGACGGCATTGTCGGGCGCGACGGTCCGGGGGTCCGCGGCAAGGGCTTCCTGGACGGCCATGGCGCCACCTCAGTCTTTCATGGAGATCTCGCGCAAGCCGTCGGCCAGGAGGTTCAGGCCGAGCACCAGCGTCGAGATGGCAATGCAGGGGAACAGGGTCGAATAGGGCGCGATCTGCGCCACCTCGCGGTTCTCGGCGACCAGATTGCCCCAGTTCGGATCCGGCGGCGGCAGGCCGAGGCCGAGAAAGCCGAGCACGCCGATGGTGATGGTGGTGTAGCCCAGGCGCAGACAGGCATCGACGATCAGGGGCCCGCGCGCATTGGGCAGGATTTCCACCAGCATGATGTACCACGGGTTCTCGCCGCGGGTCTGGGCCGCCGCGACATAGTCGCGATTGCGCAGGTCGAGCACCAGTCCGCGGACGATACGCATGATGCCCGGCGCGCTGGCGAAGGTGACGGCCAGCACGATGTTGATGGCCGACGGTCCGAAGACCGTGATGATCACCACATAAAGCACCAGCACCGGGAAGGAGAGAATGATATCGCTGACCCGGCTCAGGACATCGTCGATCCAGCCGCGCCGGTAGCCGGCCAGAAGCCCCATGGCGATGCCGATGACATAGGCGCAGGCGGTGGCGATCGGCGCGTAGATCAGCACGGAGCGCGCGCCCCAGATGACGCGGGACAGCACGTCGCGGCCGAGATTGTCGCCGCCGAGGATGTAGAGTTCGTCGCCGGAGGTGCGCTCCATGCCCTGATCGGTGAAATAGGGCCGGCCCTCCTCCGCCAGGGTCATCGGCGGCGCGTTCTTCAACGGGCCGATCTGCTGATTGGGCGGGTAGGGCGCCAGCACCGGCGCCAGCACCGCCACGATCACCCAGAACACCACGATTCCCGCCCCCAGCGAGGCCACCCAGCTCTCGCGCAGCAGGCCGATGGACTTGACCGCCTCACGGAAGGGCCGGCGGGGCGCCGGCAAGGGGCGTTCGGCGCTGATCGCGTCTTCGGTCATGCCTCAAATCCTCAGCTGAACCGGATGCGCGGGTTCAGATAGGTGTAGCCGATATCGGCGAGGGTCTGGGTGCCGACGGCGACGAACACCGCGACGATGGCGCAGCCCTGGATGACGTCGATGTCGGTGTTCAGCGAGGCCTCCAGCAGCAGCGCCCCGAAGCCCTTATAGGAGAAGAAATATTCCACCGCGATGACGCCCGACAGCAGCCAGTTGATCTGCAGGATGATCACGGTGAAGGGCGCGATCAGGGCGTTGCGGAGTGCGTGCTTGGTGATGACCCGGCGATAGGGCAGGCCCTTCAGGATGGCGGTGCGGATATACGGGCTCTGCATCACTTCGGCCATCGAGGCCCGCATCATCCGGGCGATATAGCCGAAGCCGTAGAGCACCAGCACGACCACCGGCAGCACCATCTCGGTCCAGTTGAATCCCTGGGCCATGCCGCTGGTCCCGGGCAGCCAGCCGAGCGCGAAGACGAAGATGGCGGAGAAGAACACCGCGCTGGCGAATTCCGGCACCGAGGTGGTGAGAACCGAGAAAAAGGTGATCGACCGGTCCATGCTCGAGCCTTCGCGCATGCCGGCGAGGATGCCGAGCGTCAGGGCCAGCGGCACCATGACGCCGAAGACGCAAAGCGCCAGCAGCCCGGTATTGCCCAGACGGTCGAACAGTATCTCGGAGACCGGGACATTGAATCGGGTCGAATGGCCGAAATCGCCCTGCAGCATGTCGCCGATCCATTCCAGATAGCGAATGTAGATCGGCCGCAGATAGCCGTTTTCTTCCAGCCAGATCTGGCGCTGCTCCTCTGTAGAGAACTGCCCGAGGACGCGCGTCGCCAGGTTCTCGACATTGATTTCCAGGACGAGGAACAAAAGGATCGACACGACCAGCATGGTCAGCAGCATGAAGCCGAGCCGCTTCAGCAGAAAAATCAGCACGAGCGCGGTCCTCCGCTCTGTCGCTCCCCGTCGGGCGGCCCGCCGGCCGCCGGGCCCGGAACGGCGGCCGATCCCGGCAGCACAGCGGCCCGGGACCGGCGGCCGTCAGGCGTGCTCAGCCCTCTTGGAGCCAGACGCCGTGATAGTGATGCTCTTCGGCCGGCTGGATCTCGAAGCCCTGCACCCGGTCCGAGCTGGCGGTGTGAATGGCCCGCCAGAAGGGCTGCACGATCACCGCGTCGCCCTGCATGATCGCTTCCAGCTGGGCCATGATTTCGCGGCGCGCGTCGACATCGAGCGTGCCATTGGCCTGATCGAGGAGCCGGTCGAATTCCGGGTTGGAATAGGACGACTCGTTCCACGGCACGCCGGTCCGGTAGCCGAGATTGAGCACGGTGACGCCGAGCGGCCGGTGCGTCCAGGAGGTGAAGCCGAAGGGCGCGGTCAGCCAGCGGTCCCAATAGGTGCCGCCCGGCATGATGTTGACCGACAGGTTGATGCCGGCCGGCCGCACCATCTCGGCGATGATCTGGCAGGTATTCGATTCCCAGGTCGGCTGGGCGACGCAGTCGATGCTGACGTCGATCCCGTCGGGATAGCCGGCTTCGGCCAGCAGCTGCCGGGCGCGGTCGTAATCCTGTTGCGGGCGCGGGATTTCGGCATATTCCGGATGCACCGGGCTGACATGGTGGTTCTCGCCCGGCAGGCCGAAATTCTGATAGGCGAGGTCCAGCAGCACCTCATGGTCGATGCAGGCGGCCACCGCCTGCCGAACCATTTCGTTGTCGAAGGGGGGTTCTGTGACCTTCATGCGGGCCACGCCGGTCTGCGCCGTCGCGACCTCGTACAGCCTGATCCCGCCCCTCTGCCGGATGGCCGGAACCTGGTCGATGCTGAACAGGCGGTACAGCAGGTCGACCTGGCCGGAGGCGAGCGCGGCCAGCGACGCGGCCGGATCGTCGCCATGGTCGAGGAATTCCAGCCCGTCGAGATAGATCTCGGGGCCCCAATACTCCGCGGCATCGCGCTTGGTGAAGACGGCGCGCTGGCCGATGGCGAATTCCTGCAGAAGAAACGGGCCGGTGCCGACCGGGTTCTCGACGAAATTGCCGCCCTCTTCGACGAAGCGCCGATGCACGATCAGCGCCGGATAGTCGGTCATGTTCTCCGGCAGGGCGAGGTCGGCGGTGCGCAGGTTGAAGCGGATGGTGTGCTCGTCGACCTTCTCGATTGCGTTGTCGAGCATCGGGTCGCCGTCATCCGGCCCGCGCAGGGCGGCAAAGCGGCCGTAGTTCGACGAGCCGGTGGCCGGGTCGAGCCAGCGGGTGAAATTGGCGATCACATCGTCGGCGATGAAGTCGTCGCCATTGTTCCACTTGACACCCTGGCGCAGATAGAAGGTCCAGGTCTTCAGGTCCTCCGACGCCTCCCAGCGCTCGGCCAGCCAGGGCCGGGCGATGTTGTCGGGGCCCAGCATGACCAGCGGCTCGATCACCTGGCGGGCGACATTGCCCTTTTCCGACCAGTCGTAGATCGCCGGGTCGCTGCAGTCCTTGATGTTCATCGAGGTGCGCAGGATGCCGCCGTGCCGCGGCTCCTGGGCCTGTGCCCGGGACACCGGGTATTCGCCGGTGATCGTCCCGGCGACGGCATAGGCCACCGGGGCCGAAAGTCCCAGCAATGTTGCCGTGCGCAGAAAGGCGCGCCGCTTCAGCCGGCCGTGCTCCAGATCCTCCACGAGACGCGGAAGCGCAGCATGAACCTTGCCCAGGTCGCTCTTGTTCATGGGTCTCTCCCAGACTGTTTTCGAAAGGGACACGGCCGCAACCGAGCCTGTCTTCAGGCGATCTGATTGTTGTCCTTATAAGCCGTCGCTTGGGATTTTGACGGCCGGAGCGGATGCTGCGGCGTGCAGGTCTGTGCTCAAGCCTGTGGATTATTCGGAGCGCTCCGGGGTTTGTCAAACCAAAACACGGGCATTGCGACCTTTGAGAGAGTGAATCGGCAATCCCCTTTCCATTGCAGCGCCTTTCGCGATTGAAAATCCCCTATCTGCCGGGCTCTTATCAGGCGACGGCGCGACAACGCGTCGCCGCTGGCGGCGGGTGCCGGGCCGGGCTAGGCTGCGCACCGCGCGGAGATGTCCCGCTTCCCCAAGCGACACGAGGACCAAGGCATGATCCCGAGCGAAGTCGAGGAAATCGAACGCAAGGTCGGCTATCAGGGCGTCTTCCGGGTGCTCTGCCTGCAGATGCGCCACCGGCGCTTCGACGGCGGCTGGACGAAGGTCCTGACCCGCGAGGTGTTCGACCGCGGCAAGGCGGTGGCCGTCGTGCCCTACGATCCCGAGCGGGACGAAGTCGTGCTGATCGAGCAGTTCCGCTGCGGCGCCTATGTCGCCGGCTGGTCATCCTGGATGCTGGAGATCGTCGCCGGGATTATCGACGAGGGCGAGCAGGCCGAGGACGTCGCGCGGCGCGAGATGCAGGAGGAGACGGGCATGGTGCTGACGGCGCTGGAGCCGATCGCCCGCTTCATGCCCAGCCCCGGCGCCGTGTCCGAGACCGTCGACATGTATGTCGGCCGCGTCGACGCCGCCGCCGCCGACGCGTACGCCGGCCTGGCGACCGAGGGCGAGGATATCCGCGTCTGCCGCATGGCGGCGCAGGACGCCATCGACCTGCTGCCTACCGGGCGCATCGACACCGCCATCACCCTCGTCGGCCTGCAATGGCTGGCGCTCCACCGCGCCGACCTGCGGGCGCGGTGGCGGCAGGGTTGACGGCGCTGGCGGAACCGTCACATTGCGCCGGGAGCGCGCTTGATTGAGGATATGACAACAGTGCTGGTTTTTCAGGAGCAGCCGTATCTGAAGGAGTGTCGGGCAACAGTCGTTTCGGTTGACGAACGGGGTGTACGCCTGGACCGGACCGTGTTCTACCCGACCGGCGGCGGCCAGCCCGGCGACACGGGCATGCTGCGCTGGCCGGGCGGCGAGACGGCGATTGCCGACACGGTCAAGGGCGACGGGTCAGAGGACGTGATCCACGTTCCGGCCGCCGGCGCGGTGCTGCCGACGGCGGGCACCGCGGTGGAAGCCGTCATCGACTGGGCCCGACGCTATCGCCACATGCGCATGCACACGGCCATGCACCTGCTTTGCAGCCTGGTCGAAGGCGAGGTGACCGGCGGCCAGGTCGGCGCCGAAAAGAGCCGGCTCGACTTCAACGTCCCGGCCGGCGCCCTCGACAAGCAGGCCCTGGCGGAAAAGATGAATAGCCTGGTCGCCGCCGGCCACAAGACCGTCTGCGTCTGGATCGGCGACGACGAGCTGGCCGCGCGGCCGGAGTTGGTGCGCACCATGTCGGTCAAGCCGCCGACCGGCTCGGGCCGGGTCCGGCTGATGCGCATCGGACCGGAGGACGCGCCGGTCGACCTGCAACCCTGCGGCGGCACGCATGTCGCCGATACGGCGGAGATCGGGCCGGTCGAGATCGCCAGGATCGAGAACAAGGGCAGGCAGAATCGTCGCATCTCCATCGTTCTCGCCGGCGACGGCGCCGGTCCGCCGGTATAGAGCGTCCTTATGATGTCGGAAGACCATGTCCCCCCTGGCGCGCTGGTCGATACGGCGTGGCTGCATGAGCGGCTCGGCGCGCCGGGCCTGAGCATCGTCGACGTCATCTTCTGGATGCCGGGTCTCGACCGCGATTTGCGGGCCGAGCATCGGGCGGCGCGCATCCCCGGTGCCGTCCTGTTCGATGTCGACGACATCGCCGACCCGGCGAGCGACCTGCCGCATATGCTGCCCGACCCCGGCTTGTTTGCCGACAAGGTCGGCGCGCTGGGTATCGGCGATGACGATACGGTCATCTGCTATGACATGTTCGGCGTGCTCAGCGCCGCCCGCGCCTGGTGGATGTTCCGGGTTTTCGGGCATGATCGGGTCGCCGTGCTCGACGGCGGCCTGCCGAAATGGCGGGCCGAGGGCCGGCCGGTCGCGAGCGGCGAGACCGCCGCGCCGGAACCGCGGCCCTTCCGCCCCCGGTTCCGCCCGCACCTGGTCAAGAGCCTTGCCGAGGTTGCCGCGCTGGCCGGCGGCACCGCGCCAGCTCAGCTGGCGGATGTTCGCGCGCAGGGCCGCTTCACCGGGGCGGAGCCGGAGGTCTGGCCGGGCCGCCGCGGCGGACACGTCCCGGGTGCGCGCAACCTGCCGTTCGCCGAGCTGATCGACCCGGAGAGCGGCACCCTGCTGCCGCCCGAGACGCTCGCCACGCGCCTGGCGGCGGCCGGCATCGCGCCCGACCGACCGCTGGTGGCCGGCTGCGGCAGTGGCGTCACGGCCTGCCTGCTGGCGCTGGCCCGCCACCGCCTCGGCGACCCGGACACGGCCGTCTATGACGGCTCCTGGGCCGAATGGGGGCTGCGGGACGATCTGCCGGTTGCCACCGGGCCGGCCGGCCAAGGCGAGCGCTCCTCATGATCGACGCGACGCCGCCGGGCAAGCTGGCCGTCACGGTCACCTGTCTGGAGATGACGGCACCGCCGGTTCGGCCGCCGCTGCCGCCGCCTTTGGCAAAACTGGCCCTGATCCATGCCGAGCGGCCGACGCTGTCCTATTACCGCTATCTCTTCCGGGCCGTGGGGGCCCCCTGGCTCTGGGCCGACCGTCTGCGCATGGGCGACGATGCCCTGACGGCCCGCATCCAGGACGAGCGCACGGCGTTGTATGTGCTGTACGAGGGAGGTGTACCCGCCGGCTTCGGCGAGCTGTACGCCCACGACCCGGAGACGACCGAGATTGTCTATTTCGGCATGATGCCGGAAAGCACCGGCCGGCGGCTCGGCCCCTATCTGCTGGACCACATCATCCGGATGGCCTGGGTCGGCGGGCCGCAGCGCCTGCAGGTGGAAACCTGTACCCTGGATCACCCGCGGGCTCTGCAGACCTATCAGCGCGCCGGTTTCGTCGCCTATCGCCGGGAACGGGTGTTCCGGGACGACCCGCGGCTGCTCGGCCTGGTGCCGGCCGATGCCGCGCCGCTGGTGCCGCTCGCCGCCGTCCGGGAGAGCGCGCCGGTGCTGCCGATGACGCCGCCTGCCGAAAAGCCCTGACCTGCGGTGGCGCGGTCCGGCGGATCAGTGCTTTGCCGCTTCTCCGTAGAGGACGACGCAGTTTCGGCCCTGGCCCTTGGCTTCATAAAGTGCCTCGTCGGCCCGCCGGATCAGGGAATCCGGCGGTTCGCCGCTGTCTTCGGTCGAGGCGACACCCAGGCTGATGGTGATTTCCAGCTGTCCGGCCGGCGTGGAGACCCGAAAGGGTTCCGTTTCGATCCGCTGGCGCAGGCGCTCGGCCACCAGCCCGGCCGATTCGAGTGGGGCGTCCGGCATGATGACGACGAATTCCTCGCCGCCATAGCGCGCCACCATATCGAAATTGCGCAGGTTGCGGGAGACGCGGGAAGCGACTTCGCGAAGAACCTCGTCGCCCACGGCATGGCCGTGCGTGTCATTGACCCGCTTGAAATAGTCGATGTCGAACATGATGGCCGAGACCGCCTTGCGGGTCTCTGCGACCCGGCCGATGACACGCTGCAGATGGACCGACAGATAGCGGCGATTGAACAGCCCGGTCAGGCTGTCCGTCAGCGCCATGGACAGGCTTTCCTCGTAATTCGACCGCAGCCGGTCCTGATAGCGTTTGCGCCGGATCTGGGTGCGCACCCGCGCCAGCAGCTCGTTCCGGTCGATCGGCTTGACCAGATAGTCGTTGGCGCCGAGCTCCAGGCCCTTCGCGACCCGCGGGATATCGCCGTCGTCGGCGAGGAGGACGATCGGGGTCTGCCGGGTGCGGTCGTGACTGCGCAGTTGCGAGCAGAGCCGCAGGCCGTCCTCTTCCAGCAGGGTCAGGCTGACGACCACCAGCTCGAAATCCTCCCCCAGCGCCAGATCGAGCCCCTGCTTGCAGGTCTCGGTGCTGGCGACGCTGTCGCCTGTATCGGTCAGGGTCTGGGCGATCTTGTCGAGGTCGAGCGGATTGTCTTCGACCACGAGAACCTTGGCGGCATCGCCGGACTGCTCCCGCTCGCTGGCGTCGGAGGACAGCACGCCGAGCTCGCCGGAGGTGGTCTCGCGCAGGCGCCATTCGTCCATCATCATTTTGAGACGGACGAGCGAGCGGACCCGGGCGAACAGCGCCACGTCATTGACCGGCTTGGTCAGGAAATCGTCGGCGCCGGCCTCCAGCCCGCGCACGCGGTCCGAGACGTCGGACAGTGCCGTGACCATCACCACCGGGATGTGACGGGTGCGCGGATTGGCCTTCAGCTTGTTGCAGACCTCGAAGCCGTCCATGCCCGGCATCATGACGTCGAGCAGCACGATATCCGGCGCTTCGGCATCGGCCTTTTCCAAAGCCTCCGGTCCGTTCGACGCGGTCAGTACGTCGAAGTACTCGCGCGACAACTTCGCCTCAAGCAGCTTGACGTTGGGCAAGACGTCGTCGACGACCAGAACGCGCGCGGACATCCCTGTCCTTTCCCGCTCAGCTTAGATAACGCTGGACGGTTTCCAGAAATTTCGCGACCGAGATCGGCTTGGCGATATAGTCCTCGCAGCCGCCTTCCCGGATCTTCTCTTCATCGCCCTTCATGGCGAAGGCCGTCACGGCGATGACCGGTATTGCCCTTAGTTCGTCGTCTTCCTTCAGCCATTTCGTGACTTCGAGACCGGAAACCTCCGGGAGCTGAATATCCATGAGAATGAGATCCGGGCGTTCCTGCCGCGCGATCTTCAACGCCTCCATGCCGTCCTTGGTCTGCAATGTCGCATAGCCATGCGCTTCCAGCAGATCGTGGAACAGCTTCATATTCAGTTCGTTGTCCTCAACGATCAGGACGGTCTTAGGCATTGTCGATTCCTTGTTCGCGGCCATTACCCGGCTGCAAGACACAGACAATACGATGACAGCGGGTTCGATACAAGAAAGGGACCATAGTTTCAACAATGAATGGAAGGTTTACCCTTCTTGTCGTCCGCTCGGCCTCTCCGACACCGTGAGGCAGCACCCGACACACGACCGAGCCGCGCGAAGTCTCGCCACAGCGATCGGTATCCGGGCGCATCCTTACGGTCTTACCGTCAGCGGACGCCGTTCTGCCGCCGCGTGAACCGGACGCCCTCTTCGGGCCCGCCAGCGTCGGCTTTGGCCGCCTGGTTCCGACTCCTGGATTTAACAATCGTGGACCGGTATTGCCACATCGTTTTTTGCCGCAATCGCCCGGTCCTCGTATCGGTGCCGGCAAAGGGAAAGGGTCCGCTGCCGGCGTACCGGCGCACCGGCGGACCCGGACGCGCCATGCCGATACGAGGCAATTTTTGCCGGATTTTAAGGAATTTGCCGGAGTACTTGTTTTTCCCAACGCGGCGTTGAGGATTTACTTCGTGGTAACCATTGGCCTTTAGCCTCGTCTTCTATGGAGGATCGCTTCGCGCCGGCCGATGGCATATCGGCCCGGGAGACGAGGAGCGGCAATGTCCGCCCGGCGATCAGGCGATCAGCCGGACGGGAGTTCAACGCGTCACGAGCAGGGGCCTTGGTTCAATGCAAGTGCTGGCCTTCGCCTCCCAAAAGGGAGGCTCCGGAAAGACGACCCTGGCGGGTCATATTGCGGTCGAAGCCGAGCGCTGCGGGGCCGGGCCGGTCGCCGTGGTGGACACCGACCCTCAAGGCAGCCTGGCCGAATGGTGGAACGAGCGGGAGGCGGAAACGCCGCTCTTCGCGCGGACCACGGTGCAGCAGCTGGATGCCGACATGGATCGCATGAAGTCCCTCGGCATCAATCTGCTGGTGATCGATACGCCGCCGGCCATAACCTCGACGATCCTGAAAGTCGTCGGCCATGCGGACCTCGTCGTCATTCCGGCGAGGCCGAGCCCGCACGATCTGCGTGCCGCTGGCGCCACGGTCGAACTCGTGGAAAGCCTTGAGAAGCCGCTCGTCTTCGTCATGAACGCGGCGACGCCGCGCGCCCGAATCACGTCTGAAGCGGTCTTCGCCCTGTCCCAGCATGGAACCCTGGCGCCGGCCATCATTCACCACCGCACCGACTTTGCCGCCGCCATGATCGACGGCCGCACGGTCATGGAGCTGAGTGGCAGCGATCGGTCATCCGGGGAGATCAGCGCCCTCTGGTCCTATCTGAGCAACCGGCTCAATCGCAGTCATTCCCGAACCATGATTCCGGCCGGCAGCATGTCCGTCCCGGCGCAGTCGAAATCCGCCACCGCCTTGGCCACCGGCCGGGCCTCTTGAACACCGAGAGCACCATGAAGGCAGTCGCATCGCTGACCAGTTCCCTGATGGCCCGCAAAGGCACCGCCGCCCCGGCGGAGCAATCCGTGGTGCCGCTGAAACCGTCGGTCTTCGTCAAAGGCAAGAGCCGGACCGCCGACCGGGCCGGCGACGGCCCGGTGCGTGACTGCGGCGATGAGCCCTGCCGCGGCCGGAATGACCTCAGGCGCGCCGCCAAGCTGACGCTGCGGCTGGAAGGGGATCAGCACCTGCAGGTGAAGCTGCTCGCCTCACACCTGAACTGCAGTATCCAGACCATTATCAGGGAGGCCCTGCAGCGCCATCTCGACGAGATGGTCCCGACCTATCTGCATGGCAAATGCAGCTGCCTTGCCGAGCTCGGACTTGCCCAGGGCAAGCCGGACGGAGCCGGATCACGCTGATGGCCGGCTTTCCGCGGCGCTGGGACGAGGGATTCGCGGACGGCGAGGATGCCTCGATTGACGTCCCGGCGGCGAGCCTGGCCCGGGTGCCGATCCGCACTGACGAACGCCGCTGCAGCCGGCGCAAATCGGGCGATCTGACCTTCGACCCCACGACCGTCAATGACGATCCCGACGCCGACCTGTTCGCCAGCCGCCGACGCGGCGGGACCGGCGAGCCCGGGAAGGGCGCGCGCCATGGCGGACCGGCCGTCCTCGGCGCCCATGGTGGCAATGGTAGCCGCCGGGTGAGCGAACCCGGCACGGGACCAGCCGGCACGGGACCAGGCGGCACGGGACCAGCCGGCGCAGGACCGGCCGGACCCGAACCGGCCGCCGCGCTCGGCGGCGCTCCGGCGAAAGCCAATGGCGCGGACTCTTGCGAGGTGGGCGCCATCCCGCTCCCGACCGACCGACGGGCCGCGCTCGCCCAGGTCAAGCCGGCCGTCCGCCGTCGCAATCCTCTGATCGCCCTGAATGGCGGCGGGGACACGCCGTCACTCCAAACTGAAAATCAGGGGGAGGGCGCTGCGGCCGCGAAAGGCATGAACGGCCACGCCCATGCCGGTCCCGATCATGCCGGTCCCGATCATGCCGGTCCCGATCATGCCGGCCCCCCTGCGCCGTCGCCGTCTGAGCCGGCCGCCGAAGGCCGAAGCGGCTGGCGGTCGACGTTCAGCCGCTGGCGCCGCAAGATCGCCTTTGCCGCCGAGAGCCCGGAAAAAGGGCGGGAGGGCGAGACGCCAGACGACGCCGCCGCCCGTGCGCCCGTCCCCTCGCGCAACAGCAATCTCTACGATTACTGGACCCAGCTGCGCCGCGGCCGGAAAATGCCCGCCTGGTCTGAAATCCGGGTGGACGAGGTTGCCAGTGCCTGGCCGAACAGCTTCATCGTCTCCTTCGAGCCGAAGGCCGGTGCCGAAGACGGTGCCCAGCCGCTCGTCCGGGCCCGGCGCGTCACCCAGGATCAGCCAGCCGGTCCGGAGGTCGAGGAGCTCCGGCTGACCGACACGGTGATCGAATGGATTCTCGCCACGGCGCGGGCTGCCGTGAAACACGGGGAGCCCGTCCAGGACCGCGAGAGCTTCGCCATGCACGACGGCAAGCTGGTCTACACCATCGTCGCCGTCCCCTTCTCCGGGGACCGGTCAGGCGTCGAGCACATCCTCTGCCACCTCAAGCCGCTCGCCCGGCCGGGCGCGAACCGCCGCGCCAACTAGGGCGCCGATCGGCAGGGCGCGTCCCTCACCGCGGTTCCGGAGCGGCGCGAATGGCGGGGGAATGAGCGCTGAAGCCGGCCGCCTCCAAAGCGTGGGCGGCGCGCAGGCAGAGATCCTCGCGCCAGGGCGGCGCGATCAGCTGAACGCCGATTGGCAGGGCGCCGGGGTCGAAGACCGGCACCGTGGCGACCGGCAGGCCGATACAGGAAAAGGGCTGGGCGAGCACCCCGATATTCGGGCGTGCCGGCACCTCGCGGCCGGCCAGCACCACCGTCTTCTGGCCGATTTCCAAAGCCGGGAAGGGCGTCGCCGGCGCCAGGATCACGTCGACGCGGCGGAACACCTCGCGCATCTGCTCCAGCCACCAGCGCCGCACGCGTTGCGCCTTGACCAGCCAGGCGGCCGGCAGCAGCGCCCCGGCGAGGAAGCGGTCGCGGGTGTCGGGGTCGTAGTCATCGGCCCGGGTGCGCAGGCTTTCGAGGTGAAAGGCCGAGCTCTCGGCGTTGGTGATGAGATAGGCGGCCGCCCGGCCGGCGGCGGCGCCCGGCAGGTCGACGGTCTCGACCGCGCCCAGCGCCGCGGCGGCGCGCCCAACCGCGGCTTGCGCCTGCGGTCCCGACTGCTCCGCGATCCAGCCGCCGGCAATGGCGATGCGCAGGCCGCTCACCCCCGCCTCCAGGGCCGGCATGACCGGCTCGGCCGGTCGGTCGGCGCAGGCATGGTCGCCCGGGTCGGGGCCCTGCAGCGCATCATAGGCCAAAGCCAGATCCGCGGCGCTGCGGGCGAAGGGCCCGAGATGGTCGAGGCTGTCGACAAAGGGGAAGGTGCCGGTGCGCGGCAGCCGGCCATAGGTCGGCTTCAGCCCGAAGATGCCGCAGAAGGAGGACGGCACCCGGATCGAGCCATTGGTGTCGGAGCCCAGCGACAGCGGCGCCAGCCCGCCGCCGGTCGCCGCGCCGCAGCCCGAGGATGAGCCGCCGGCCATGCGCGCCGGGTCATGCGGGTTCCGGCAGGCGCCGTCATGGGCGTTCTCGCCGGTGAAGTCATAGGCGAACTCGCCCATGTTCAGCGTGCCGAGTAGCACCGCCCCGGCCGCCTCCAGCCGCCGCACCAGCACCGCGTCGCGCGCCGCCGGGGACCGGTCGCGGTTGATCTTCGACCCGGCGCGGGTCGGCAGCCCCTCGACATCGAACAGGTTCTTGACGGCAAAGGGCACGCCGGCCAGCGGTCCCGGCGGCCGGCCGGCCGCCCGCGCGGTGTCCACCGCGTCGGCCTCGGAGAGCGCACGCTCGGCCGTGATATCGGTGAAGGCCTTGAGCCGTGGATTGCAGGCGCCGATCCGGGCCAGCGCCGCTTCGACCACCAGCCGGGCCGAAACCCGCCCCGCGCTCACCGCCGCGGCAATCTCCGCCGCCGACGCCCAGGGCCCCGGGGGCGCGGTCACGGGGTTCGCTCCCGTGCGCCATGTCTCGCGACCATCACCATGACGCTCTTGACGAATTGTCACCCCCGCCTACGCGGGCGCAAGCTTCGCGGGCATGACCACCCAATCTTTCCATGCCCTCAGTCCTCCGGCGGCGTGTAGACCGGCGCCAGGGCCAACTCGTCCGCGTCCAGGTCCACCCGGTCGAGCGTTGCCGCCATCTCTCCGGCGATCGCCAGGAACCGCCGGACGCCGGGGCGATGGTCCGCCGCAATGCTCAGGCCGACCTGCGCGGCGGTAGCATCGATCCGGGCATCCAGCTCTTCTTCCGTCATGGCGCGTAAGGGTCCCCTATTCGGCCGGCTGCGCTTCCGCCGCCTTCGGCTTGGGCTCGTCGGCCGTTTCCAGCCGGGCGCAGAGATACAGGAAACCGGCGATGACCGCATAGGCCGCCGCCACCATCGGCGTCACCGCGACGCCGACCGCCGGCCCGTGCATGAAGCCGAAGAAGGTCAGCACCGCTCCGGCCCCGGCAAAGGCGGCGGCCAGCTCGAAGCGCCGCTCGATGACGAACACGCCGATCGCCGCCAGCACCAGGCCGGTGAGGATGGCGCCATTGCCGAGCACCGCCAAGCCCTCATAGAGCACGCCGTTGGTCGCCATGCCGGCGATCAGCTCGGGCGTCACCTCCGCCCCGGCGGCGCCGAGCGCACCGTCGATCAGCGTCTTGGCCCAGGCGGCGAGGTGCGGCACCAGCCCCAGTATGATCGCCGGGGCGTGGGTCATCGGTGTCGTCTGGAAGGCCTGGGCGCCGATCAGCATGCCGATATAGAGCAGGATCGGCGCGATCGCGACCACCGGCACCAGGTTGAGGAACACCGCGAGAATGCCGAACCAGGCCAGTACCAGCACGAACACGCCGGTGGCGGCGGAATAGCCGATCCGCCCGCCCATCGATTTCCAGCCGGGATGGCCGATATAGACGGCGTTGGCGAAGGGCGAGCCCATCAGCGTGCCGAACAGCGAGATGGTGCCCTCGGCGGTGATGGCTTCTGTGGTCGAATAGCTGTCGCCGGCGGCCTCGGCGCTTTCGACATTGTCCATGGCCTCGACCAGATCGTAGACGCCGAAGGGAATGGCGGTGACCAGGATGAAGCCGAGGAACTCGAAGCCCGAGAAGACATGGTCGAAGGCCGGTATCGGCACCGAAAAGCCGAAGCTGGCGAAACTGTCGGCCAGGGCGCCGGCGCTCATGCCGCCGATCTCCGGGAAGCCCAGCGCGGTGGCGACCCAGGCGATGGTCATGCCGACGACAATCGCCACCAGCCCGGCCGGCAGCCCCTTGGGGTAGCGCACGCCGCTGAACCAGCTGACCAGGATGATCGCCAGGCAGGTCAGCCCGATGATCGAGGTCATGAAGATCTCCATGGCCGGGCGCATGGCGATGAAGGCGATGGAGACGCCGGCCAGGGTGCCGAGCAGGGCGGCCCGCGGCGTAATCTTGCGGATCCACGGCGCGACGAAGGCGCCGCCGATCAGGATGAAGCCCTGGATGAACACCCAGGCCAGCCCGGCCTCCCATGCCTTCACCGGATCGCCGGTCTGCCCGAGGATCGGCAGCATGATGACGAAGACCACGATGAACATGTGCGGCACCGACGGGCCGGAGGGCAGGGCGCAGACATCGGCGCGTCCCTCCTTGCGGGCCAGCTTCCAGCCCATCCAGGCGTAATAGAGATTGCCGAGGAACAGCATCAGCCCGACGGCCGGCAGGATGCGGCCGAAGATGATCTCGTCCGGCATGCCGACGACGAATTTCAGCAGGCCGGTCATCACCAGCAGATTGACCAGCACATTGGTGCCGAGCCCGAAGAGGGCGTTCCAGTCGCCGGGCGTCCAGAGCCGGGCCGCCTTGCCGTCCATGTCGTAGCCCTCCGTTCTCAGGCGACCCGGCGGGCCGCTGCCAATCTCAGGCGGCCCGGCGGGCCGCCGCCAGCGTTGCGGCGAAGGCAGCGGAGCCGCTGACCCAGCCGAAAATGCCACCCTGCGCCTTGATCATCTCCAGCCCGACGCGGTGGAAATCCGGAAAATAGGAAGCGCAGCAATCGCCGAGCGCGACGCAGCGATAGCCGCGGTCATTGGCCTCGCGAATGGTGGTGTGGACGCAGACCTCGGTGGTGACGCCGCACACGGCCAGCGTGTCGACGCCGCGATTGCGCAGGATGAGGTCGAGGTCGGTCTCGTAGAAGGCGCCCTTGCCGGGCTTGTCGATCACCGGCTCGCCGGGCGCCGGCGCCAGCTCGGCCACGATCTCGTGGCCGGGCTCGCCGCGCACCAGGATGCGGCCCATCGGCCCGGCATCGCCGATGCGCCTGGACGGCGCGCCGCGCGCCAGCTTGGCGGGCGGGGCGTCGGCGAGGTCGGGGCGGTGTCCTTCGCGGGTGTGGACGACCAGCAGGCCGGCGGCCCGGGCTGAGCCGAGCGCCGTCTTCGTCGGGTCGACGGCGCGCTGCAGCAGGGCGACGTCATTGCCGAGCGTCTCGCCGAAGCCGCCGGGCTCCAGGAAATCGCGCTGCATGTCGATGATGACCAGGGCGGTGCGCGCGGGATCGAGCGCGATCGGCCCCGGTTCGGCCGGCAAGGACAGCTCCGCCATTCCCGAGTCGCCTCCCGCTTCCGTCCAGTGACAATTCGTTGCAGAAGTTCAGCAAGGCTTGTGCCAGCGGCGGACGGCAGTGCGTGCCTTGAAAATCGCCTGTTTTCCGGGCAGCCGGAGGCGCGGCGGCGTCGCCCGGGCATCCTTGCATGCAAGATTGCATACAATTTGGGCGGCGACTGACCATTGCCGCGTCATGCATGCCGCCCGGAGCGTCGGCGTCCAGCCGACGGCGGCGGCAGGGATGCCGCCGCTCCGAGGCGGCGGTGAAATAGCCCGCGGCTGGGGCTGGTACGGCGGCCAAAGGCGTGCCAGCTTCCGGGCATGACCGACACAACGACGTTGAAACCCGCCGAAACCCGCGCCGACCGGCTGGCCCGAGAGCTTTCCGACGAGATCGTCTCCGGCCGGCTGGCGCCGGGGGCGCGGCTCGACGAGCAGTCGCTGGCCGACCGCTACCGGCTGTCCCGCACGCCGGTGCGCGAGGCGCTGGGCCGGCTCGCCGCCATGGGGCTGGTCGAAAAGCGGCCGCATCGCGGGGTGGTGGTCGCCGCCTTCACCGTCGAGCGGGTGATGCACATGTTCGAGGTGATGGCCGAGCTGGAGGCGCTGTGCGCCCGGCTGGCGGCCCGGCGGATGAGCCTCGGCGCCAAGGCGGCGCTGCAGGCGCTGCACCACGATATGCAAGGCCTGTCGGAGACGGAGAATTTCGACGGTTACGAAAGCGCCAATCGCGCCTTTCACCGGACGATCTATGACGGCTCGGGCAATCCGGTGCTGGTCGAGACCGCCGACGAAATGCGCCGGCGCATCGCCCCCTTCCGCCGCGCCCAGTTCCAGATGGCCGGGCGCATCGCCAAGAGCTTCCGGGAGCACGACGCCATCGTCGGGGCGATCCTGGACGGCGAGGAAGAAGCCGCCTATGCTGCCATGCGCGGCCATCTGATGACGGTCAAGGACGCATCGGCTGCCTTCGTCACCAGCCGCTTTCCGTTGGAGGTCTTGTGATGGGGCAGGAAAGCTCGTCCTTTGGGCATTGAAGTCGGTGCGGCTTTAACTGCGACTGTCCGACAGGCGAACTCATCATGATGCGCTTGATGATCTATATACTATATCCTATGTATAATCAGTCCGGGACGGAGGGACATCATGCGTTCGCAAGTTGGACTTTGGGGTGGGTCCTGTGCGGTCCGGCTTCCAGAAATCGCAGTCGAAACCCTGGGCCTTCATGACGGCGCCACCATCGACATACAGATTGAGAATCGTGCGCTTGTGATCCGCCCGGGCCGTCCGGTCTATCGGTTGGCGGATTTGGTTGCCCAAGCAAAAAACCTGACTCCGCCGACGCCTCTTGACGATGCCCCGATGGGTCGCGAAGAGTTATGATACCTGATCGAGGGGATCTTGTTTGGATTAACTTCAATCCGCAAATCGGGCATGAACAGGCTGGGCGGCGGCCAGCTCTTGTAATAACTCCGGCTGAATACAATGCATTGTCACACTGCATTTTGGTTTGTCCAATAACTTCGAACACCGCGCATTGGCCGTGGAAGGTGCTTCTTCCCCAAAATGGGAGCATTCAAGGCGCGGTCCTTGTTGATCAAATCAAGTCCATTGATGCAGAAGCGCGTCGGATTGAATTTGTCGGTCAGGCAGTCGACGATATGGTCATGGCCGAAGTCGTCGCCCGACTTGAAACTTTGACGACATAGTGCACCGCCCTTTCACTCCCCGGCCAGTTTGAGGGCGGCGGCTTCGGGGGTCGGGGCGGCGGGATCGCCGTCGGGCACGAAATGCGGGACGGCGTCGATCAGCGCTTTCGTATACGGGTGGTCGGGGCTGGTGAGCAGGCGCTCAGCCGGGCCGGATTCGACGATCCGGCCGCGATGCATGACCAGCACCCGGTGGCAGAGCAGCCGCACGACGTTCAGGTCGTGGCTGACGAACAGATAGCTCATGCCGAGCTCCCGCCGCAGGCCGTCGAGCAGCTCAAGCACCACCGCCTGCACCGAGACGTCGAGGGCCGAGGTCGGCTCGTCGAGGATCAGCAGCTTGGGGTCGACGGCGATCGCCCGGGCGATGCCGACACGGGCCTTCTGCCCGCCGGACAGCTGGTGGGGAAAGCGCGACAGCAGCTCCCGCGGCAGGCCGACCCGGTCGGCCAGGGCTTCGATGCGGCGGGTCAGGGCGGGCCCGTCGCCCGGAGTGGCCAGACGCCGGATCGGCTCGGCAATCGCGGCAAAGGCGGTGTGGCGCGGGTTGAGGCTGTCGGTCGGATCCTGGAAGACCATCTGGATGCCGGCGCGCAGCGGCGAGCGCGCGAAACGGCCGGCCGGCACCGCGGCGATGTCCTGGCCGTCGAAGCGGATGGCACCGGAGGTCGGGTCGAGGAGCCGCGCCACCATGCTGGATGTGGTGGACTTGCCGCAGCCGGACTCGCCCACCAGGCCGACGCTCTCGCCCGGCATGACCGTGAAGGAAACCCCGTCCACGGCGCGAAAGACCCCTGCGGGAGGCTGCCCCGGCTCGTCCTTTCCGGCGGTTTGCGGTGTCCTGCCGAACCAGCGCTGCAGCGGCCCCAAGCCCGAAGCTTTGGTCTTCTCGGCCAGCGGGTACTCCTTGACGAGGTCGGTGACCTCGAGCAGCGGCTCCACGGCGTTCGGCGCCACGGCGGTCGCCGGCGCCTCCGCGGCCGGCCTTGCCGGGGTTCCGGTGCTGGCGATCAGGTCGGCCAGGGTGGAGTCGGGGCGGGGGGTCGCGGCGATCAGCTTGCGGGTATAGGGGTGCCGGGGCGCGCGGAACAGGTCGGCGGTGGCGCCGCCCTCGACCAGCCGGCCCTTCTCCATCACCATGATCCGGTCGCAATATTGCGCCGCGATGCCCAGATCGTGGGTGATCAGCAGCGTCGCCATGTGCCGGGCCCGGGCCAGCTCGACCAGCAGGTCCATGATCGCCTTTTGCGTGGTGACGTCGAGCCCGGTGGTCGGCTCGTCGGCGATCAGCAGGGCCGGCTCGCAGGCCAGAGCCATGGCGATCATCACCCGCTGGCACATGCCGCCCGACAGCTCGAACGGATAGGCCGCATAGCGCCGCTCGGGCTCGTTGATGCGTACCTGGTGCAGCATGTCGATGGCCGCGCCCTTGAGTTTATGGCGCGGCAAATCGGAGTGCTCGCGCAGCACGTCCTCGATCTGGCGGCCGACCGGGCGGATGGGGTTCAGGGCGCCGCGGGGGTTCTGGAAGATCATCGAGATCTCGCGGCCGCGGATCTCGCGAAGCGCGGACTCGCGCGCCGTGGTCATCGTCATGCCGCCGAAACCGATGCGGCCGCCGGTCACCCGCGCCGCCGGCCCCAGCAGGCCGAGCACGTTGTAGGCGGTGACCGATTTGCCCGAGCCGCTCTCGCCCACCAGGCCGATGATCTCGCCCTTCTCCAGGGTGAAGGAGACGCCGTGCAGGGCCTGCACCGTGCCCTTGCGGGTCTTGAAGGCGACCGACAGCTCGTCGATGGTCAGCAGCGGGACGCTGGTCATGGCCGGTCGCCCTCCCTCAGGTGCGGCGTTGCGGGTCGATCAGGTCGCGCAACCCGTCGCCCATCAGGTTGAAGGTGAAGACGGCCAGCATCAGCGCCAGGCCCGGGAACAGCGCCAGCCACCATTGGCCGGAGACGATGTAATTGGCGCCCTCCGCCACCATGATCCCCCATTCCGGGGTCGGCGGCGTCACGCCCAGGCCGATGAAGGACAGGCCGGCGGCGTTGAGGATCGCCCAGCCGAGATTGAGCGAGACCTGCACCATCATCGGCGGCAGCACGTTGGGGAACAGGTGACAGGCCAGCACCCGGGCGCCGCTGTTGCCGGACAGCCGGGCGGCGGCGACCCAGCCGGCATTGCGGCGGACATTCACCTCGGCCCGCGCCATGCGGGCGTAGAAGGGCAGGTTGATGATGGCGGTGGCGTAGACGACGTTCTCCACCGTGTTGCCCATCGCCGCGACGATGCCCATGGCCAGCACGAAGAGCGGGAACGCCATGACGGTGTCGACCAGCCGGCTGATGATGCGGTCGGCCCAGCCGCCATAATAGCCGGCGATGGAGCCGATCACGCTGCCGACGACGAAGGACAGCGCCACAGCCGACACCGCGATCGCCAGGTCCAGGCGGGCGGCCACCACGACGCGGCTGAACACGTCGCGGCCGAGATGGTCGGTGCCGAACCAATGGTCCCAGGAGGGCGGCTGCAGTGCGACCAGCGTGTTGGTGGCCAAAGGGTCGTACGGCACCAGCAGCGGGCCGAACAGGGCCGCCGTGACCAGAAGCGTGAACAGGGTGAAGGCGACCAGCGTCACCGGGTTTTCGGTGACGACATAGCGGGCATGGCGCAGCGCTTCGGCGGTCATCGCTCAGGCCTCCTCCCTCACGCATCCAGGCTGACGCGGGGATCGATCACGGTGTAGGCGATGTCGATCGCCAGGTTCAGGCCGACGAACAGCAGCGCCATGGCCAGCACGAAGCCCTGCACGGCGGCATAGTCGGAGACGATCAGCGCCTCGATGGCGAAGGACCCGATGCCCGGCCAGGCGAAGACCTTCTCGACCAGCACATTGGCGCCGAGCAGAAAGGAAAAGACCATGCCCAGCGTGGTCAGGATGGGCAGCAGGGCGTTGGGAAAGGCGTAGGTGGAGAGCACCTGGCCCGGCGGCAGGCCGTTGGCCCGGGCGGTGCGGACGAAATCGCTCGACAGGACCTGCAGCATCGATGCGCGGGTCATGCGGGCAAGCGGCGCCAGTGCGAAGATGGCCAGCGTCAGCGCCGGCAAAGCCAGCTGTGCCAGGGCTGCCTGGAAAGTTTCCACATCCCCGGCAAGCAGGGCGTCGATGGTGTAGAAGCCGGTGACGTGCGGCGGCGGCAGGAAGAAAATGTCGAGCCGGCCGAGCGGCGACGGCGCCCAGCCGGCCAGATAGTAGAAGATGTAGACGAGGAACAGTCCGGTAAAGAAGATCGGCAGGGAGACCCCGGCCGTCACGATCAGCCGGCAGAGATGGTCGACCCAGCTGCCGGGCCGCGTCGCCGCCAGGATCCCCAGCGGCAGGGCGATCACCACGGCAATCAGCAGGCCGGTCAGCGTCAGCTCCAGCGAGGCCGGCAGCCGGGTCAGGATCTCTGTCAGGACCGGCTGGCCGGTGCTGATCGACATGCCGAGATCGCCCTGCGCCAGGTCGCCGAGATAGATCCAGAACTGCTCGGGCAGGCTGCGGTCCAGCCCCAGCATCACCCGCACCTCTTCGATCGACTCCGCGTCCGCCGCGGCCCCGGCGAAATAGGCGGCCGGGTCGCCGGGCAAAGCGCGGGTGAGAAGGAAGGTGACGACGATGATGCCGACCAGGGTCGGCAAGGCCTGGCCGAAGCGGCGCAGGATCATGATCAGCCGGGCCATGTCGTCCTCCTGATCTCCAGGGTTAATCCTCAAACTGTCATCCCCGCGGAAGCGGGGATCCAGAAATCAACCTCACGGAATGGATTCCCACTTTCGCGGGAATGACACGAACGAGTGGAGCGACGCGAATTGGGCTCGAAGCCTGCCGAAGCAGAACCGGGTGCATTCCGTTCGCGTCTGCGACACGGATTTAGTCGGTCGCCTTGCGCAGCGGCCGGGCGTCGAGTTGGCGGTGGAACCAGTACTCGTAACCCTCGACATCGGTCTGCATGGCGACGTCCAGGAACGGCTGCCAGAGCGGAACCAGCGGCACCTCCTCCATGGCAATCTGGATCATCCGCCGGATGTTCGGCGCATAATCGGGATCGTCGACCTCCATGTGGAGGGTCGTGTCGACCAGGGAATCGACCTCGGCATTGGCATAGTTCATTGAATTGAACAGCCGGTCGGACTGATAGACCCAATAGAAGTAATAGTCGGGATAGTTCAGCCAGCCGCCGAAGTTCTTCAGGTGCAAGGGCAGGCTCTTGTCGACCATGGCGCGCGTCCGCCAATTGGCGCCCGGCACCCGGTCGAGCGTCGCGCGAATGCCCACCCGGCCCAGGCCTTCCTGAATGAGCAGGGCCGTCGGCTCGGTCCATTGCGCCAGCCCCATATTGAAAGCCAGAGGCACGTCGAAGCCGTCGGCGAGGCCGGCTTCGGCCAGCAGGGCGCGGGCCCGGTCATGGTCGGTGGCATAGGGGAAGGGCTGCGGCCAGGCGGTCGAACTGGGCGTCGGCGAGGTGGCGCCGTACATCGGCACGCCCCGCTGGTAGGCGGCGCTGCGGAAGATCTCCTCATAGGGGATCGCATAGGCGACGGCCTGGCGGACCCGGACATCGTCGAAGGGCGGGATGGCGACGTTGATGCCGAGCGCATGGACGCAATTCTCGATCGGCACGCCGGTAACCTGCAGCCCGCCGGCCGCGATCAGCTCGGACGTGTCGCGCGGCGGCAGGTCGAGCGAGACATCCGCATCGCCGCGCTCCAGCAGCGCCCGGCGGGTCGAGGCCGAGGGCACCTCGCGGATGATCACCCGCTCGACAGCCGGGACCGTCCCGCTCGCCCAATTGTCGTTGCGGCGATAGACGACCTGCTGCCCGGGGTCCCAGCGCTCCAGCATGAAGGCGCCGCTGCCGGCCGGGTTGCGGTGCAGATACTCGGTGGCCCAGGGATCGTCGTCGGTGGCGTTGGCGCGGGCGATGGTGGAATTGATGATGATCGGCACCGGCACGGCGAGGTCCGGCAGGGTCAGCTTGCTCGGCCGGATGAAGTCGATGCGGAAGGTGTGGTCGTCGACGGCGACGAACTGCTCCGGGTTCTCCAGCGAGCCGGCCCGCATCTGCACCGTCGGGAAGCCGCCGACCGACACCGCGCGGTCGAAGGACCATTTGACATCGGCCGCGGTGACGGGGGTCCCGTCCCAGAAGGTGGCGTCGCGACGCAGGTTAAAGGTCGCCGACATGCCGTCGGCCGCGACCTCCCAGCTCTCGGCAAGCTCCGGCGCCAGCGTGGCATAGTCATAGCTGATCGACCCGTCGGGGCGTTCGCTCCGGCCATAGGTGAGCAGCCGGTCATAGAGGTTGACGGCGATCTGGTAGCTCGGCCGGTTGGAGCCGGAGCGCTGGATGTCCATGCTGTTCGGGCCGAAGCCGGTCACCACCAGCAGCGTGCCTTCGCGCCCGGCGGCGCTGGCCGGCAGGTATTTCAGCATGGGCAGCAGCCCGCCCGTCACCGCCATTGCCTTCAGAAGATCGCGTCTGTCCATCACTGGTCTCTCCTCGCCAGAGCCTGCTTTTGCCGGGGGTGTCCGCAAGGTTCGGGCCAGTTTGACCGGGCGGCGCAAAGTCCTGTGCGGCATCGATCTCCGGGCGGGCAGGGCGCGACACGTCGTCCGGCGCATGCTCATTCCGCGGGCAGTCGCTGAGTCCGGTACCGAAGGTCGAAGGCCGGGGAAATCCTTGACCATCCGGTGACCGGAGAGGCGCCGATACCGCTTTGGCCGACGCCCGGCGCCATGTTGCATGCAAAAAATTATATTGTGAAACAGTTGTTTAAGACAGTGCACGCTTGACTGCTGAAGATATTGCATGCAATATGGTCAGCAATGTCGACATTTTATGCAGGGCGGGGACGCCCGAGGGGCGCGCAGGCGGGGTTATCGTGGCCGGGTTTGCGGCGGGCAAGGGCCGGCCGGATTGGCCCGTCGCTTGCTGTCCCGTGAGGGGGGCCCTTGAGAGCCCCGGCCCTATGGATCGAAGGAGCGGCGTGGTGAGCGGATTGCCGGAGAGCCTCGACCTCGCGAGCCTGGCGGCGCAGCGCCGGGCCGGCCTGACGCCGACGGCGCTGGCGCGGGCGGTGCTGGAACGGATCAGCGGCTATCCGGACGAGGCGGTCTGGATCCACCTTGTGCCGGAGGCCGAGGTGATGGACGCGGCCCGGGCGCTGGAGGCGCGGGGGCCGGACGGGCTGCCGCTCTACGGCGTGCCCTTCGCCGTCAAGGACAATATCGACGTGGCCGGCCTGCCGACCACCGCCGCCTGCCCGGACTTTGCCTATGTCCCGAAGGAAACCGCACCGGCGGTACAGGCCCTTCTGGATGCCGGCGCGCTCCTGATCGGCAAGACCAATCTCGACCAGTTCGCCACCGGCCTTGTCGGGGTCCGCTCGCCCTATGGCGTCTGCCTTAACGCCATCGACCCCTGCTATGTGCCGGGCGGGTCGAGCGCCGGGTCGGGCGTCGCCGTGGCGGCGGGCCTGGTGAGCTTCGCCCTGGGGACCGACACCGCCGGCTCCGGCCGCATCCCGGCGGCATTCAACAATGTCGTCGGGCTGAAGCCGACCCGCGGGCTGCTCAGCGCCCGCGGCGTGGTGCCGGCCTGCCGCAGCCTCGATTGCGTCTCGGTCTTCGCCGCGACCTGCGCCGATGCCGTGGCGGTGTTGGACGTGATGGCCGTCTATGACCCGGCGGACGCTTTTGCCCGGCCGGCGCCGCCGGTGCAGTCGGCAGCCCGGTCAGGGCCGCAAGAGCTGCGCATCGGCGTGCCGCGGCCCGACCAGCTGGCCTTTTTCGGCAATCCGGAAACCCCGCTTCTGTTCGAGGAGGCCGTGGCGCGGCTGGCCGGTCTCGGTGCCGAACCGGTGGAGATCGATTTCGGCCCCTTTGCCGAGACCGCCGCACTGCTCTATGGCGGGCCCTGGGTGGCGGAGCGCCATGCCGCCATCCGCGACTTTTTCGATGCGCGGCCGGACGCCCTGCACCCGGTCACGCGGGAGATCATCGCCGGCGCCGCGCGCTATTCGGCGACCGACGCCTTTGCCGCGCAATACCGCCTGGCCGAGCTGCGGCGGGCGGTGGAGCCGGTCTGGCAGGCGATCGACGTGCTGGCGACGCCGACCGCCGGGACGATCTACACGATCGCGCAGGTGCTCGACGATCCGATCCGGCTCAACACCAATCTCGGCTTCTACACCAACTTCATGAACCTGCTGGATCTGTGCGCCGTGGCGGTGCCCTCCGGCCGGCAGGGCGACGGCCTGCCCTTCGGCATCACGCTGTCGGCCCCGGCCTTCCGCGACCGGGCGCTGCTGGCGCTGGCCGGGCGCTATCACGCCGCAACCGGGCTGACGCTCGGCGCCGGCGAGACGCGGCTGCCGCCGGCGGACGATCCATCGACGGGGTCCGCCCCGCACGGAGCCGGCGGCGACCGCATCCCGATCGCCGTGTGCGGCGCGCATATGAGCGGCATGCCGCTGAATGCGGAGTTGACCGGTCGCGGCGGCGCGCTGGTGCATCAATGCCTGACGGCGCCGCTTTACCGCTTCTACGCCCTGCCCGGCGGCCCGCCGGACCGGCCGGGCCTCGTCCGCGCCGTGTCGGGCGGGGCCGCCATCGCCGTGGAGGTCTGGTCGCTGCCCGCCGCCGGCCTCGGCAGCCTCGTCGCCGCCGTGCCGCCGCCGCTCGCCATCGGCACCGTCGAACTGGAGACCGGCGAGCGCGTCAAGGGCTTCCTCTGCGAAGCCCACGCCGCCGCCGGCGCCCACGACATCACGGAGTACGGCAGCTGGCGCACCTTCCTCGCCGCCGAGGCGGGCGGCGGATCGGCCGCGGGTTTCCGGTAGGTCACGGCCACAGCCTGTAGGGCATGCAGCTTGCTGCATGCCTGATCTCGCGCCGGCCGCCGGGGTCGGCATGCACATGTGCATGCCCTACGCTGCACCGCAACGCGCGCCGACCCTGACCTGGCCACCCGCCTGTGGTGCCGACCTTTGAGGGTTGCCCTCAAGGGAATCAACACCTTAACCTCCGCCAAACCGCCGAATAGCTGAAGTCGGGCTAGCGTTGAACAGCCCTGTTCTTGTCTCCAATCTCCGGCGGACCCAACTCGCGGTGGGTATCATTGGTGAAGAGGATGCCGCCCGCCTCCGTCAAAGGCGCCATGAATCGCGGGTCGGCTAGCCACCAGACACCGAAGAGCGGAGACTCCCATGGCGATCGAACTGACCCCGGGATTCTGGGTTCTAGACGACCCCAATGGCGATACATTTAATGGGTCGGCGCAGGAAGTGACGGGAAACGCGGGGCCCGATAATATCAGAGCGAAACCCGTGAATATCGTCTCCGGTCTCGGTGGCGACGATACGATCGAGGCAACCGGGGCGACAGGCGTGTCCGGTGGCTCGGGCGACGACCGGATCACGGTCTTCGATGGCGCGCTTGGCGTGAGTATCACGCCCGGCGATGGCGCGGACGTCGTTCGCCTCGCCTCCGTCCAGGACACCGCGGCGGCGCCGGCCATCCTGGGCGGCTCTGACGACGACCCGGTCAACAGTGGCGACGGGTCCGTCGACACCTTCATCATCGACGCCGGCGCGCTCGGCTCCATCCCACCCCTCGTCGACACCATTCGCGATGTCAGCATTCGGGGAATCGCCGACGACTTTTCCAAGATTGTCACGATCTACGGCTTCGAACCGGGTGACCAACTCCAGATCCGCGGCGCGGCGGCCGGCGCGGCTCAGGTCGGCCAGGGTATCGAACTGTATAATCCCGTCACCGGCCAACTCAACGAGCCGATTGGACGCGGCGCCTTTGTCGCGATGGGCGACGTGGCGGTCCAGGTCGTCTCCGCCAACAGCCAGCAGGCGTTCTCCGGCGAGGCCGACTTCGATAACCGGGTCCAGTTCGAGGACGAGAGTTCCAGCCCGGTCTTCCAGGTCGCGCCTGGAGACGACGCCGGCCCGGACGGCCCGCCCGACGATGGCGACAGTCCTGCAAACCCCGATACCGGGACCGATGATCCAGACACGACCGCCGTCTACCGCTTCTACAACATCGAGACGGGCACGCATTTCTACACCGCCAGCGAGACGGAGAAGGACTTCGTCGCCTCCGAGCTGGATGAGTTCCAATTCGAAGGCGCGGCCTATCGCGCGAGCGCCGAGCCGGCCGAGGGCACCACGCCCTTCTTTCGCTTTTTCAACAAGGAGACCGGAACCCACTTCTACACCGCCAGCGAGGCGGAACGGGATACCGTGCGCGACACCCTGGACAGTTTCGACTTCGAGGGCACCGCCTATCACCTCAACGCCCAGGCCGAGGGCAACGATGTCGCCCTGCATCGCTTCTACAACACCGACACCAACACCCATTTCTACACCGCCAGCGAGGCTGAGAAGGACCATGTCATGAAGAGGCTCGACAGCTTCAACTATGAGGGCATCGCCGGATATGTGGAGGTCGCCTGAGAAGAAGATTCTGGCCGCGCGCACAGGCATGATGGCGATTATAGGCGGACGATCGGGTTGGCGGAGCGGTAGCTTGTTCAACGGCACCGGCGTGAGGTCAAGCGCGGACGTGGCGCGGTTTGCCGCGTTGCGCAGGTTTGGCGTGTTGATGGCGGTGCGTCAGGCCGGGTCGGCGGTGTCGTTGAGGGCCCAGTCGTAGCGGTGGTCGGCGATCGCGGTGATGCCGGCCAGCGACTCGGAAAGCGCCGGGTCGGCATGGCGGCGCAGATGGGCGATGACGCCGCTGTCGGACCCGCCGAAATCCGCCTGGAACCAGTCATAGATGCGGGAGGCGACCAGCCGGCCGTCGCGCACCCGGGCGCCGCGCGGATGGTTCACGTAGGTGCGGGCGGCGTCGTCCAGCGCCGCGTCCAGCCCGGCGCCGGTGAAGGCGGTGCGGCGCAGGTCCGGGCAGCCGAGCGAGGCGCAGTTGACGGCATAGTGGATGCGCGGGTCCCGCCAGATCGGCCGCAGAATGCGGTGCTCGATATCGTCGAGGGTCAGGGCCTGGCCTTCGACCGCGATCAGCTCCGCCCCCCAGGGTCCGGACGCGAAGAGGCCGGGCGAGATGTCGATATCGCGGATGCTGGCGACGGGATAATGGTCGAGCACCACCCGGATGGTCAGGGCATTGTAGAGATTGACCCAGTAGGCGAACTGCTCCGCGCGGTTATGGGTGCCGATGGCGATCCCGGCGAGTCGATCCAGATAGGCCGCCAGCGAATCGCGGTCGGCGGTCTGCCAGCGGCCATAGGCGACGCGGTTGATGCCGTCCGGGCCTTCCGAGACATGGCGGCGGAGCAGCGCCGTCCACGGCTCATGGTCGATGGTCGCGGCGGACGCCGGGTCGTGCGCCTGCCAGCGCGGCCAGAGGTCGGCCGCCGGCGCGCCGAACAGCTGCGCCCGGGCCGCGCCGGGCCGGGACAGCGCCGCCAGCCCGGACGCACCGGCCAGGCCGAGATGGGCGAGCAATTGACGCCGATCCATGACTCCTCCGCTGGGCTCGACTACGCCCCGTCCGATAAGATGGTCGGCCCGGTCCCGGACGCACCCCGACCCCCGGTCACGATCGGGTGACGCACCCGGCCAGGCCGGGGGCCGGCGGGCAGCCGGACGACCGGAGCGCAAGCGAGGAAGGAAGCCACCATGGTGTCGAGTGCGTTGCCCCGGATCGTGCATCTGGGCCGCGACCTGTGCGGCGATCTGGACCAGGCGGAGCGCCGCGAGTGGGTCCTGACCAACGGCCTGGGCGGCTATGCGGCGGGGACGGTGGCGGGCACCCTGACCCGGCGCTATCACGGTCTGCTGATCGCCCCGGTCGGGCCGGGCGGGGCCCGCCGGCTGGTCTTTGCCAAGGCGGACGAGATGCTGGTCGACGGCGAGCGGCGCCGGCCGCTCCACAGCAATCGCTGGACCGGCGGCTCGGTCATCCCCGCCGGCTATCGCGAGATCGAGAGCTTCGAGCTGCAGGGCCGGCTGCCGAGCTGGACCACGACGCTCGGCCTGCACCGGCTCGACCGGCGGGTCTGGCTGGAGCCCGGCGCCAACACCGTCTGCGTCGCCTGGCGGCTGTGGAACGAGCCGCTGCGCACCGGCCCGCCGCCGAAGCTGGAGGTGCGGCTGCTGATCAACTGCCGCGACCATCATCAGGAAATGCCGTCGGGCGGCTTCCGGCCGGACGTCAAGGTGACGCCCGGCAAGCTGGCCGTGCATTACGACGACGGCACCGTCCTGCGCCTGCGCGCCTGTCCCGGCGCGATGCGGCCGGAGCTGACCTGGTACGAGAATTTCGACATGGCGGTGGAGCGCGAGCGCGGCCTCGCCGATACCGACAACCATCTGTGTGTCGGGGTGGCGACGCTGGTCCTGGAACCGGATGCCTGGGTCGGTGTGTCGGCCAGCCTCGACGGCGACCCGCCGGAGGACCTGACCGAGGCCCTGCACCGCCGCATTCAATACGAAATGGACGTGCTCGACGATGTCCATAACCGCGGGACGCTGCAGGACTGCCCCGACTGGATCGCGCAGCTGCTGCTGGCCGCCGACAGTTTCGTCGTCGCCTCCCCGCGCACCCAGCCGGACAATGCGCCGTCGATCATCGCCGGCTATCCCTGGTTCTCGGAATGGGGCCGCGACACGCTGATCGCGCTGCCGGGGCTGACACTGGTCACCGGGCGCTTCGATGCCGCCCGGGCGATCCTGCAGCGCTTCGCCGCCGGGGTGGAGCAGGGCATGCTGCCCAATGTCTTCGCCGAAGACGGCACGCCGTCGGCCTACAACACCGTCGACGCGGCGCTGTGGTTCATCGAGGCGTGGCGCGCCTATGTCGAGCTGAGCGGCGACTGGGAGGCGCTGGCCGAGGCCTATCCGGCGCTGGTCTCGATCATCGAGCATTATCGAACCGGCACGCGCTTCGGCATCAAATGCGATCCGGTCGACGGACTGATCGGCTGCGGCCAGCCGGATGTCCAGCTGACCTGGATGGACGCCAAGATCGGCGACTGGGTGGTCACCCCCCGCACCGGCAAGCCGGTGGAGATCAACGCCCTCTGGTACAATGCGCTGATGGTCATGACCCGCTTCGCCGGCATTCTCGGCCATGTCAGCGAGCCGTTCTTCAGCCTCGCCCGGACGGCGCATCGCGGCTTCGGCCGTTATGTCCGGCCGGACGGCAGCGGCCTCTATGACGTGCTCGACGGGGTGGCCGGCGACGAGACCACCGTGCGCCCGAACCAGATCCTGGCCGTCAGCCTCTGGCACTCGCCATTGTCGGAAGAGGACCAGGCGACGGTGGTGCGGCAATGCGGGAGTGCGCTCCTCACCACCTTCGGCCTGCGCTCGCTGGCGGCCGACGATCCGGAAGGCAACCCGCAGTACCGCGGCGACATGGCCCGGCGCGACGAGGGCTATCACCAGGGCCCGGTCTGGGGCTGGCTGCTCGGCCATTACGCCCTGGCGGAATACCGCGTGCACGGCAATGCGCGGCGCGCCCTCGACCGGCTGGAAGGCCTTCGCGACCATCTCGCCGATGCCGGGCTCGGCACCGTCAGCGAGATCTTCGACGGCGAGGCGCCCCACCGCCCGCGCGGGGCGCCGGCCCAGGCCTGGTCGGTGGCCTGCACGCTGGAGGCCTGGTGGCGGCTCGACCGGCAGCGCCGGCTCGAGGAGGAGCAGGAGAGCTGAGCGGCGGGTGTTCCGGCCGCCCGGGCCTCTGGGCAGGGGACGCCGGCGCACCCATGTCTGAGACTCGTTCGCAGAATCTGGCGAAGCGGGAGGCCGGCATGCGTTTCGGGCGATGGGCCCATGGCCTTGGATGCCTTGGCACGCTTCTTCTGGCGGCCGGCCTGGGGTCGGACGGCGTGCCGGCGCAGCAGCTGGCGGCGATCGGCGATCCGGCCGACCAGCCATCGGTGGAGTCTGGCGAGCCGGTCGCGCCTGTCGCCGGCTGTGCGCCCGGCGCGCGCTGCACCTGGGAGCGCACCTATGGCGGCCGGAGGGAGGACAAGGCCTATGCCGTTGCCGCGCTGGCCGATGACGGCCTCGCCGTGGTCGGCCATAGCCGCTCCTTTTCCGGACATTATGACGGCTGGTTCCTCGGCCTCGACCGCAGCGGCGAGGAACGCTGGCAGCGCGTGCTTGGCGGCCGGGAGAGTGAGCAGGCCTATGGCGTCGTCCCGGCGCCGGGCGGTGGCGTGGTGATCGTCGGGCAGACCCGCTCTCGCGGCCATGGCGAGAGCGATCTCTGGCTGGTGCGGCTGGACGCGGCCGGCGAGGTCGTCTGGGACCGGACCATCGGCGGGCCGGCCAATGACCGCGGCCGGGCGATCGCGGCGCTGCCCGACGGGGATGTGGCCATCGCCGGCTTCGCCACCGTCCAGCCGGACAATGGCCGCGACCTGTATGTCGCCCGGGTCGATGCCGAAGGCGGGATCGTCTGGCAGGATACGCGTCCCGGCCCGGCGGACGACGGCGCCGTCGATGTCGCCGCAGCCCCGGATGGCGGCCTGCTGGTCACCGGCTATCGCCGCATGCCCGGGCCGCGGGGCTATGACCTGCAGGTGCTGCGCTACGATGCCGAGGGTGCCGTCGCGTGGGAGCGGCTGGTCGACATCGGCATCTTCGACTCGGGCACTTCGGTGGTGCCGCTGGCGGATGGCGGTGCGGCGGTGGCCGGCGTCTTCGAGACGGCGGCCGGCGACCTCGATGCCCGAGTGCTGCGGCTGGCAGCCGATGGCACCGTTCTCTGGGATCGGGCGTTCGGCGGCCCGCGCAATGACTCCGCCTGGGGCCTGGTGGCCGGCGAGGGCGGCGGGGTCGTCGTCTCCGGCGCCACCGAATCGCAGGGCGCCGGCAGCACCGACGCCTGGCTCTTCGCGCTGGACGGGGCGGGCACGTTGCGATGGGAGCGGCACTATGGCGGGGCGCTGTGGGACCGGCCGATGGGCCTGACCCGCGCCGCCGATGGCGGCCTGCTGGTCGCCGGCACGACGACGACCATGGGCGCCGGCTACGAGGATTTCTGGGTCCTGCGCCTCGACGCCGAAGGCCGCCTCCGCGCGGCGGAGTGAGGTCGCCCGGTGAGAACGCAATACAGTGCATGAAAACCGGGCCCGCCTCATTGCCCGGATGGTTGCGGTAGCAATCGATGAAATTTGCATTGCAGCAAACATGAAATTGCGTATCATTCGCAGTTAGTCCCGGCCACCGTGGCCGGCCGGGGTGCCCGTCACGCCAACATTGTCGAAGCCGATGTCTTCAGTGCCTGCCGGCGCGCCCCAAGTCGAACCGCAACGGCAATCACGATCGGAACCGCAGCACAGCCTGGCGGCCATTCTGCTGCAGGCCCGGCGCCATTGCCGGATCGTCCATCATCTGCCCGGGCGCCTGCGCCTCCGGATCGATCCGCGAGGCCTCGACGCTGCCTTGGCGGGTATCCCGGGGCACCGTCCGGCGGAGGCGTTTCGCACGCAGCTGGCGGGGTTGGCCGGCATCCGCGGCACGGAGATCAACCTCCCGGCCCGAAGCGTGGTCATCAGCTACGATCCGGCCGTTCTCCGTCCGGCCCTGTGGGAGCAGCTGATCCGGGGCGACCCGGCCAACGCGGCGGCGGCGCTGGAGACCCTCCTGGCGCCGGAGCCGCGGTGACCAACCCGCTCACCCAGACCGTCCCGCCCGCCCGCCGGACCCATGGCGGAGGATGGCAGGAAGAAAGTCCGGAGGAACCATGTCTGAACACCGCGGCCCGTCTCTCGACGGCCTGATGCAGAGCCTGATCACCGGCCGGCTTGACCACGGCACGCTGCTGCGCATGCCCGATCTCGGCAAGCGTCCGTTCTGGCTGGGCGCGGCGCTCGGTGCCGGCCTCGTTCTGGCCATGCGGGCCCGCTCCGGGGGTGCCGGCCATGCCGCCGCGTCAGCGGGCGCGCCACGCGCCGACGCCCCGGAAAGCTGAGCGGGTCCTGTTCCCACGTCGACACTATCTGTACTCGAATGCGTAGAGGAGGCTGCGGCCATGTCACATTCTCCGTCGTCGGACCAGAGGCCCCGTCGTCACGGCAGTGCCGGCCATACCGAAGCCGTGGTTGCGGAGGCCATCCGCCTGGGCGCGCTCGGTGCCGTGGTCGGCAGCGTCTCCGCGCTGCCCGGCGCCTATGAGGGCGCCCGCAGCGGTGCGACATCGCCGGAGGCGGCGGTCCGGTCCGTCCTTCGGGCCGGCAGCCGGGCCGCCCTGGCCACCGGTGCCGGGGCGGTCGCCGCCTCGCTGGCGGGCAACAACGGCCTGCTCAGGCTGACCGCCATGCTGGTGGCGGGCGGCCTGACCTTGCATGCGCTGGGCCCGGAGCAGCCGGAGACGCCCGCCCGGTCCCCCGACACGACAGGTTGAGGCGCGCCGTCATGAGCTGCGGTTCCGATCACCGAGACGGCGGCCCCCGAGGGCCGCATCCCGCCGCCTCCGAAGGCGACGCGCCGCCGACCTGGTGGACGACGCCGCCGCCCTGGTGGAGCTATCCGCCGCCCTGGCTGGCTCCGCCCTGGGCCGGCCCCGGCCATGGCAATCCCGGCCATGGCGGCCCCGGCTATGGGCACGACCGGGGCGGCCACCATGACCACGGTGGGCATGGCCATCACGGTCACGGCCATGGTCCCCGCCATGGGCAGGAGGGGCATCATGCGGATCATGGAAACGCGCATGCGGGGCCGCAGGGCCATCATCAGCAGGATTTGCTGATGGGCGCGCTGGTGGGGGCAGCCGCGGCCTATCTGCTGAGTAACGAATCCGTGCAGCGCACGGCGATCCGTTCGGTCGTCTCGCTCTGGTCCACCCTGCAGGGCGGCGTCGAAGAGATGAAGGAACGTTTCCGCGATGCCGAGGCGGAGTTGCACCAGGCCGCCACGACACCGCCCCCGGACTCCGATGGCGAGGACGGGCCGCCCGGCAGCGGCATCTGACCGGCCGCGATGATGGGCGAGGTGCTTCCTGCGGACGCCGCGGCCGCGACGTGCCAGGGCCCGGCGATCCTGCACGCAACGCGGTACCGGCTGCGCCTGCGGCCAGCCGGGCTCGACCTTTGTCGCGTCGATGCAGGCGCCCTGACCGCCGCCCTTTCCGTCCTCCCAGGCGTCCGTGGCGTGCGGATCAATGCCAAGGCACAGTGCGTCATCGTCGAGCATGACGGCGGCCCCGGGACCGGTCGCCGCGTGATGGGTACGCTCGCCGGTTTCGAGCCCGCCCGGTTCGAGCCCACCGGGGCCGGGCACGCGGACGGAGTGGCCGGCACCGCGCCGGCAGGCGACGACGGGCAGCCGGAGCCGGCGGCCGGGGAGGAGGCGCCGCCCTCGCCGGTGCGCATGATTCTGGTCGGGCTGGCGGCGCTGGCCACGCCATTGCTTCCCCGGCCGGCGGTGACGCTGGCCGGTATCGCGCCAACCCTGGGCCACGGCGCCGATACGCTGGTCCGCCGCGGCATCAAGGTTCCGGTTCTCGATGCCCTGTCGGTCGGGCTGGCGACGCTGCGCGGCGAGCACATGACCGCCAACATCGCGCAGTTTCTGCTGGAGCTGTCCGGCTATATCGAGGCTTCGACCGGCCACCGCTCCGATGTGCTGATCGCCGGCCTGATGCAACCCAACCCGGAAAGCGCCATGGTCGAACGGGGTGGCGAGGTGGTCCGGGTCCCGTTCGCCACGCTGGTCGAGGGCGAGCGCGTGCACGTCGGCGCAGGCCAGGCGATCCCGATCGACGGCACGGTCCTGGACGGCGCTGCCACGGTCAACCAGGCCTCGGTGACCGGCGAGAGCCTGCCCATCCCGAAGGAGGCCGGCGCGCCCGTGCTCTCCGGCACGGTACTGGAGGAGGGCCGGCTGGTCGTGCGGGCCGACCGGGTCGGCGATTCGACCACGACGGCGCGGATCGCCCGGTTCATCCGCGAGGCCCTGGGCCGGCGCGGCCAGACTCAGCGCCTCGCGGAACAGCTGGCGGACCGCCGCGTCTGGCTGAGCCTCGGCACCGGAGCCGCGGTCTTCGCCCTGACCCGCGACACGCGCCGCCTGGAATCCCTCTTCCTCGTCGACTATTCCTGCGCGACGCGGCTGGCGCCGGCGGTGGCGGTGAAGTCGACGCTGTACCAGGCCACCAGCCGGGGCATTCTGATCAAGGGCGGCGAGGCGCTGGAACGGCTGGCCGGGATCGATACCGTGGTGTTCGACAAGACCGGCACCCTGACCCATGGCGATCTGGCTGCGACCGATATCCTCACCTTCACCCCGGCCGACTGGCCGCGCGAGCGGTTCCTGGCGGCGATCGCGTCCATTGCCGAGCACGCGACGCATCCCGTCGCCGCGGCGGTCGTGGCTTTGGCCCGCGCCGAGGGCGTCGGCCATATCGGCCATGAAGAGGTCGACTTCGTCATCGGCCACGGCCTTCAGGCGCACATGGCCGATGGTTTGCTGCAAATCGGCAGCCGGCATTACCTTGTCGACCATGAGAATGTCTCGTTCCAGCCGCATGAGCCGCTTCTCGACGGGCTGATCGCGGAAGGCAAAACGCTGCTGCACGTCGCCCTTGACGGGCGGCCGCTGGGCGTGATCGCGTTGCGCGACCGGCCGCGCGCCGAAGCCGGCGCGGTGCTGGCCCGGCTGCGATCGCTCGGGATACGGCGATTGGCGATGGTCACCGGTGACCGGCGCGAAACCGCGCTCAGGATCGCCGGCGGTCTCGACCTCGACGCGGTGGAGTGGGAGGCCGATCCTGAGGCCAAGGCGGCCATCATCCGGCGCCTGCGGGACCGCGGCCGCGTCGCGTTTGTCGGCGACGGGGTGAATGACGGGCCGGCGCTGATGTCGGCCGATCTCGGCATCGCCATGCCGGGCGCGGCGGACATCGCGCGCGCCTCGGCCGATATCGTGCTGCTTGACGACCGGCTGGACGGGCTGGCCGACGCGCTCGCCCTGGCACGCGGCACCATGGGGCTGATCCGGCAGAGCTTCGCCACGGCAGTCGGCGTCAATACGGCGATTCTGGCGGGTGCCTCCTTTGGTTGGTTGCCGCCTGTGGTATCATCCGTGCTGCACAATGGCACGACCATTGCCCTCCTGGGCCGGGCTCTGGCGGGGGCCGGTGCGCCGGTCCGGCCGTCGTGACGCGGCGAATCGCCGGACCTGTGCCGCGTGAACCTGTTGTCCCGTGACTGTTGGAGACGTCAGCCATGCCGGTTTACGTTCACCAGGTTCCCGGTCGCGTGCGGATCCGCACATCCTGGATAGCCCGCTGCCCGCATCGCGCCGAGCAGGCGGCCGCCGAGGCCGGTGCCCTGGCCGGGGTCGGTCGGGTCGAGGTCAATGCCCGGGCCGACAGCATCATCGTGCATTACGATCCGGGGCGGTTGTCAGCCAGGGCGGTGCTCGACCGGCTGGCAGGGGCCGGCATGCTCGACGCCGCCGTCGCGGCGCGTCCCGACCCCGGGAGTGGGGCCGCCGCTTCCGGAAACGGGCAGCGGGGGAAAAACGGCTTCGCGGGTCTCGGCGCGGAGCTGCCGATCGCGGCGGGCGCGGCGACGCTCGGCGCGATGTTCGGCAAGGCGCTGTTCGACGCCGTGCTGCACAAGGGTGTCGAACACTCGATTCGCACGCTGGTCGGCGGGCGCCGCCGCTGACGGCGGCCGGCAGCGTCGCAGCCTTGCGGAAAAGGTGCGGCGGTGACGGGTCACGCCTCGTCGCGGTGGACGGTGTCGGGCGAGAAGGCGGGCAGGCAGACGGCGATGTATTCGGTGACCTCGTCGCCGGGCGTGCTGTAGCGCACCCAGGCGCCGCGCTCCGCTACAAAGGCCTGGCCGGCCTTGACTTCGAGGGTGCCCTCGGCGCTCTCGACGGTCAGCGTGCCGCGCAGGACGACGGTGTACTCGTCGAATTCCGGGGTCTGGCGCGGTTCGCTCCAGCCCGGCGGGCTCAGCATGCGGGCAATGCTGACGGCCGCGGTGCCGGTGTTGGCACGGCCGATAAACTCCTGGATCTGCTTGGGCGGCTCGCCGGGGGCCGGGATCACCGTCGGCGCCTCGATCACTTTCGGCATGGCCTGTCCTTTCCTGCCTGCGACACCGGCGGAATGGGTATCACGGGGCGGGGCGGGACAACGACCTTGAAGATTTCAGGGTTTTGGTCGGGCGTCTTGACGGAGGGTGCGGATCATCGGCCGCCGGACAGGGGATCGGCACCGTCACCAGCCCTCTGCCGCGGTTCAGACGAGCGTGTCCTCGAACGCGCGGATCATTTCGACGGTGTCCGGCGAATGCTGGCAGGCTTTGAAAGTCTCGTCATCGATCAACTGAATTTCGACCAGTGCGACGATCGAGCCATCCGAGAGAAAGAACGGATAGATCTGTTTTATCGACTTGAAGTCGCGCCCATCATAGCCTTGAAAATGTGCCGCGAACTGGCCGAAGGCGACCTCGCCTTTGAAAAATCCGGCGTCGATGAGGCGCGGAAAGAAGCGCTTTGCCTGTTCGGACAACCTCTCACGATGTGAGCTGCCGACGAGTTCATTTTGTGTTCGCCCAACATATTCGGAAAGCGTCGGCGAAACGGCAAGAAAAATAAAGTCCCGATTCATCAGCATTCGTGGCTGACGTGCGAAGCGGACGAAATTATTGATGATATTATCCTGTTTCGGCTGTTTCCGGAAGACCAGGTCATGCACTTTCCGGCGCATCTTGACGTCGGGCGCCTGGCTGCCATTTTCCCAACGCGACAGCGTGGCCTGGCTGACGCCGAGAAGGTCTGAGAAATCGGCCTGTGTCAGGCCGTTCATCACGCGATACCGCCGAAGCAGAATGCCAAAAGCCTCGAGGTCTGTTGCAGTATTATTACCCTTGGGCATTATTGTTTTCCAACCCGATTAAGGAACGATCTTTAGGAGGCGAACATTGCCGACGCTCGTCTGTCGTCCCCTGGTTTGCAACCCCGTGCCGCGCTGCGTATCCGACCCGACCGAAGGGATTTTATTAACCCTTAAGCTTTCGGACAATACCCGGGAAGTGGAAAATCGAGAAATCGATTATGCGCATATATTCGTTGCAGTGTTACGAATTTATGCGCTTGAATTTTAACGGTTTTTTGGGGCAGGATGTCGACATTCAGGCGCAGTTGACCCGCCCGGCCGGCGCGGCGACTGTGGCTTGACTGAAAGGCGTACGTCGGATCTGTCCAAGAGTATGCATTCCCGGCGACAGGGGCGACGAATCGCCGGCTGGTCGCGCAGAAAAGGCGGCGTTTCAGGGCGGGTGAGCATGGGAAGCTGGCAGAGGCGGCGCGCCGCAAACGAGAATATCCGGGAGGAGACGGGCGATCTGCCGGCGGCGGTCGCCGAGCGGGAAATCGCCGAGGCGCGCCGTGCAGTGCGGCGGGTGGCCGACCGGATTGCCGGGACCGGTCATCCATATCTGACCGAACGGATCGCCCCGCAGCTGCAGGAAATCGCCGGGATCCTTGAGGACATGACGGTCGACACGCCCTATGCCGGCGAGCTGTTGTCACTCACGCTGGTGCGGCTCAGGCTGCTTTGCGCGGCGGTCGAGGAAGCGAAGCGCGAAACCGAGGAACGGCTCATCCGCTGATCCGGCACAAACGGCCCGCGGCGCCTGGTCCCGCGCGCGGACAGCGAACCGATCCGCCGGATGCGGTGTTGATGTGGTATCTCCAGGTCATTGCGCGACAGCGCCGGGAGACCGCCATGAGCACGGGCACCGCCGGGAACGACGACCAGACCGCCACCATCGCCTTTCTCGCCGACCCGGCGACCCATGGCGGCCATGCGGTTGCGTGCTTTGAAACGCACGGCGCCTTCGTCTTCGCCGCCGGGGATCGGGCGGTGAAGCTGAAGCGGGCGGTCCGCTATCCCTATATGGACTTTTCGACACTGGAGAAGCGCCGGCAGGCCTGCCGGGCGGAAATCGCCCTCAATCGCCGGACCGCGCCAACGCTGTATCTCGGCATTGCCGCCATCGTTCCGGCAGCGGACGGCGGGTTGGTACTCGGGCCGCTCCAGGAAAACGTCGATGCCGAGCCTGCCGGAACGGACAGGGCCCTGGAGTGGGTCGTCGTCATGCGCCGCTTCGACGATGAGAACCTGTTCGACCGGCTGGCGCGGCGCGGCGATCTCTCCATCGAAACCATGGACGCTCTTGCGGAAGCGGTGGCGGCTCTTCACGGCCGGGCAGAGCGGGTCACGGACCCCCGCTACGGGGCTGCCGGGCTGGAGGCGGTGCTGGCCGAGAACGCCGCCGAATTCCGCGACGACCCGGCCGTCTTTCCGCCGGAGCGCGCCGCCCGCCTCGAGGAGGCGGCGCAGGCGTGGCTGGGCCGGCTGGCGCCGCTGCTCGACCGGCGGACCGCGGCCGGGATGGTGCGTCGCTGCCATGGCGATCTGCATTTGCGGAACGTCGTGATGCTGGACGGCCGGCCGACATTGTTCGACTGTATCGAGTTCAACGATGATTTCGCCATCATCGACGTCCTTTACGATCTCGCCTTCCTCCTGATGGACCTCGATCACCGGGGCCTGCGGGGGCACGCCAACCGGGTGCTCAATCGCTGGCTGGAGATCAGCCGCGACGATGAGGGGCTGGCGGCCCTGCCGCTGTTCCTGTCCTCCCGGGCGGCGATCCGGGCCAAGGTCGCGGCGACGATCGCCCGCACGCTGGCCGCGGAAGACGATGCGGACGGCGCGGCGGCCCAGCGTGGCGAGGCGCGGGGCTATCTCGACATGGCGCTCGGCTATCTGACACCGCCCGCAGCCAGGCTGATCGGCATCGGCGGGCTGTCAGGCACCGGCAAGACCACGGTGGCGCGCGCCCTGGCACCGGAAATCGGACGGGCGCCGGGAGCCGTCATCCTGCGCAGCGACGTCATCCGCAAGGCGCAGTTCGGCGTGCCGCCGACGGAGACGCTGCCGAAAGCCGCCTATGCGACGCGGGTCAGCGCCCGGGTCTATCGCGAGATCAACGAGCGGGTCGCCACGCTGCTTGCCGGCGGCCAGGCGGTGATCGCCGATGCCGTCTTCGCCAAGCCCGCGCAACGCACGGCCCTGGCCGCTATCGCGCAGCAGGCCGGCGTGCCCTTTCGCGGGCTCTGGCTGACGGCGGCGCGGCCGGTGCTCGAGGCGCGGGTGGCCGACCGGACCGGCGATGCCTCGGATGCCGGACCGGCGGTGGTGGCGATGCAGAGCACCCTCGACCCCGGACCGCTCGACTGGGTCACGGTCGATGCCGGCGACGATCCCGGTGCCGTCGCGGACCGGGCCCGTCGGTGGACGACCGGCGACAGGGACCAGAGCGCGGCTCTCCGGGCCTGTGGGCGCGACGAGATGGGGGGATGCGGCGGTGAGGCTGGCAGACCGGGCCCGGAAGCCATAGACTGAATGGCCCTATGGTTTTGCTGTGAACGAAAGGAGGCCGCATGCTGATCCCGGCGCGCGGCATGCAGTCCATCGGCACCGAAACGGCCTTCGAGGTGCTGGCCCGGGCGCAGGCGCTGGCAGCGCAGGGCCGGGACATCGTCAATCTCGGCATTGGCCAGCCGGACTTCAAAACCGCTCCGCATATCGTCGAGGCGGCCTGCCAGGCCCTGCGCGACGGTCATCACGGCTATACCCCGGCCAAGGGGATCCTGCCGCTGCGCCAGGCGGTGGCCCGCGACCTCGATCGCCGCTATGGGGCGGCGGTCGATGCGGAGCACATTCTGATCGTGCCGGGCGGCAAGGTGACCATCTGGTTCGCCATCCTGATGTTCGGGGAGCCGGACAACGAGATCCTCTATCCCGATCCCGGCTTCCCGGTCTACGAATCGGCCATCGGCTTCACCGGCGCCACGCCGGTGCGGATTCCGTTGCGGGAGGAGAACGGCTTCGCCTTTTCCGCCGATGACGTGCTGGCCCGGCTGTCGCCCTGGTCGCGGCTGCTGATCCTCAACAGCCCGGCCAATCCGACCGGCGGGGTGGCGTCGCGCGCCGAGCTCGACACGCTGGCCGAGGGGCTGAAGCGCTTCCCGCAGGTCGCGATCCTCAGCGACGAAATCTACAGCGCCATGCTCTATGACGGGCGGGCGCATGTCAGCCTGCTCGACTATCCGCACCTTCGCGACCGGGTGATCCTGCTCGACGGCTGGTCGAAGACCTATGCCATGACCGGCTGGCGGCTGGGCTATGGCGTCTGGCCCGAGCGGCTGATCGAGGGGGCCACGAAGCTCGCCATCAACAGCCATTCCTGCGTCAACGCCGCCGCGCAATATGCCGGCATCGCCGCGCTGGAGGGGCCGCAGGAGGCGACGGCGGCGATGCTCGACACCTTTGCCACGCGGCGGCGGCTGATCGTGGACGGGCTCAACGACCTGCCGGGTGTCCGCTGCGTCGAGCCCGGCGGCGCCTTTTATGCCTTTCCCAACATCACCGGCACCGGCTTTTCCAGTGCGGCGCTGCAGAGGCGGCTGCTGGAAGAGGCCGGGGTGGCGGTGATCGCCGGCACCAGCTTCGGCCGCGAGGGCGAGGGCTTTCTGCGCTTCTCCTACGCCGCCTCGACCGACGCAATCGCCGAGGGCCTTGCCCGCATCCGCCGCTTTCTGGAGAGCGCCGCGTGACTAGCGCGGGCAGTTGACGCGGTAGCCCCAGCGGGTCGGGAACATGCGGTTGGAGATCACCACGACCTCGACATAGGGGTCGTTGAGGATCGGGTTGAACTGGAACTGCAGCCGGCCGCGGCCCGAGACCATGCCGGGGGTCGAGGCGAGCAGCAGGCCGTGATACCAGACTTCGATCCGGTCCGGGACGCGCACGGTGTTGTACTCGACCGTGACCAGCCCGCCTTCGGTGCCGAGATTGACGATGCGGCGGTCATCGTGCCGGCCGGCCGCCGACATGTCGGTGTCGCACTGATGCACCGGCCCGGGCGGCGGTGGCGGGGGCTGAGGCGCCGGCTGCGGTTGGGGCTGCGGCTGCGGAGCCGGCTGCGGCGGCGGTTCGGGTTGCGGCGGCAGCGGCGGCGGCTCGGGCCGGCGCTCCG
>JAAAOG010000024.1 GCA_009909005.1 Alphaproteobacteria bacterium | reverse complement strand
ACGCCCGGCGAGCAGCAGCGCGGCGAGCGGCGAAGCGAGGGCGGCGGGCGAGTCGGCACCGCTCGCGGCCAGCAGCGGGGTGGTCAGCGGCGCGTTGATCAGCAGCGCCAGCCCGCCATGCGCGCGGCCGCCATCAGGCCGGCCCGGCGCGATGATCAGCCCGGTCCCGCGGACGACCTCGCCGCTGCCGAACAGCCCGTTCAGGGTGAAGCCGCAGGCCACGGTCATGGTGCGCGACATGGCGACGACCGAGGCGGAGGTCCCGCGCCCCTCCGGCCCGTCGACGGCGCGCCGGGCCGCCAGCAAGCGGTCGAGCCGCTCGCCCGCCGTGCTGCCGCGAAAACCGGCCGCGCTTGCCGCGCGCCAGAACGCGGCCATGGTCGGACCGCCCAGGCCCGGCTGCGGCGGCAGGAGCAGCGTGTCGGAGCCGAAGGACACGGCCAGCGGCGGGCCGCGGTCCGGCCTGACCGCCTGCAGCGCCCCGGCGTCGAGCGGCAGGCCGGCGGCCGTAGCGCCGTCGATAAACTGCCGACCCAGTTGCCCGCTGTGCAGGTCGCCGATCCCGGCGGCGCGCAGCCGGTCGAGGCTTGCGGCCAGTTCGGGACGTTCCAGCGTCTCCCCCTCGGCCGGCAGCCGGCCGCCGGCGCCGCGGGCGAGGGCGGCCAGGGCCGGCGCTCCGGCCATGCCCGCCGCGGCCGCCATGTCCAGGTCGCGGGCGAGGGCGCGCGAGACCGGAACCCCGAAGCGGGCCAATTGTTCGGCCCGGGACAGGTGCTCCTGCCAGCGCAACACCCCATATTCGGCGTGCAGGAGCAGCAGGCCGCGCAGCAGCGCCGGGGCGGCGGCGCCGGCGGCAGCGCCCTCGGGCAGGAAGCCGACGGCCATGGGCTGCGGGATCTCGTCCTCCGGCGGGGCTTCGCCGATCTGGCGGAATTCCCGATCGGGGTCGGGGCGAGTGTCGTAGACGAGGCACGCGCCGCCGCCGCCGGGACCGACGCGGGAGGGCAGGGTGACCGTCATCGCCAGGGCGGAGGCCACGGCGGCGTCGACGGCGGTGCCGCCGCGGCGCAGCACGTCGCGGCCGATCAGCGCGGCGCGCGGCTCGTCGGCGACCAGCAGGGTGCGGATCTCGGCGGCCGGCAGCCTGTCGTCGTCGGCGCCGGCGCACCCGGCGAGCAGGGCCATGGCCGGCAGCAGAATGCCGACAAGCCGGGACAGTTTTTTGCTACGCTGCCTCACCAGGCAGCGAAACGGGACGCCATTCGGACGGGAGCCGGAACGCGTGCGCAAGCTGATAGCGGTTTTTCTGATCATCGCTCTGTTCGTCGCCATGCCGGCGGCGGCGCAGCGGCAATTGTCGCTGATCCGCGATGCCGAGATCGAGTCTACCATCCGCGCCTATGCCGAGCCACTGTTCCAGGTTGCGGGAGTCAGCCCGCGGGCGGTGTCGATCTATCTGGTCAACGATCCGTCGGTGAACGCCTTTGTCGCCGGCGGCCAGAACCTGTTCATCCACACCGGCCTGCTGCTGGATGCCCGCAATGCCGGCGAGGTGATCGGCGTCATCGCCCATGAGACCGGGCACATCGCCGGCGGCCATATCGCCCGCGGCCAGGACGCCATCGAGTCCGCCCAGCGCACGGCGCTGCTGACGACGCTGCTCGGCATTGCCGCGGCGGTGGCCAGCGGCGACGGCCGGGCCGGCGCGGCTGTCGTCTCGGGCGGCCTGATGGCGGCGGAGCGGACCTTTCTCAGCTATACCCGCAGCATGGAGAACGCGGCCGACCAGGCGGCCGCCACCTATCTCGACCGGGTCGGGATGAGCGCCGGCGGCCTGCTGTCCTTCTTTCAGCGCCTGGAGGACCAGGAGCTGCTACCGGCCTCCCGGCAGGTCGAATATGTCCGCACCCACCCGCTGACCCGCGACCGCATCGACTTCCTGCGCGCCCATGTCGCCCGCTCGCGCTACACCGACGCGCCGGTGCCGGATGGCCTGCAGGAGCAGTTTGAGCGCATGCAGGCCAAGCTGGTCGGCTTCCTGCACCCGCGCATCGCGCTGCGGCGCTACGCGGCCGACGATCCCGACACCGCCGTGCAGTATGGCCGCGCCATCGCGCTCTATCGCCAGGGCGAGGTCGAGCCGGCGCTGGCCACCATGCAGCAGCTGCTCGACCGCGAGCCGGACAACCCGTATTTCAACGAGGTCGTGGGACAGATCCTGCTCGACAATGGCCGGCTGGCGGAGGCGCGGAGCTATTACCAGCGGGCGACCCGCCTGCTGCCGAACGAGCCGCTGCTGCTGGTCGCCCTGGCGCAGACCAAGCTGGCGGGCGACAACCCCGGCGACCTGGAGAGCGCCATCGACGACCTGACCCGGGCGACGGCCCAGCCCGGCGGCGGCTCGCCGCTCGCCTGGCGGCTGCTGGCCACCGCCTATGGCCGGGCCGGCGAACTCGGCATGAGTGCGGTGGCGCTGGCCGAAGAGGCCCTGGCCCAGGGCGATTACGAAATCGCCGAACAACAGGCCGGGCGCGCTCTGCAAACCGTGGCGCGCGGCTCGTCCGGCTGGCTGCGGGCCCAGGACATCCGCCGGGTGGCCCGGGAGGAGCGTGACGATTAGGGGGCCGTGGCCGTGTCGTGGACGGTCACATTCGCGTGTTGACCGGAAGCCCGGGCTTCTGGCCGCTTGAGCCCCGGCAGGCGCGGCGGCACTCTGCAAAGCGCTCGCAAACGACCTGGCGCGGGGAGATGGTCATGGATTTTCGGTGGCGCCGCCTGGCGGCGGCAGTGGCTTTCGTTGGTGCGATGGTCGCCGGGATCGGTCCCGGCGATCGGGCCGTTGCGCAGGAGATGCGCTTCGACAGCGGTGAACGGGCCGAAATCGAGGATATCGTCCGCAACTATCTCCTCGAGAACCCCGAGATCATCATGGAGGCGGTCGCCGTCCTGCGGGCGCGCGAGGAACGGGCGACCGACGAACGCCAGCAATCCACCCTGGCCGAGCGCCGCAGCGAGGTCTTCGACAGCCCGACCTCGCCGAGCATCGGCGATCCCGACTCCGACATCGTTCTGGTCGAGTTTTTCGACTACAATTGCGGCTACTGCAAGCGGGTGGTCGGCCATGTCTTTGCGCTGGCAGAGGACAATCCGGACCTGCGCATCGTCTTCAAGGAATTCCCGATCCTGGCGCAGAGCTCGGAACTCGCGGCCCGCGCCGCCCTGGCGGCCGCCAATCAGGGCCTCTATGCCGAAATGCACAACGCCCTGATGACGCATCGCGGCGGCTATGACGAGGCGACCATCCTCGACCTGGCCGAAGAGATCGGGGCCGATGCGGCGCAATTGCGCGCCGACATGGACAGCGACGCGGTCGACGCGGAGATCGCCGCCACCGCCGACCTGGCGATCGCGCTGGGCATCCGCGGCACGCCGGCCTTCATCATCGGCGATATGGTCATCCCGGGAGCCGTCGACCTGGAAACCCTGCAGGACCTGGTCGACCGGGAACGCGACCGAAGTTAACAGCCTTGTGAAAGCGGCGTTGACTTCCGATCAGCCGGTCGGCTAGGTCATGCGCCAGACAGCGAGGACGCCATGAGGGCGGACGGTCCATGACACCGTTTCCTAATATCCAGACTGCCGCGCGACGACGACGACGACCGCGCCGTCAGGCGCGTGGCCGTCCGGCGGGCGGCTGCCCCGGTCTTGGTCCGGCGCTTCCAGGTCTGCGCTGACGGGCCGCCGGGAGCCGGGTCCCGCCGGGCATGAGGCGGCATGGATGGTGATCCGGTGCCGCAATCCGGTGATCGACAGGGACGGACAGGCTCCCATGATTCAGTTGACGCATGAGCGTCCCGACGACGCGCAGCCGATCGAAAGCCTCCTCGATACCGCCTTCGGGCCGGACCGGCTGCGCAAGACCTCCTATCAGTATCGCGTCGCGACTCCGCCGGTACCCTATCTGCGCTTCGTCGCCCGCGAGCATGACGCGCTGGTCGGCACGATCCGCTATTGGCCGGTCTCCGTCGGCGGCGGCCGCGAAGCCCTGCTGCTCGGCCCGATCGCCGTCGACCCGGGGCGCGGCGCCCGCGGCGTCGGCGGCGCCCTGATCCGGCACAGCCTGTCGGTGGCGGCCGAAGCCGGACACGGCGCGGTGCTGCTGGTCGGCGATATCGCCTATTACGGCCGCTTCGGCTTCCGGCATGCCGCGTCCCGGGGCATCGTCATGCCGGGCGAACGGGAGGAGCGGCTGCTGGTCCACGAACTCGCCCCCGGCGCCCTCCACGGCGTCGCCGGACCGCTGGCCCCCTGCACGCCGCCGAACCCTGCCGAGGCGGGCGGTTTCTGGCTGCCGACGCTGGCCGAGGCGCGGCGCTGGCTGAGCGACCAGCTCGACCTGAACAACGAAGACGGGGTCGATCCGGACCTGATTCCGGCGACAGGGTGACGCGGGCGTCGGGAGCGCGGTGCCGCACCGGACCGGCGCCATGGCTCTCGCCTTGGCCGGCGGCAGGGGCTATATCTGCGGTATGCTTTCGTCGGTAACGACCCGCTTTCCCTTGTGGCTCATGGTTGCCAGCCTGGGCGTGCTGGCCATGGCGCTCGCTTGGCAGTATGTGGGCGGCGTGGAGCCCTGCATTCTCTGCATCTACCAGCGCTGGCCCTATGTCGCGGTCGCGGCGCTGGCGGCAGCCGGCCTCGCCCTCGACCGGCGCCCGGCAGCGCGCGCGGCGATCATCGGCCTGTGTGGCGTCGCCCTGCTGATCGGCGCCGGTATCGCCGGGTTCCATGTGGGCGTGGAGCAGCACTGGTGGGCCGGAACCGACGGTTGCGGTGTCGACCCGCTGGCCGCGGGCAATTCCATCGATGCGCTCCGGGCGCAGCTGCTGGCCGAGCCGGTGGTGCCCTGCGACGTGGTGACGTGGTCCCTCTTCGGGATCAGCATGGCGGGCTATAATTTTGTCATCTCGCTGGGACTCGGCGCGACCGCCCTGACGGTTGCACGACAGTTGCTGAAGGAGGGGGGGCGATGAACGGAGCGCGGAACCGGCGAGCGTCGGAGCAGGCGGGCCCGGCAACGGAGCCGGCGCTGCCGGGCGAGTTGTCCGGTGCGCCGATGCTCGAGCGCATGATCCGGGTCGACCATGCCGGGGAATATGGTGCCCGCCGCATCTATGAAGGCCAGCTGGCCGTGCTCGGCCGCAGCGACAAGGCAGCGATCCTGCAGCATATGGCTGAGCAGGAGCGCGTTCATCTTGCGACCTTCGAGCGGCTGGTGGTCGAGCGCCGGGTGCGCCCGAGCCTCCTGCAGCCCGTCTGGCACGTTGCCGGCTTTGCACTCGGCGCCGGCACGGCGCTGCTCGGCGAGCGGGCCGCCATGGCCTGCACGGTGGCGGTCGAGGAGGTGATCGACGAGCACTATGCCCGCCAGGCCCGCCAGCTGGGTCCGGAGGAAAGCGAACTCCGGGAGACCATCGACCGTTTTCGGGCGGAGGAGCTGGAGCACCGCGATATCGGCCTCGAGAACGAGGCGGAGCAGGCCCCCGGCTACCGGGTGCTGAGTGCGGCGATCAAGGGCGGCTCCCGCGTCGCCATCTGGCTTGCCGAACGCTTCTGACGGCGTTTCCCCCGGCGACTGTCGATCCGCAGCCCTATGCGCAAGACGATCGGCATCAGATTTCCAGCAGCAGGCGGCGCGGATCCTCGACGCCTTCCTTGACGCGGACGAGGAAGGTGACCGCCTCCGCCCCGTCGACAATGCGGTGATCGTAGCTGAGCGCGACATACATCATCGGGCGCGGCACCATCTGACCGTCGACGACCATCGGCCGGTCCATGATCTTGTGCATGCCGAGAATGCCGGATTGCGGCGGGTTGAGGATCGGCGTCGACATCAGGGAGCCGTAGATCCCGCCATTGGTGATGGTGAAGGTGCCGCCGGTCAGCTCCGGCATGGTCAGCTTGCCGTCGCGCGCCTTCTTGCCGAGTCCGGTGATGGTCTTTTCGATCTCGGCAAAGCCCAGCCGGTCACAGTCGCGCACCACCGGAACCACCAGCCCCTGCGGCGTGCCGACGGCGACGCCGATGTCGTAATAGTTCTTGTAGACGATTTCCTCGCCGTCGATCTCCGCATTGACCGCGGGCAGCTCCTGCAGCGCCCGAACCACCGCCTTGACGAAAATCGACATGAAGCCGAGGCGGATGCCGTGCTTCTTCTCGAAGACGTCGCGATATTCGCGGCGCAGCGCCATCGCGTTGGTCATGTCCACCTCGTTGAAGGTGGTCAGCATGGCGGCGGTGTTCTGGGCCTGCTTCAGCCGGCTCGCAATGGTCTTGCGCAGCTTGGTCATGCGCACGCGTTCTTCGCGGTCGCGCTCCGGTGCGGGCGCCCGCGAGGGCCGTTCGAACGCAGAAACATCGATGGTGACGGCTTCGCCGGAGGCGGGGCGCTCGGCGGCGGCAGGTTTCGGCGCCTCCTCCTTTCCGGCTGGCTTCTCGGGGGCGGCCTCCAGATGGGCGAGCACGTCCTCCTTGGTGATCCGGCCTCCCTTGCCGGTGCCGCGGATCGCCTGCGGATCGAGCCCGTGCTCCTCCACCAGCTTGCGGGCCGCCGGCATCAGCTGCGGTTCCTCGCCCTCGCCCCGTTCCGGCGGGGCGCCTTCGGCGGCTTCCTTTGCCGGTTCTTCTTTCTTCGACGTCTCCGCTGCCGGCTTCTGTTCCTCCGCCTCCTTCTTGGCCGCGGGTGCCGCCCCTTCGCTGATGGTTCCGAGGACCGCTCCGACCTCGACAGTCTCGCCCTCGCCGACGCTGGCGGCTTCGATCACCCCCTCGGCCGGTGCATTGACCTCCAGCGTCACCTTGTCGGTTTCCAGCTCGACGACCGGCTCGTCGCGCTTCACGGGCTCGCCCACGGCTTTCAGCCAGCGGGCGACGGTCGCTTCCGTGACGGATTCTCCCAGTGCGGGGACGGTGATTTCAACGCTCATGGGATACGATCCTGCTTCGCATTGTCTGTCGGGCCGGCGGAAGCCGAGGAGGCCGTGTCAGCGTCCGCCGCGTCTCCGGAAGACGGCCGGAGACAGGCCGGAAGAGCGCGGTGTCAAGGCGGGTTGGCCCGCCGAGCGAAAGTGGCGGGCCGCAAAAGCCTAACCGATGGTCAGGGCCTGGTCGACAAGCTTTGCCTGTTCCTGATTATGCCGGCGCAGCAGCCCGGTGGCGGGGGAGGCGGCCTCTGCCCGGCCGGCATAGCTCGGCCGCCGGGCCTCATGCCCGATCTGGTGCAGCAGCGCCTCGATCTTGCGGTCAACATGGTACCACGCACCCATGTTCCGGGGCTCTTCCTGGCACCAGACGATATCCGCCTTGGGGTGTTTCTTCAGCTCTTCGGCCAGCGCCGTATCGGGGAAGGGATAGAGCTGCTCCAGCCGCACCAGGGTGACGTCCGTCAGCCCCCGCTCATCGCGTTCCTTTTTCAGGTCATAGAAGACCTTGCCGGCGCAGAGAACCACCCGGCGCATCTCCTCCGGCGGGCCGATTTGCGTGTCTTCGTGCAGCACCCGGTGAAAACTGCTGTCGCCGGTGAACAGGCTGATATCGGAGACGCAGTCCTTGTGACGCAGCAGCGATTTCGGCGTCATCACCACCAGAGGCTTGCGGAAGTTCTGGTGAATCTGCCGGCGCAGGACGTGGAAATAGTTGGCCGGCGTCGTCGGATAAACGACCTGCCAATTGTCCTCGCCCGACATCTGCAGGAACCGCTCGAGCCGGGCCGAGGAGTGCTCGGGGCCCTGGCCCTCATAGCCGTGCGGCAGCAGCATGACCAGGCCGGACATGCGCAGCCATTTGCTTTCGCCGGAAGAAATAAACTGGTCGATGATCACCTGGGCGCCATTGGCGAAGTCGCCGAACTGCGCTTCCCAGACCACCAGGGCCCAAGGCTCGGCCAGGCTGACGCCGTATTCGAAGCCAAGCACGCCGAACTCGGATAGCGGGCTGTCATGGACTTCGAACACCGCCTGGTCGGGGTGCAGGGCATTCAGCGGCACGTGCCGCTCCTCGGTCTCCTGGTCATAGACCACGGCGTGGCGCTGGGAGAAGGTGCCGCGACCGGAATCCTGACCCGACAGCCGCACCGGGACCCCTTCCCGGACCAGCGTCCCGAAGGCCAGCGCTTCGGCCGTCGCCCAGTCGATGCCCTTGCCGGTCTCGAGCATCCGCTCCTTGTTCTTGAACTGCCGCACCAGCTTCGAGTTCAGGGTGAAGCCCTCCGGCACCTGCAGCAGCCCGTGCCCCACCTCCTTGAGGAAATCCTCGCCGACGCCGGTCGTGCCGCGGCGGTCGCCGGCCTTGGCAATGGTCAGGCCCGACCAGGCTCCGCCCAGCCAGTCCGCCTGGTTCGGGCGATAGGTATTGGAGGCTTCGAACTCTCCCTCCAGCTTGTCGTGGAACTCGCGGACGAAGGTCTCGGGTTCGTCCTCGCCGATCAGCGTCTGATGGATCAGCCGGCCGGCATAGACTTCCCGGACCGACGGGTGCTGGGCAATCGTCTTGTACATCACCGGCTGGGTGAAGGCCGGCTCGTCCGCTTCGTTATGCCCGAACCGGCGGTAGCAGAACATGTCAACGACCACGTCCTTCTTGAACTGCTGCCGGAACTCGATGGCGATGCGGCAGACATGGACGACCGCCTCCGGATCGTCGCCATTGACGTGGAAGATCGGCGCCTGGATGGCCTTGGCCATTTCCGACGGGTAGGGCCCGGAGCGCGAATATTGCGGCGTGGTCGTGAAGCCGATCTGGTTGTTGACGATGAAGTGGATCGTGCCGCCGACGCGATAGCCCTTGAGTTCCGAGAGCATCAGCGTCTCGCCGACGATGCCCTGGCCGGCAAAGGAAGCATCGCCATGCAGCAGCACGCCGAGCACCTCGTCCCGGTCATAGTCGCCGCGCTGCATCTGCTTGGCCCGCACCTTGCCGCAAACCACGGGGTTCACCGCCTCGAGGTGCGACGGGTTGGCGGTCAGCGAGAGATGGATGGAATTGCCGTCGAACTCCCGGTCCGACGAGGTGCCGAGGTGATACTTGACGTCGCCCGAGCCCTGCACGTCCTCCGGATTGGCCGGATTACCCTGGAACTCCGAGAAGATCGCGGCGAAGGGCTTGCCCATGACATTGGCCAGCACGTTGAGCCGGCCGCGATGCGGCATGCCGATAACGATCTCCTTCAGGCCGAGCTGACCGCCGCGCTTCAGGATCTGCTCCAGGCCGGGGACCAGGGATTCGCTGCCATCCAGGCCGAAGCGCTTGGTGCCCGTGTATTTAAGATTGAGAAACCGCTCGAAGGACTCGGCCGCCGTCAGCCGCTGCAGGATGGCACGCCGGCCCTCCAGGGTGAAATCGGTGCGATTGTGAATGTTCTCGATGCGCTGCTGGATCCAGGCCTTCTGATCGGGATCCTGGATATGCATGAACTCGACGCCGATCGACCCGCAATAGGTCTCGTCGAGGCGCTGCATGATCTGGCGCAGCGTCGCCGTCTCGAAACCGAGGACGTTGTTGGTAAAGATCGGCCGGTCCCAGTCCGCGTCCGTAAAGCCATAGCTGCGGGGGTCGAGTTCCGGATGAGGGCCGCGCTGCTCCAGCTTGAGCGGATCAAGCTTGGCATTGAGATGGCCGCGCACCCGGTAGGTGCGGATCAGCATCAGCGCCCGGATGCTGTCGATGGTGGCCTGGCGCAGCTGTTCGGGCGGGATCGCCGTGGACTCTTCCGGCGCGGCAGCCGCCATGGCGCCCGTCCCGGGCCCGGCGGGAGTCGCGGCACCCGTCCCGCGCGCCGATGATTTCGGCGTCTGCGCTTCGGCGGGGAACGCGGGCATGCCGTCGGCTTCGGGAAGCGTCCCATTGCCATCGCCTCTGCGGGGCGCCCAGCTGGGACCGGTGAATTCGTCGATAATCTCGCCGGCCTCGGGCCCGAGCGATCCGAAGATACTGGCCCAGCTGGGGTCGACGGACCCCGGGTCATCGCGGTATCGGCGATAGAGGTCGGCGAGGAAACTGGCGTTTTGTGCGTAAAGGAATGATGTCAGCTCTGCCTGGGTGGTCATGACTGCCTTCTTGACGGATTTCGGCGGCGGCCTTGCTCCGCCGGACCTTGCGCGTGTTCCCCCCCGTGGTTCATGAGCCGCGCTCCGGCGCGCCAGTCCCACGATTTTCGCCCAATATAGGGTCTTCGGTGCAACAAACCTATGACCAATTCCTGCGACGGGTTCGGGGAAAGCCGCCGTTAAAGGGGCGATGCGGATGGACAAGGGCCGGCCTGTCCCGCGGTGGCGGCGGCCTGATCAAACGGGAGAACAGGGACATGCAGAGTTCCACCTTTTCCTACGGCCGGCGCGGTGTGGCCGGCCTTGCCGTTGCAGCCATGCTGATTCTCGCCGGCGCCGGCGACGCCGCGGCTCAGGCGGAACGTCGCTGGACCGGTACGATCACCGGCCCGAACGGCGAGAGCACTTTTGAGCGCACGGTGCGTGGCGGCGACGGCAGCCGCAGCGGCGAGACGACGGTGATCGGGCCTGAGGGCCGCGAGCGCAGCCGCAGCTTCGAGCGCCGCTGGGATCGCGAGGCGGGCAGCGGCTTTTCGTCCTGGTCGCGCACCGGGCCCGGCGGACGGACGGCGAGCGGCGAACGCCGGATCGAGCGGATCGGCGACGGCGAATTCGCCGTCGAAGGCATACGCACAGGCCGTGGCGGCCGAACGCGCGGCTGGGAGGGCACAATCCGGCGGGTGGACTGACTCATTCCGGGCGGGTCGAGACGGGGCGGGCGGCGGCCATGGGTCGGAGTCCCGCCCCAACCGCTCATCCTACTCCCGCGCCGCGCTTTCGGGGGCCGGTTCCGGGCCCGACACCGCCCCCTTGACCCGCTCGCGCACACTCTGGAAGACGAAGTAGAGGACCGGGATCAGCAGAATCCCGACCACGGTTGCCGCCAGCATGCCGCCGAAAACGGTGGTGCCGATGGCGCGCCGGCTGGCGGCCCCGGCCCCGGTCGCCACGACAAGCGGCAGGATGCCGAGCAGGAACGAGAAGGCCGTCATCAGGACGGCGCGGAAGCGCAGCCGGGCGGCCGTCAGCGCCGCGTCGGCAATCGACAGGCCGCCTTCCCGCTGCTCCTTGGCGAATTCGACGATCAGGATGGCGTTCTTGGCCGCCAGGCCGATCAGCAGCACGAAGCCGATCTGCGCGTAGACATTGTTCTCCAGCCCGGACAGCCACAAAGCGAAGAGGGCGCCGAAGATCGCGACGCCGATCGACAGCATGACCGAGATGGGGACCGACCAGCTTTCATACTGCGCGACGAGGAAGAGATAGGCGAAGATGAACGCGAGCGCGAAAATGACCGGCGCCTGGCCGCCCGACTTGATCTCTTCGAGGGCCTGACCGGTCCACTCGAAATCATAGCCGTCCGGCAGAGCCTCCGCCGCCACGTCCTCGATGGCCGCAATCGCCTCGCCGGAACTGTGGCCGGGCGCCGGCTCGCCGTTGATCTGGGTGGACCGGAACATATTGAAGCGGGTCACAACCTCCGGACCGAGGATCGACTCGACCCGGGCCAGGGTCCGCATCGGGACCATCTCGCCGGAGGCAGAGCGGACATGGATCCGCTCGATATCGTTGATGCGATCGCGGAATGGCATTTCGGCCTGCAGCATGACGCGATAGACGCGGCCGAATAGATTGAAATCGTTGACATAAAGCGACCCGAGATTGGTCTGCAGGGTCGTGAAGACCTCCAGGATCGGGATGCCGAGGGTCTGCGCCTTTTCCCGGTCCAGGTCGACGAAGAGCTGCGGGACATCGGCGCTGAAAGTGCTGAACACATTGTTGAGCACCGGGTGTTGGTTCGCCGCGAAAATCAGGCTGCGCATCGCCGCCGCCAGTTCGCTGGCGGGCCGGCCGCCCAGATCCTGCAGCTGCAGCTCAATGCCCCCGGTCGTGCCCAGGCCCGGGATCGGCGGGACATTGAAGGGGAAGACATTGGCATTGCCGATGGCGAGAAACTCGCCGCGTAGCCGCGCGAGAATGCTGTCGAGGAAGAGGGCCGGCACGTCGCGTTCGTTCCAATGGTCGAGAACGACGATGACCAGCCCCGCATTCGAGGCCACGGAGCCGCCGAGAATGCTGTAGCCGGGGACCGACACCACATCGGCGACGCCCTCGGTTTCCAGGAGAATGGACTCGATCTCGGCGACCACATCCTCGGTCCGGTTGAGGGATGCTGCATCCGGCAGCCGGACGTCGATCATGAACGCGCCGCGGTCCTCCAGCGGCACGAACCCGGTCGGCACGGCGCCGACCAGCCAATACACGCCGCCGAACACGGCGCCCAGCAGCACGAGCCCGATGACGGCGCGCCGGATCAGGAACCGGCAGGCTCCGACATAGCCGTTTCGGGTCCGTGTCAGCGCATGCTCGAAGCCGCGCAGCAGCAGGCCCGGCCTGGCTCCGCCCGGCTTCAGCACCGTGGCGCAAAGTGCCGGACTCAGCGTCAGGGCATTGATCGACGAGATGACGACCGCCACCGAGATGGTCACGGCGAATTGCTGGTAGAGCTGGCCGGTGATGCCCGGCAGAAAGCCGGTCGGCACGAACACCGCCAACAGCACAAGTGTGGTGGCGACCACCGGACCGGTCACCTGGACCATCGCCTTCCGCGTCGCTGCCTTGGGGTCCAGCCCCTCTTCGCTCATCAGCCGTTGAACATTCTCGACCACGACGATGGCATCGTCGACGACCAGGCCGATAGCCAGAATCAAGGCAAACAGCGAGATGGTGTTCAGCGAGAAGCCGGCCGCCAGCATCACCGCGAAAGTGCCGATCAGCGACACCGGAATGGCGATGGTGGGGATGAGCGTCGACCGCCAATCCTGCAGGAACAGATAGACAACGAAGACCACCAGGACGAAGGCAACGAAAAGCGTGATCACCACTTCCTGGATGGTCTGATTGATAAAATTTGTGGTATCATAGACGATCGCGTAGTCGAGGCCATCGGGGAAGCGGCTCGACAGTTCCTCGGTCAGCGCATAGACGGCCTCGGCGGTTGCCAGGGCGTTGGCGCCCGGCGACTGGTAGACGGCGACGACCGTGCTGGGCAGGCCATTGAGGCGGCCGTAATAGGAATAGCTCTGCGAGCCAAGTTCGACGCGGGCCACGTCACGGATGCGGATGGTGGCGCCGCCCGGATTGGCCCGGACGATAATGTTCTCAAAGGCCGTCACATCCGCCAACCGGCCGCGCGCCTGGATCGTATACTGGAACTGTTGGTTGTCCGGCGCCGGCTGCGCCCCGATCTGCCCGGCGGCGACCTGAACGTTCTGGTCGCGGATCGCATCGATTATCTCGGTCGTGTTCAGGCCGAGCGCCGTCAGCCGGTCGGGATCGAGCCAGATCCGCATCCCGTATTCGAGCCCGCCCAGAACCTGCGCTTCGCCGACGCCCGGCAAACGCACAAGAGCATCGCGCAGATTGATCCGGGCATAATTGTCGAGAAAAATCGCGTCATAAGTTTCGTCAGGCGAATACAGGTTCACCACGAGGAGCATATTGGTCGACTGCTTCTTCGTCGACACGCCGCGGCGGGAGACCTCTTCCGGCAATTGCGGAATGGCCAGGGCGACCCGGTTCTGGACATTGACGGCAGCGATGTCTGGATCGGTGCCGACCTCGAAGGTCACGTTCAGCGTATAGCTGCCGTCATTGGCGCTGGTCGACGACATATAGACCATGTCGTCGACGCCATTGACCTGCGCCTCGATGGGCGCCGCCACCGTCTCCTCGACAACCTCGGCGCTGGCGCCGGGATAGCTTGCCGTAACCTGGACCTGCGGCGGCGAGATGTCCGGAAACTCGGCGATCGGCAGCCGGGTCACAGCGATCAGCCCGGCGAGCGAAATGACGATCGAGATGACGAAGGCGAATTTCGGTCGCTCGATGAAAAAGGCCGAGAGCATGGGCCGTTACTCCCCGGCCGGCGTGTCGGCAAAGACCGGTTCTACGGCCACCCCGGGGCGTATGCGCTGCAAACCTCCGGTGATGACGAGATCGCCTTCGCTCAGGCCGCCCTCCACCACCCAGGCGGTGTCGACCTGACGGCTCACCTGGACGCGCCGGACCTCGACCTGGTTCTCGGCGTCGACGCCGAGGACGAAGCGCCCGGCCTGGTCCTGCTGAATGGCGGATTGGGGCACCAGCAGCACCTGCTCCGGCTCGCGGCCGCGGAGGAGTACGGTGACGAACTGGCCGGGCAGCAGCAGACTGTCCGGATTCTCGAAAACCCCGCGCACGCCGACCGTGCCGGTGGCCGGATCGGCCTGGGTATCGACATAGTCGATCAGGCCCTCCTGCGCGTATGCGCTGTCATCCGGCAGGCGCAGGCCAAGGACGATGTCCGTTGTATCCGGGCCGCCCTCGAGCCTTTGCCGGCGGAAGGTGACGAGGTCGCGCTCGCTGACCGAGAATGTTGCATAGATCGGATCGAGGCTGGTGACCGTCGTCAGCACGCCGCTGTCCGGCCCCACCAGATTGCCGACGCTGTAAACCGAGCGGCTCACCTGCCCGGCGATCGGCGAGGCGATCCGGGTATAGCTCAGATCGATCCTCGCCCGCTCCAGTTCGGCTTCGGCTGCGGCGACATCGGCCCGCGCCTGTTCGGTCGCAGCGCGGGCATCGTCAAGCGCCGCCTCGCTGACATTCCCGCGCGAGAACAGCTGCTCCGCGCGGGCCAGGGCACGCTCGGTCAAGGGGATTGCCGCTTGCGCCCGCTCCAGATTTGCTTCCGCCTGTGCAACGGCCGCCTCGAACGGTTCCGGCTCGATCAGAAACAGAAGATCGCCGACCCCGACATCCTCCCCCTCCTCAAACATCCGTTGTTCCAGGAAGCCCTGCACCCGGGCCCGGATGTCGACATGGTCGACGGCTTCGATTCGCCCGACGAAGCTGAAGGATTCGGTGACCGGCTGCCGCGCCACCACCGTGACCGTGACGGTCGGGACCGTTGCGGTACCGGCCGGATTGCCGTTCTCGGACGGGGCCTCGTCGCAGGCGGCAAGCATCACCACGAGACCTGCAACCGCACAGACCCGAGCCAGCTCGTGCCGGAGAGAAGCAATGGAGCGAACCGGCAGGGAGAGCATGGCGATGTCCGAGGCTGGAAGGCTGAGCCTGCTTTGGTCTTAAAACGTAATAATCACACGCCTCCCGGTGTGTCCAGCTTCAGCGTGTCGCAATCAGGGCACCGGCAAGTCATCGATAGCGACGGATGAGAGCGGTCAGGCGGCCCTGAACCTTGACCCGGTCGGGCCCGAAAATCCGGGTTTCGTAGGCCGCATTGGCGGGCTCCAGGGCAATGGTATTGCCTTTGCGGCGGAGCCGTTTCAGGGTGACTTCCGCGTCGTCGACGAGCGCGACGACGATTGTTCCGTTTTCGGCCGTCTCGGTGCGGCAGATCACAACCGTGTCGCCGTCGAGAATGCCGGCGTCCACCATCGAGTCGCCGGCCACTTCCAGCGCATAATAATCGCCGGAACCCAGCAAACTGGCCAGGACATCCGCAAAAGTCGAGTGGTCGCGCAACGCTTCGATCGGCGTGCCGGCGGCGATGCGGCCGTAAAGCGGCAGCTGAACCGTTTCGCCCTCGCCGGCCGCGGGCTCGGCGGGCGCCCGGTTGGGCGGCGGCGGGAAATGCCCCTTGATGACCGTTGGCGTAAAGCTGGGCCGTGCCGGGGCCGTCTGCGCGGCTGCGGACATATCCTCGCCTGCGGTCAACTCGCCCTCCGATCCCTGGGGCAGTCGCAGCACCTCCAGCGCGCGGGCGCGATGGGGCAGGCGGCGAATGAAGCCGCGTTCTTCCAGGGCGCTGATCAGGCGGTGAATGCCGGATTTGGATTTCAACCCGAGTGCCGCTTTCATTTCGTCGAATGAGGGCGACACGCCGGTCTCGCTCAATTTCTGGTGAATAAAGACCAGAAGTTCTTGTTGCTTGCGCGTTAACATGCTGATGAGCCCTCGGCGATCGTCGCAGTGCGTACGGGCCCCAGTTAGACAGAACAAAACCAAAACGTCAAGCGTTGTTCGCTGTCTGTTCAGAAGTGTTGCAGTACGATCACAGCTGCTGGTGCCCGGGCGGGAAGAGCAGGACGGGGACGGTATCGCCCGGCGCCGCCGGCGGCGCGTGCGGCGCCCGGTCGATCAGAGCATCCGCCGCCGCCAAAGGGGCCAGCATGGCGCTGTCCTGGACCGGAAAGGGGGTAACCTGCAGGCTGCCGTTTCCGTCACGGGCAAACCGGGCCCGGAGAAAATCCCGTCTTGCGTCATTGCCGGGCAGAGCGCATCCGAGGCGGGCGGTCGGTGGCGCGATCGGTTCGGCGGCCAGACCCTGGAGCCGGAAAAGGATAGGCCGCAGGAAGAGCAGGGCACAGATCTGGGCGGAGACCGGGTTGCCCGGCAACCCGAGCAGCGGCACGCCGGCGAAGCGGCCGAACATCAGCGGCTTGCCGGGCCGCATGGCGATCCGCCAGAAATCGATATCCGCACCGCCGGCGCCCAGGACCTCCCGAATAAGGTCATGCTTGCCGACCGAGGCGCCTCCGCTGGTGACCAGGACGTCCGCCCCGCCGGCGGCCTCCGCCAGAGTGCGCAGGGACGTCCGGTCGTCCGGCGCGACGCCGAGATCGACCGGCACGCCACCGCAAGCGGTCACCAGCGCCGCCAGGGCCAGCGTGTTGACGCTCAGGATGCCGTCCCGGCCCAGCGGCTCGCCGGGACGGACCAACTCGTCGCCGGTTGCCAGCAGAGTGATCCGCGGCCGCCGCCTGACGCTCAGCCAGGGTCTGTTCATCGCCGCAGCGAGGCCGATATCACGTGCCGTCAGGCAATGGCCGGCCGTCAAGAGGACGTCGCCCTGGCGAAAATCCTGTCCCGGCGGGCGGACATGGCGTCCCGGCGCCACGGCTTCGCGGATTTCAATCCGGCCATCCGGCAGCGCGCCCGTGTTCTCCTGAATGACGACGGCGTCGGCGCCGGCGGGCAGGGGAGCACCGGTGAAGATGCGGGCACAGCGCCCGGAGCCGATTTCGCCATCGAAGCGGCCGCCGGCCGGGATTTCGGCGATCACCTCCAGGCTGACCGGTGCGCTGCCGGTATCGGCGGCCCGCACGGCATAGCCGTCCATGGCCGACAGGGCGTCGCGCGGCCGGTCGAGCCGCGCCGCCACGTCCCCCGCCAGAACCCGGCCGAAGGCTTCGGCAATCCCGACCACCTCCCCCGGGAGCGGAGCAAAGGCCGCCAGGATACGATCCCGCGCCTCCTCGACCGCGATCACGGGGGCGCCTCGTAAGGGCCGGAACGGCCGCCGCTCTTGGTCAGGAGGCGCAGTTCGCCGATCGACATGCCGCGCTCCGCCGACTTGCACATGTCGTAGACGGTGAGAGCGGCGATGGCCGCCGCAGTGAGCGCCTCCATCTCGACTCCGGTGCGGCCGGTGACCGTCACCGTCGCATGAATGGCGATACCGGGCGGGTCGTCCTCGCAGGTCAGGTCGACGGCGACGCTGTCGAGGGGCAAGACATGGCAGAGGGGGATGAGATCGGGGGTGCGCTTGGCCGCCATGATGCCGGCAAGGCGCGCGACGCCGAGCACATCGCCCTTGCCGATCGCCCCATCGCGGACGCGTTGCACGGTCTCCGCGCTCATCCCGACCCGGGCCCCGGCCGTCGCGGTGCGCGCGGTCTCGGGCTTGTCGCCGACATCGACCATGCGGGCGCGGCCGGCCTCGTCGAAATGGCTGAACCCGCCGGTCATGACGAAGCCGGGAGGGCTGCGTCTTCCGGAATGCGCATCAGGCGCGTCGCCGCCGCAAGGTCCGGCTGGCGCATCAGGCTCTCCCCGATGAGAAAGGTGGTCACACCCAACCGCGCCATGCGGGCAAGGTCGGCGGCGGTTGCGAGGCCGCTCTCCGCCACTACCAGCCGGTCGGGCGGCACCAGCGGCGCCAGACGCTCGGTCGTCGCCAGATCGACCTCCAGGGTCTTGAGATTGCGGTTGTTGATGCCGATCAGCCGGCAGGGCAGGACCAGGGCGCGGGCGAGTTCGGCTTCGTCATGCACCTCGCACAACACATCGAGCCCAAGCGCCGCCGCCTCCGCGGCGAGCGCCGCCGCCTCCTCATCCGACAAGGCCGCCAGGATCAGCAGCACGCAGTCGGCGCCGAGCGCCCGCGCTTCGGCGAGCTGATAGGGGTCGAGCGTGAAGTCCTTGCGCAGCACCGGCAGGGCGACGGCCCTGCGGGCCTCCGTCAGATGCGCGTCCGTCCCCTGGAACCAGGGCGTGTCGGTCAGCACCGACAGGCAGGTGGCACCGCCATCGGCATAGGCACGGGCCAGGGTGGCCGGGTCGAAATCGGCCCGGATCAGTCCCTTGGACGGCGAGGCTTTCTTGATCTCGCAGATCAGTCCGGTCCTTCCGGCGGCGGCGGCAGCGACGAGAGCCCCGGCGAAGCCGCGCGGCGGCGGTGCGGCGCGGGCAGCCTCCAGGACGTCCTCATAGGGGCGGGCGGCGCGGCGGGCGGCCACCTCCGCGCGCTTGCCGGCGCAGATGCGGTCGAGAACGTCAGCCATCTTCCGCCTCCGCCGCCGGCATCGGGGCGAGAGTGATGGCGCGGAAATGGTCGAGCGCCGCGCGGGCATGGCCGCCGTCGATCAGCTGCGCGGCCAGTCGCGCGCCATCGGCCAGGGTTTCGACCCGGTCGGCGATGATCAGGGCCGCGGCGGCGTTCAGCAGCACGATGTCGCGATAGGGGCCCGGCGCTCCACCGAGCAGCGCCTTGAGTGCCGCGGCATTGGTCTCGGCATCGCCGCCGCGCAGGGTGTCGGGGCGGGCCCGCGGCAGTCCGGCATCCTCCGGGCTCACCGCGAATCGCCGGACCGCGCCGTCACGCCATTCGGCGACGTCGGTCGGCCCCGTCGTGGTCAGCTCGTCGAGCCCGTCGGCCCCATGCACCACCCAGGCGCGCTCGGCCCCGAGCTGGCCAAGAACCCGGGCCAGCGGCTCCAGCCAGTCCGGAGAAAAAACCCCCAGCAATTGGCGTCGGACGCCGGCCGGATTGGAGAGCGGGCCGAGGAGGTTAAAGATGGTCCGAGTGCCGAGCTCGACGCGGGTCGGCCCGACATGGCGCATGGCGCCGTGATGGCGCGGCGCCATGAGGAAACAGAGATTGGCGTCCCACAAGGCCCGGCGGACATGCTCCATATCGGCGTCGATATTGACGCCGAGCGCCGCCAGCACGTCGGCGGCGCCGGAGCGGCTGGACAGGGCGCGGTTGCCGTGCTTGGCCACCGGGATGCCGGCCGCGGCGAGGACGAAGGAGACGGCGGTCGAGACATTGTAGCTGCCGGAGGCGTCGCCGCCGGTGCCGCAGCAATCCATGGCGCGGTCCGGCGCGTCGATGGTCAGCGCCTTGGCCCGCATGATCCGGGCTGCGCCGGTGATTTCCTCGACTGTTTCGCCGCGGACCCGCAGCGCCATCAGGAACCCGCCGATCTGGGCGGCGGTGGCCTCTCCCGACATGATGATTTCGAAGGCGGCGGCGGCGTCGGCTTCGCTCAGCCGCTCGCCCTGGGCGACGCGTCCGAGAAAGGGCTTGAGGCCGGCGGTGGCCCCGGGTCCGGTATCTGGCATGGCCGCGTGCAATCTCCCTCAGCGATGCCGGACGGCGGAGTTCTCTCCCGCCGCCGATCTCTGCTCATAGCAAAGGGCGGACATGCAAGGGAAGCGGTCAGGCAATCCGCGCGGTCCTGCAAAGAAAGAAAGGGCACGGACGGCGGACCGCCCGTGCCCCGAATCGCGTCAGCCGCGCTCGCTTGATGCCGTCTAGATAATGAAGGGGATGATCACCAGCGAGACGATCGAGAGCAGCTTCACCAGAATGTTCATCGACGGGCCTGTGGTGTCCTTGAAGGGGTCACCCACGGTATCGCCGATAACCGCCGCCGCGTGGGCGTCGCCGCCCTTCCGCTCATCCTGCAGCTCGCCGCGTTCGATGAACTTCTTGGCATTGTCCCAGGCGCCGCCGGTATTGGCCATGAGCAGGGCCAACACGACGCCGACCAGAAGTGCGCCCAGCAGCATGCCGCCAAGCGCCGCCGGGCCGATGAAGAAGCCGACGACGACCGGAGAAACGACGGCCAGGACGCCCGGCGCCACCATCTCTTTCAACGCGGCACTTGTGGAGATCGCGACGCATCGGGCCGTGTCGGGCTTGGCCACGCCCTGCAGCAGACCGGGGATTTCGCGGAACTGGCGGCGAATCTCCGCCACCATTTCAGCGGCGGCCCGGCCGACCGAGGTCATGGTCATCGACGCGGCCAGCATGACGACCATGGCTCCGATCAGAGCGCCGATAACCACGGGCGGGTCTGTCAGGTCCATGGTAATCGGCTCGTCGGACAGCAATTCCACCGACTGTTTGAAGGCAACAAACAGTGCAAGAGCGGTCAGCGCCGCCGAGCCGATGGCGAAGCCCTTGCCGGTCGCTGCCGTGGTGTTGCCGATGGCATCGAGATGGTCGGTGATGTCGCGGACATCGTCCGGCAGTTCCGCCATCTCGGCAATGCCGCCGGCATTGTCCGAGACCGGGCCGCTGGCATCGATGGTCATGGTCACGCCGGCAGTCGCCAGCATGCCGACGGCGGCGATCGCGATGCCGTAGAGCCCCGCAACCTCAAAGGAAATCAGGATGGTGATGGCGATGACCAGCAGCGGCGCGGCGCAGGATTCCATGCCCACGGCCATGCCGGTGATGATGTTGGTCGCCGGCCCGGTCTTCGAGGCGTTGGCGATTTTGAAGACCGGCCGCGAGGAGGTGTAATACCAGGTGGCCCGCCCGATCAGGATACCGGCGAGATTGCCGGCCAGGATCGCCGCAAAGATCCCGAGACCAAAGCCGAACACCAGGAAGGCCGCCAGGGCGAAGGCCAGGAACAGCACGGCGGCGGACATTTCGGCGATGGCGATCGCCTTCTCCGCCCCCAGCTGCCGGAACAGCGGCATGCCGAGAATGCCGATCAGCGAGGCAATGAAACCGACGATCGCCATGCCCACCGGCAAGGCCATGAGCATCAGCTTGGCGGTGTCGACCTCGCTGCCGGTCAGCGCCGGAATGTTGAGGACTCCCGCCATTTCAAGCAGGCGATCGGGGATCCCGGATTCCCCGAAGGTCCGCATGATGTTGTCGATCGACATGGTCGCCGCGATGGTGATCGTCGCGACCATGGAGCCGACATAGGATTCGAAGATGTCGGCGCCCATGCCCGCAACATCGCCGACATTGTCGCCGACATTGTCGGCGATGACGCCCGGATTGCGCGGATCGTCTTCCGGGATACCGGCTTCGACCTTACCGACGAGGTCGGCACCAACGTCCGCAGCCTTGGTGAAGATGCCGCCACCGACGCGGGCGAAGAGGGCGATCGACGAAGCGCCCATCGAAAAGCCCCACAGGATCGTGACGCTGTCGAAGGCACCGCCGACGAAATAGAACAGGACGCCGATACCGATGAGGCCGAAGCCCGATACGGCGATCCCCATGATCGCACCGCCGTTGAAGGCGGTCAGCAGCGCAGCCTGCGCGCCTTTTTCCATCGCTGCGGCAGTGGTCCGCACATTGGCCTTCGTCGCGGCCTGCATGCCGACCAATCCTGCCAGACCCGATGCGACGGCGCCGAAGATGAAGGCGCCGGTCATAGGCAGGCCATATTGGAAGGTTAGCAGGAGAGCGACGACGGCCACGAAGACCCCGATCCGCAGATATTGCCAGCGCAGATAGGTCATTGCGCCGAGATGGATCTGTTCGCCGATCTCCCGGATTCGGTCATTGCCCGTCGATTGACGGGTCGAGATGAAGTAGAGGCTGGTGGCGACGATTAGACCGATCGCTGCCGCGATCAGCGCCACGAGCCCGGTATTGACGCCGGATTCCATGCCGTTCTCCTCCAGCCGGGGCAGGCCGCCGGTCAGCTCCGCTGCCGGGGCCCCACGCGCGTTGGACTCCCAGAGGTGTGTTCACAGGACGGGGGTGCGGGCGACTTTCAGTTGACGCCTCTTGAAAGCCTTGCGGCCTGGGTGACGCCTCGGAGTGCCTTGTACAGACAATCGCCCCGCGCGTCCAGCCGGGCGCATAGCTGCACCGCATCTCTCACCGGGTGTTGCATCGGCGGTGTTGGCGAGAGAAACTGTTGCCGTCAACGGCGGGTGTCGTCCTATCCGCTCGCACCATCCCCCGCGAGGCCCGGCCGGCCCCGGAAGCCGGGTCGGCCTCGGGCATAGGCTGACGAGGAGATAAAGGCATGCAATGCCGCCACTATATGGTGAGGTCGGTGCCCACCGTGGCCGATACGGCCACTTTGGCGCAGGCTCTGGCGACCATGGTCAAGCACCACATGCAGGACCTGCTGGTCGTAAATGCGAATGGCGAGTTCACGGGCGAGATTTCCTCGTTCACGCTGGCACGTCTCCTCCTCCCGACGGAGGCCGAAGGCGAACAGACGCGCGAGGAGGCCCAGGACGAGACCGTTCAGGATGTCGATAACCGGATCGCGCCGCATCTCATGCGCCGGGTGGCGGATTTCGCCGAACGCAATGTCAGGGTGATGCACCCGGATACGCCCTTGGCGGAAGCGTTGAAGCTTTTGGCCAGCGGTGCCCTTCGCCTACCCGTCGTCGACCCGACGACGAACAAGCTCCTCGGCGCCATCTCCTCTCTGACCGTGCTGCGCCGCTATCAGTTCTGATTGCCCACAAGCCGTACGCGTACGACCTTCGGGGCGCGCCCCATCCGGCCATACCTCTCGCCGGCCGGGATTAAGCACCGGGGTGTACGCGTACGTCTTTATGGCTCACGGCCGACGTTCATAGAGACCGGTCAAGGTCGCACTGGACAGGACATGATCGCGGATCGTCTCGAGTAGAACGTCCCGTGGCGGAGCGCCGATATCGCCGAGTGCGGTGTCCAGCGCGTACAGCGTATGCACATAACGGTGCCGACCGTGCGGCGGGCAGGGCCCGCGATAGCCGGTCTGCTTGAAGTCGTTGACGCCTTCACGGGCGCCAGGCGGCAGAGAGTCCGCCGTTACTCCTTCCGGCAGGCCGACGCAGTCGGCCGGAATGTCGTACACCACCCAGTGGACGAAGCGCATGCGCGGGGCTGCCGGGTCGGGGGCATCGGGGTCGTCGACCACCAGCACGAAGCTGCGGGCCTCCGCCGGCACGTTCGCCCAGTAAAGCGGGGGCGACATATCCGTGCCGTCACAGGTATAAGTCGCAGGGATCGTGGACCCATCCTCGAATGCTGCCGATGCCAGGCTAAAGCTCATGACAGAGCCCTTCTTCCGTCAAAACATGGGATCCAAACAGATCGCATACCGAGCCTGAAACAAGACCGGGGCGAATTGGTTCCGAATCATCTCGGCGCGAGAGTCGCACCATAAACCATACCCACGGCCCAAGTATCGGTTACCCGATTTCGTGTGAAAAAAAGTGCAATAGAAGTGTAATCTCAAGAATTAGCCTTTTGTTAGTGGAGTCTATTTAATTTCCGCCACACAAAAGGATGCAGAAGCATTCACTCAGGCGCACGGTCACCAAGCAAATTGAACAAGGACTCCTGGGCATGACCCAGTCAACGTCTGCGGAAGAAAGCCGTTTACAGGCAACAATTAGGTGGGCCGGCACGGACATCTTGTTCTGGCTGACGGTACGCCAATATTTTTCCGGATTTTTTAAGAGAAACTTCAGCAAGACAAAATCTTTAGCAAATGAAGAAAAGAGGAATAGAAATAAAGGTCAAAAATCACAGCTTTTCCTGATTATTACCGGTACAATTTTATTTATAGATATAACCTTTGTTTATATCAATTACCAGACGGGGTATGACGCGCTTCTAGAGAATATCCAGCATGAGGGTCGGGACCTGGCAAACGGCTTCCGCGTCCTTCAGAACAATGAAGAGGAACGGCTGTTAGATATTGCCTCAGAGATTGCCGATCATGACGAAATCCAGGAACTGATCCTGAGTGCCGAAACCCATGTCAGGGCGGGTGGCGATCCCGCCGGGCTCGAAGAAATTCGTGACCGGCTTTTTGTGATCGCCGCTCGGTTTTCGCACCCGCAGATTCATTTCCACCTTTTCACCGACTGCCTGTCCGTTCTGCGCTTCCATGAGCCGGCACAGTTCGGAGCGTCTCTCTGCGGGAGCAGGCCGATGATCTCCTCGACGGCCGGCAGCAATCTGTCGAATGCCGGGTTCGAGGTGGGCGCGACTCGCTCCGGGATGCGGGCGGTCGTCCCGATTCGTGCCTTCGATTCGGAAAAAGGAACCTTTGTCCGGGCCGGCTCCGTCGAGACGGTTTCTCCAATCTATGATGTCGTGTCGCGTTTCGCCGAAGATATCAACGCCACGGCCGTGGTGCTCCTGGAAGAGCAGCACCTCCGACATACTCTCAGCGACCGCGCCATCAATATGACGTATCTGGACGGTGAATTCATCAATGGCTTTGTCTTTGAAGCAGCATCTGACTTCAATCTTCAAGCCGAGTTGAGCGACCCGGAGCTGATCGAAGAATTATTGAAGGATGGCACCCATCTGGTCGATCACGGCGGATCGGTCCTCTCCGTTACGCCTTTGCCGCTCTATGGTTTCGCTCCGGCCGGGGAGGAGCCGCCGGAAATCGGCAGGATCATCCTCTGGCGAAGCGCCGACGGGGCTTTCGAAGCCTTTCATGCGACGCAGGCAACGAACGTCGCCTTTGCCATTGGCGCCTTTATCCTGATCGAACTGCTCTTTCTGACGGGGCTGCGGGTCGCGACCCGACAACTCCGGCAATTGGTCGACAGGCAGACCGCCGACCTCGTCGAGGCCAATGCGCGGCTTGAGGAGAAGTCCGAATCGGTAAGCCGGGTCGCGCGAGAACTCGACAAGTCCCGTCAGGAAGCGGTGACGGCGCGCCGGGCCGCGGAAGCCGCGAACTGGGCGAAGTCCCGTTTCCTGGCCAGCATGAGCCATGAGTTGCGGACGCCGCTCAATGCCATTCTCGGCTTTTCATCGATCATTCGGGACAAGATGTTTGGCAATGATGGCGCCGACAAATACGCGGAATATGCCGGCGACATCAATCGCAGCGGACAGCATCTTCTTGAAATCATCGATGATATCCTTGACATTGCCAAGATCGAGGCCGGCCAGTTCAAAATGAACCTCGAACTGATCAGCCTTTCCAGGCTGGTTCGCGATGCCATGCGGCTGGTCGCGGTCCGGGCCGAGGAAAAAGCCATCGACCTGCGATTCGACGCGGCAGGTGAGGAGATCGATCTCGTGGTGGACCGGAAGGGCATGAAACGGGTGCTGCTCAACCTCCTGTCAAACGCCATCAAGTTCACCCCGCGGGGCGGCGGAATCGTCATCCGAATCGTCCGGCTGGGGGACCGGACCGTTCGCCTTTCGGTCGCCGACAGCGGGATCGGGATCCCCGCCGACAAGCTGCAGAAGGTCCTTGAGCCGTTCGAACAGGTGGACAATGAGTATACCCGCAGCGAGAGCGGCACCGGGCTGGGCCTCAGCCTTGTGAAGTCGCTGATCGAGCTTCACGCCGGACGCGTCGACATCGTCAGCGAGGAAGGCGAGGGGACCACGGTCAGCGTCACCCTGCCGGCCGGCCCCCACGTTCAGAACCGCCGCGACCGCGAGACTGCCCTCAGTCACGCGGCTTGAACCGCCATCACCCATCGCCGCGGACTTCGGTCACCATCGCCTGCAAGCGCGCGAAATCGCGAATCACCAGGCGGTCGCTGCGGCGCTCGACGAGGCCCATGCGGCCGAGATCCCCGAACACCCGGGCCACCGTCTCCCGTGTGGTGCTGACCCGGCCGGCGATCTCGCTATGGGTCGGGATCGGGCGGATGACCGCCTCGTTGCCGCGGCGCTCCAGCCCCGCGAGGCGCAGCACCTCGGCATGGACGCGGTTGTTGGCGGCGAGCGTGCTGAGATCGACGATCCGTTCGGTCGATCGCCGCACCAGGCCGGCCAGATGCGTCAGCATGGCGACGGCCAGTGGCGGGGTCTCGCTGACAACCTGAAGGAACTGCGAGCCGCTCAAGCCGGCCACCATGGTATCGGCCAGGGCCACGACCGCGGCCGAGCGGGGGCGGCCGTCGATCGCCGCCAGCTCCCCGAAACAGCCGCCGGGGCCGAGATCGCTGAAGCTCAGCTCCCGGCCGGACAGAGAGTAGACCACCACGCGGACCTTGCCGCTGACGACAAAGTAGACGTCCCGTCCCTCATCGGCCTGGTCGATGATGGTCTCGTGCGCGTTGAAGCGGTGCCACGAACAGGCGGCGGCAAGCCGGGCCCGACTGTCCGGTGACAGGGACGCAAACAGTGGCACGGCGTCCAGCGTCCGCCCGCTCTCCCGCCGCTCCGGCCTCTCGCCCGGCCTCATGGGTCCCCTTTCCGCGTGCCCGATCGTGCTGCCGCCAGAGCGGCCTCCTCCCGACCGATCCGATGCCGGAGCAGTGCGGCATTGGCAAGGCCGGCGATCAGCGCAATCGCCCATTCACCGAAGGCCAAGGGGAGAATGATGATCTCGACGGCGACGATGGCGTAGTTCGGATGTCGCATCCAGCGATAAGGGCCATGCCGGACCAGCGGCGCATTCGGACGGACGATGATTCGCGTGGTCCACGAACGGCCCAGGCTTGCGATGACCCAGAGACGGGCGGCCTGCAAGGCAATGAAGAGCCCGAGCAGCCACCAGGAAATCGCCGCGTCAGCGGGAATAAGCAAGAACAGGGCCAGAAGCCAGCCGCCATGCAGGAGAATGAACAGAGGATAGTGGCCGGCGCCGGACTCGACGCCGCCGGCCGCGAGAAGGTGCCTGGTGTTGCGCCGGGCATAGACGAGTTCTGCGAGGCGCTGGAGGGCGACGGCCAGAATGATCCACTGCGGCAGGCCCACAGGCATGGTCCTCAAAGGTCGAGCACACAGAAGCCGGCGGTGAAGCCCGGCCCGAGCGCCGTCATCAAATGGCGGCCCCGGGCGCCGCGGGCGATCTTCTCGGCCAGCACGAACAACACCGTCGGTGCCGACATATTGCCATGGCGGGACAGAACGGCCCATTCGCCCTCCAGGGCCTCGTCATTCAAGGCGAAGACCTCCGCCAGCGCCTGGAGGACCTTGGCGCCGCCGGGATGACACACGACACCGGCAAGATCGGCGGTATCGAGACCGTGCCGACCGAGGAAGCGGTCGGCCGCGGCTCGCAGGTCGCGGCGAACCAGGGCAGGGATGTCGCGCGAGAAGATCACGCCCAGCCCGTCCTCCTCGATCGACCAGCCCATGATATCGAGGCTGTCGGGCCAGCGATGCTCGCCGGCCGGGCCGATTGACGCCAGCGGACGCAGCTTCTCGCCCTCGGCCTCGTCGACATTGCGAATCAGGGCCGCGCAGGCACCATCGCCAAAGAGGGCCGTGGCGATGATGTTGCTCTTGCTGGTGTCGGCGCGGCGGAAGGTTAGGCCGCAGAGCTCGACAACCAGCAACAGCACCGTCGCCCCGGGCCGGGCGCGGGCGAGGGCGGCGGCCCGAGCCAGCCCCAGGACGCCGCCGGCGCAACCGAGGCCGAAGACCGGCAGCCGCTCGACATCCTGTCGGAAGGGCAGGTGGTCCATCAGCCGGGCACACAGGCCGGGCGTGGCAATCCCGGTGCTGGAGACGACGACGAGGCTGTCGACGTCGCCGGGCGACAGGCCGCCCTCGGCGAGGCAGCGGCTCGCCGATTCGCGGAGCAGCGCGAGGGCATGGTCGACATAGAGCCGGTTGCGGTCGCCCCAGCCGTGCTCCACACCATACCAGTCGATTGGCACGCAGGACTGGCGTTCCAGAACGCCGGCATTGCCATAGACCTCGCCCATGCGGGCGAAGGCGTCCTGGCGACCGGCAAAGACCGCCCGGCCAAGCGCGCGGGCGCGGTCCTGGCCAATGGTATGGGCCGGCGAGGCCGCGGCCAGGGCGGTCAGTGCGATCATCGGCGACCCCGATTTCCGGAACCCGTCAGGCCAAGAGGGTCGCTCGCCATACGCCACCATCAAGCCACTGCCGGGCATTTTGCTGTATCGTAAGTCTTTGTCATGCCGTATTGGGCGACATGTGATGACGGCGTGATCGCCGTCTGGTTCGGGAGCTTTCCGGTCGTGTCAGCCAGAAAACCTCGTTCGCCGCGTCGCGGCCCGACGCCCCAGCACCGCGGGCTTGGCCTTTTCGGGCGCCTGCGCGCCTATTTCTTCGCCGGCATTCTGGTCACGGCACCCCTGTTCATCACCATCTACCTGGCGTGGCTGTTCATCACCTTTATCGACGACCAGGTGGCCGGCCTCGTTCCGGATACCTTCCACCCCTACCTCCCGTTTGGCGTGCCCGGGGTCGGCGTTCTCCTGGTGTTCGCAGCCATGGTCTTTATCGGCTGGTTCGCCGCCGGCTTTGTCGGGCGCATCCTGGTGCAGGCCCAGGACCGGCTGCTGACGCGCACGCCGGTGGTGCGCAATGTCTACAGCGCGCTCAAGCAGATCCTCGAAACCGTGATGGCCCACAAATCCTCCGCGTTCCGGGAGGTCGTGCTGCTGGAATATCCCCGCCGCGGCATGTGGGCCATCGGCTTCATCACCGGCACCACGCAAGGGGAGGTTCAGCATCTGACGGAAGATGAGGTGGTAAACATCTTCCTGCCGACAACGCCAAACCCGACCTCCGGCTTTCTGTTGTTCGTGCCGCGCAACGATCTGGTGGTCCTCGATATGACGGTCGAAGAGGGCATTAAGATGGTCGTCTCCGGCGGTATTGTCACGCCGCCGGACCGCCGGCCGCCGGCGGACCGCGAGGTGCCGGCGGTCAGCACCCGGTTGCGGGGCAGGGGCCAGGCGATCGAGGAGTGGGCGGACGAAGTCGCAGGCCGCGACAGCACCAACCGGGCCAGCGTCCGGCCATCCCGCGGGCGCCAGGCGGAGCCGGCCGGGGCAGGCAAGGCACCGGTGAGCGGCACGCAGACCTGACCCGAACGGGCTTGTCCGGCACCGCACGGCACGGGCAGCCCTTGCCGGGCGAGCGCCGGGATCGACATGTCCTTATCGCGGCCCGGGAGATGCGGTATAAATTCCGCCACCGCCGCATGGGTTCGAATTAGCCGGGCAAAGATTGGCATGAAGCTTCCCGACCCGAATGCGGTCGCCGCGATCATCGAGGCCGTTGCCGACGAAGAGATCCTGCCGCATTTCGGCACGCTGGACCGGCGGGATATCCGGGAAAAGGGTCCCGGCGACCTTGTGACCGTGGTTGACGAGCGCTCCGAACGCCGGCTGTCCGAGGCGTTGACCGGGCTCCTTCCGGGCTCGACGACGGTCGGGGAAGAGGCGGCGGCAGCTGATCCGTCGATTCTGGCGCGTCTCTCCGGTCCGGACCCGGTCTGGATCCTCGACCCCCTTGACGGCACCCGCAGCTTCACCCGCGGCGAGGACCGCTTTTCCGTCCTGGTTGCCCTGGCGCATCACGGCCGCACCGTTGCCGGCTGGGTCTACCATCCGGTGAGTCGGGTCCTGGCCATGGCCATGGCGGGCCACGGCGCCGTGATGAACGGCCGGCCTCTAAGAATAGAGGCCGATGCGGGCCGGCGTCTGTCCGACATGTCCGGCGTTTTCGTGATTCCGCGCAAAGGCGGCTGGCGAACGGATGCAACCCGGCGGCTGGCGCACCGGCTGAAAACCCAAAGACGGATCGAAGGGGCAGGGGTCGAATATCTCGATCTTGTGGCCGGTCAGACCGATGTCGGGTTCTTCTACCGCCTCAATCCCTGGGACCACGCGGCCGGCGTATTCGTCCACGCGGCTGCGGGCGGCACGGGCCGCTTTCTGGACGGGCGGGACTACGCCCCGACCATTCACCAAGGCCCGCTCTTGCTGGCTCCGGGTCCACAGAGCTGGACCGAGGCCGCAGCTGCCATGGGACCGCCGCCACCGGCCTGAGGCCTCGCCTTATGAGCGGCCCGGCTCCTCGGCCTTGGCCCGTTGCCAGAGAGTCTCCAGCTCTGTCAGCGTCAGATCGCTTGCAGCCAGCCCGGTCTCCGCCAGCCAGCTTTCCATGCGCCGGAAGCGGCGCTCGAACTTGGCGTTGGTGTGCCGGGCCGCGGCTTCCGGGTCGATCCCGAGATGCCGCCCCAGATTGGCGAGCGCAAAGAAGCAGTCGCCCAATTCGTCCTCGATGCGCGCGGTATCGGGCTCCGCCATGATCGCGGTCTCGCGGGTCTCGGTCAGCACCGCGCGCAGTTCGCAAATCTCCTCTTCGATCTTGTCGAGGATGGGCTCCGCTTCCTTCCAGTCGAAGCCGACCCGGGCCGCGCGTTTCTGCAGCTTCAGCGCGCGGCTCAGGGCGGGCAGGCCGCCGACAATATCGTCGAGCGCGCTGGGCAGCCGGCCGGAGGCGGCGGCCTTTTCGGCCCGCTCCTTGGCCTTGTGGTCCTCCCAGCGCTGCGTCATTTCATCCGCCGAGTCGACGGCGGCGGCGCCGAAGACATGCGGATGCCGGCGGATCATCTTGTCGGTGATGGTGCGGGCGACATCGTCGAAATCGAAGGCGCCGGCTTCCTCGGCCATGCGTGCATAGTACACGATCTGGAACAGCAGATCGCCAAGCTCATCCTTCAGGTCCGTCATGTCGCCGCGTTCGATGGCATCGGCGACCTCATAGGCCTCCTCGATGGTGTGCGGCGCGATGGTGCGGAAGCTCTGTTCCAGGTCCCACGGACAGCCGCCTTCCGGATCCCGCAGCCGGGCCATCACGGCCAGCAGCCGGACCATGGGCGGCGCCGTCTCATCCATCGGGTCGGTCATGGAAGGCTCCCTCAAGGCGACGGGGCGGCGCAGGCGGGCAGGCCGCCGAAGCGGCAGCACTCTAGACGATGGCCGGCATCGGACAAAGCCGAGACAGGCGAGGGCCGGCGCCGGACAAAGCCCACACATCGACCCCGGAAGGATTACCGCATAAGGTATATTATGGAAAATACTGGAACGAGGCTCGGGCGCCGCCGCAACCGTCTCGAATCTGAGGACAAACACCCGCCACATAGGCTACCGTCCCGAAACGCTTTCTCTGCTTTCGGCCATCCGTCACGGTCCATCGATGACTGCACCTCTTTCCAACCGCCAGGATCCGGCAGACCCGCGTTCCGGTCGCGGTCCGGATGACGGCGAAGCGATGCCGACGCTGGAAAGTCTCGTGGCCTGGGCCCGGAACCAGGTGCGTTTCGACGGGCGGTTCGGGCTGAGCCTGCGCGCCGAGCGGCGCGGCACTCTCTTCGTTCCGCTGGTGACCGAACGAGAGACGTTCTTTCGGGATGGCCAGGGCATCGCCGGCTTTCGGATCGCGGACAACCCGGATTTGCCGGACTTCCTCGACGGCCGCAGCATGCAGACGCTGTCCTATGGGTATCCGGTTCATGTCGACGCAGGCGGTCTGGTCACGCCGCTGTTCTTCGTCGAGGTCACCGTCAGCCTCAGCCTCGACACGGCCCAGCTGCGCAAGACGGCCAACCGGCGGCCGCGCCTGAGTCGCCGGGCGCTTGTCGAATCGGGCCACGACCCGGCGATGGCGGATGCGGCCTGCCGGACGATCGAGCATGGCAGCTTCCCGTCGCTGGAGGCCTGCCTGGCCGCGCTTGCCGGACATCTGAACCTGACGGAAGCAGCGCTTGCGGAGGTTCAGACGGAGGCTTTTCCGGAGTCGCAGGCCGGCCCGGGCTGGTACCGCACCCCGATCCTGTTCGTCAGTCCGTCATCGCCATTGCAGCGGGCCCAACTTGGCGAGCTTGAGCGCCTGCCCCACGCCTATGCGTCGGCCACGCATATGACGGCGCTGCATGCTTTGGTCGCCCGGCGGAGCGACCGTCCGGAAGACGGCGCCGGCAGGAGGAAAGCCGACCAGCTGCCCTTGCTGGAAATCGACCCCCTGAGCGAAGCGGCGTCGCAACAGCTGGAGCACTGTCTTTCCGCCGGTCTGAGCGTGGTTGAGGCCTCGCCCGGCGGCGAGCGCGAGGCCTTTATCGCCGACGCCATCGCCAATCTCGTCGTGTCCGGCCAGAGCGTTCTGTACATCCACCCGGTTGCCGAGATGACCGATGAGGTGGTCGAGCGCTTCCAGGGCCTGCTGGCGCGGCGCCAGACCTGGATCCCGCGGCTTGGCGGCGAAGAGATTCTGGCACGGCTGTCGCGCACGGCCGACGAGCTGGAAGCCGAGCGGCCGACCGGCATCGCGCCGCCGTCGAAACAGGCCCGGCAGCGGGCGCTGGCCGAGCCCAAAGGCGAGTTGGCGACGGCCCGGGGACGGATCGAGTCGTCACGCAGTGCCATTCGCGCCCTGGCCGAATGCCGGGCCGAGCGGCAGCGGTTGCGTGCGGGGGTCGAGGCGGCCTGGCAGCCCGTGTTCGCGCATGCCGACAAGCTGGCGATCGGCGGCGAAACCGCCGCGGCGGCGGAGTCCGAATTGCGGGCTCTGACCGGGGAACGGCCCGGCCTGTTCGGCCGGCTGTTCGGCCGCAAGGAAACAGAGGCCCGGGTTCGGGCCATGGCCGGGACGGCGACGGACGCCGTTGCGGGGCTTCCCGATACGGTCTGGGCGGGACTGCCGCTGCCGGACCGGAATGCCTTGGGCGATCCGGCGACGGCAGAAGCCCTGGCCGATGCCTTCGCACAGCTCCGCACCATTGCGCGCTGGCGCGAGCTTGGTACGCGGGAAACCGAGCTGCTGGCCGAAGTTCGGCGGCTGCCGCCGGCGGCCCGGATCGCCGAACAACTGGCGCAGGCCGAGAGCCGTCTGGCCCGCGACTCGCAGGGCCTGCTGCGCGATGTCTGGCGTGCCGCCATCGCCAAGGGGGCCGCCAAGAGCGGCGAAAAGCTGGCGGCCGTCTTCCAGGCGATATCCGACCGCCGCTTTGTCGACGATTCCGGAGAGGACGGGCCCGACCCCGCCGGCGACCAGCAGCTCGCCAAGTTCCTGCGGCTGCTGGTCCGCAATTACCCCCTTTGGGCCGCGCCGGCCGACCTCGTGCCGTCGCACCTCCCCTTGACCGACGGCCTGTTCGACATGGCCATCGTCGATGATGCCGGCACAGTCACCGCCGGCGCGCTGCTGCCTCTGTTGCTGCGTGTCCGCCATGCCATGGTCCTGGCGCCCGTCGACCGCGACCGACAGCCGGTGAACAGCGGCTTCTCCCTCGCCGCGGCTTCGGAAACTGCCAAAACCGCGTCTTTGGCCGCCCGGATGCGCCAGCACCCCGCCATCGTGCGATATCTGAGCGCCGTCTTCCACGGCGGTGGGTTGTCGCTCCAGGGCACCGAATCGACAGGAATACCGGCTGCCGACCCGGGGATTTCAGGCCTGCATTGGCATCCGATAGACGCCCCCGGACTCGAGGCCGAGGTGCAGGCCATTCTCGCTCTGCTGCAGGGCTGGACGGCGGGCGGGCTCTTCGACGGCGAGGCGCCGGTCACCGTCGGGGTCGCCGTCCCGGTTGCCGGCCGGCTCGCCGCCCTGGAGGACGGCGTCCTGGCCGCGCTCCCCGAAGGCCTGAGCGAAGAGAGCCTGCTCTTCGGACCGCCGGGGCAGTTCCAGGACCTCGAGCTTGCCATCATGATCCTGGTCCCCGGCCTGGAGCGCGGCATGCCGGCCGGCGCCGCCGAGGCTCTGGCCTGGAATCGCGAGCTGTTCCATGACGCCGCCGCGGCGGCCGAGCGCGGCCTTCATGCCGTGGGCGATGCGGACTCGTGCAGCGGTGCGGGAGGCTTTGCCGCCGCACTGGTCGAACATTGCGGACAGATGACGGCCACCGACGAGGCCAATGGTCTCGCGCGGCTTTGCACCCAGGCAGGGCTGTCATGGCGGCCGGTTCCAGCCGGCCTGGAGGTGGTGGGTCGGTTCGGCGGCCTCTATCGATTTGTCAAGGACGCACCGCAACCGGCTGAAATCGCTGCAGAAGAGGCAGAGATTGGACTTAAGGCAGAGACCTTTACGTTCCTTCTCAGCGGGACAGAATTTTCCGAACCACCACAATGGCTTACGCAGCTGCTTGAACGTCTTTGCTGAAGATTTCCCGGAAACCGTTGGCAGAGCAGGCAATTATGGCGTCGCATTGAGTCCGCCGAGGCGGATGGCGCGCCAGACAGCGAGGGCCTGGGCGGTTTCCGCGACGTCGTGCACGCGGACCATCTGGACCCCCTGCTCCACCGCCGCAAGCGCCGCGGCCAGCGAGCCCGGCACCCGGTCCTTCGGCGCCTCGTCACGGCTCAGGGCGGCGATGAAGCGCTTGCGCGACACGCCGACGACCACCGGGCAGCCCAGGCCGTGATACAGCCCGACTTGATGCAGGATCTGAAGATTGTGCGCCAAGCTCTTGCCGAAGCCGATCCCGGGGTCGACCAGAACGTGCGCGCGCGGGATGCCGGCCGCCGCGCAGGCGGCCAGGCGTTCTTCAAGGAACGTGTAGACGTCGCGCGGCGCGTCGGCATAGCTGGGCGCCCGTTGCATGGTCTGTGGCTCGCCTTGCATATGCATCAGAACCACAGGGATGCGGGCCTGCGAAACCGTGCGCAGCGCCGCGGGATCGCCGCGGAGTGCCGTGACGTCGTTGACGATCTGCGCCCCGGCATCCAGCGCCGCCTTCATGGTGTGGGCATGGCGGGTGTCGACGGAAACCCGGATGCCGCGGTCGGCCAGGGCGGCGATAACCGGGACAATGCGGCGCTGCTCCTCGAGCGGATCGACCGGGGTGGCACCCGGCCGGGTCGATTCGCCGCCGATATCGAGGATGTCGGCACCGGCGTCGACCAGCGCCAAGCCGCGCGCCACGGCCGCGCCGGGATCGAAAGCATCGCCGCCATCTGAAAAGCTGTCCGGAGTGACGTTGACGACGCCCATGATGCGCGGCCGCTGCCAGTTCAGGCCGGCTACAGGCGGGCGCGGCGCCGTCAGCCGTTCGAGCGCCGGCTGCAGGGCGTCAGGCAGCGCCTCGACCGGGACGATCCGGCGACTGTCCGGGTCCCGGATTTCGACATGGCTGAAGGCGAACGGGCCGCCACCGAGCGACACGGCCTTTGCCGCGTCGACCGCCCCGGCCGCCAGCACCGGCCGCGGAAGAGGTTCGTCAGACGTGTGGCCGGTCATGCGCGGTGCTATCCCTAGGACGCCATGTCGGGTCTGAACGCGTAAGGTCAATCCGGCCCAACGCAAAACGGCCCCTCTCCCGGGCGGGAGAGGGGCCCTGGCCGAAACCGATGACCGTCGCGCTTACGTTCCCTGCGGCTCGGGGTCGAGGCCGCCGGTCTTGCCGCCGGTCGGCACTGAGGATTTGCGACCGGCCGGCTGGCGCGGCGGCGGCGGCGACATCGTGTCTTCCGGATCCTCGCGGACGATCGACTCGCCACGGAGGAGGGCGTTGATGTCCTCCGCCGACAGGGTCTCGTAGTCCAGGAGGCCCTTGGCGATGACGTGCAGGCCGTCGAGGTGGTCGGTCAGGATGGTCCTGGCGGTCGTCTCGGCCTTGTCGATGACCAGCCGGATCTCCTCATCGATCAACCGCGCCGTCGCATCCGACACGTTCTTGCGCTGCGTGACCGAATGGCCCAGGAAGACCTCCTGCTCGTTCTCACTGTAGCGCAGCGGCCCGAGCTTCTCGCTGAAGCCGAACTCCGTGACCATGCGGCGCGCCATCTCGGTCGCCCGCCGGATGTCGTCGGAGGCACCGGTGGTGATGTTGGGCTTGCCGAAGATCAGCTCCTCGGCCACCCGGCCGCCGAACAGGCTGGCAAGGAGCGCCTCCACCTCCGAGCGCTTCTGGCTGTACTTGTCGCGCTCCGGCAGGAACATGGTGACGCCCAGAGCCCGCCCGCGCGGGATGATGGTCACCTTGTGCAGCGGCTCGTGGCCCGGCACCTTCAGCATGACCAGCGCATGCCCCGCCTCGTGATAGGCGGTCAGCTTCTTCTCGTCCTCGGTCATGACCAGCGAGCGCCGCTCCGCGCCCATCATGACCTTGTCCTTGGCGGCTTCGAACTCGGCCTGGCCGACCACGCGCCGTCCGAAACGGGCCGCGAGCAGCGCCGCCTCATTCACCAGATTGGCCAGATCGGCACCGGAGAAGCCGGGGCAGCCGCGCGCGATGGTACGGGCATCGACATCCGGGGCCAGCGGCACCTTGCGCATATGGACCTTGAGAATTTTCTCCCGGCCCAGCACGTCGGGCGCCGGGACGACCACCTGACGGTCGAAGCGGCCGGGGCGCAACAGAGCGGGGTCGAGCACGTCCGGGCGGTTGGTCGCGGCGATGAGGATGACGCCCTCATTCGATTCGAAGCCGTCCATCTCGACCAGGAGCTGGTTCAGCGTCTGCTCGCGCTCGTCATTGCCGCCGCCCAGGCCGGCGCCGCGATGGCGGCCGACCGCATCGATCTCATCGATGAAGATGATGCAGGGCGCGTTCTTCTTGCCCTGTTCGAACATGTCGCGGACCCGGCTGGCGCCGACGCCGACGAACATCTCGACGAAGTCCGAACCGGAGATGGTGAAGAACGGGACATTCGCCTCGCCGGCCACGGCCCGGGCGATCAGGGTCTTGCCGGTTCCGGGCGGACCGACCAGCAGCATGCCCTTCGGGATCTTGCCGCCGAGGCGCTGAAACTTCTGCGGATCCTTGAGGAAATCGACGATCTCCTCGAGCTCCTGTTTGGCCTCGTCGACACCGGCAACGTCATCGAAGGTCACCCGGCCGGTACGCTCGGTCAGCATGCGCGCCCGCGATTTGCCGAAGCCCATGGCCTTGCCACCGCCCGACTGCATCTGCCGCATGAAGAAAATCCAGACGGCGATCAGCAACAGCATCGGGAACCAGCTGATCAGCATCTGCAGCAGCATGTTCGGGCTCTCTTCGGGCTCCGCAGTAATGCGCACGCCCGAATCGCTCAGCTCCGACACCAGATTGGGGTCGTTCGGCGCATAGGTGCTGAACGGCCGGCCATCCATGTGGCCGGAGATCTCCTGGCCCTGGATCGTCACATCCGTGACGCGACCGCTTTCCACCGCCTGAACGAAATCGCTATAGGCGATGGACGACTGGCCGCCACGGTTGCTGGAGCTCTGGAACACGCTGAACAGCGCCACCAGCAACAGGAGGATGATAATCCAGAGCGCGATGTTTTTGCCAAAATTGTTCACAGGACGAAGCCTCTCCTCGCTAAAGCACCCCTTGGGGTTCTGATCTCGTCCCCTCCCCGGCCGTGTCAACGCCCGAGCGCTCACGTCAAGTAAATAATGTCCCGCACGGGCCAGACAATCTCGTCATGCTCGCGGCCCATACCCGGATTGCGGATCCGGCCCGGCCGCGCCGAAGCCCGGCCCCGCCAGCGGTTCCGGCGGCACAAAGACCATACGGAAAAAAGGCGGCAGGTTCGACCTCTTCAAGCCCTCGCGCGGCGCAATTGCCGGCAGTCCCACCAGCCGATCGTTTCGCCACAGCCCCGGCAGGCCGGCGCGGACGGCAGCCGGGACTGCAGCCCCGGCAAGCAGCGCGGCGCCCTGCCGGCCCAGCCGCTGCACGCTGCAGCCGCCAGCGGCCGCAGCGACCGGCTCCAGCGGCCCGACGATGAAGCGGCGGTCCCACCACAGACGGTGTCCCGGCGCGGCGCGGACCCGGTCGTGCGCCTTGGCCGGTTCGCGCATGATCAGCCAGTGCCGGACACCCGGTCCCGGCGTGTTGCCCCCTCGCTTCGCGACGATTTGACAGCCGCCGAGCGTCGCGCCGGCGCCGCCGCCCGGCCCCGGGGACTGCCGCAACCAGGCCAACAGCCGCATCAACCGGGCATGACGCGGCGGATAGGCGCCGCCGCCGATGACGGTGAGACAGCGCGCCAGGCCACGGGCAGCGATTTCCGGCGGGGCGGCTTCAAGCAGCCCGGCATCGAGGGCGATGTATCCCTCCGGCCGGATCACCGCCGCGGCGGCCAGGAACGCCGCCACCTCGCCGTCAACATAGGCCCGCAGCCCCCCTGCCCGGCTCGCACTCAGCGCCAGGCTCGCACTGCCGAGCCCCTCCCGCGCCAGTGCGTCCGTGGCGGCGCGCAAACGCCCGCGCGCATACCGCGGCAACGCATTCGACGGGTCTTCCACCCAGTCCTGGCCATGAGCCCGGCAGGTCGCCAGCAGATCGGCCTTGGCGAAACCGAGCAGCGGCCGCAGCAGCCGGACATGGCGGAGCTCCCGACAGGCTGGCATGGCCGCCAGGCCGTCCGGGCCGCTGCCGCGCGACAGGCGCAGCAGAAGGGTTTCCGCCTGATCGTCGCGCGTATGGGCGAGCAGCAGGTGCAGGATGTCCTGGGCGCCACAGGCCTGTTCGAGCAACCGGTAGCGCGCTTCGCGGGCGGCAGCCTGCAGGCCCGTCTCCCCGGCGCCGCCCCCCGTCCTTTCCCAGGCCAGGATGCGGTGTGCGACACCGCGGCCGGCCATCCACGCCGCGACGGTGCGCGCCTCCGTGCCCGAGTCGGATCTCAGGCCATGGTCGACGGTGAACGCCACCACCCGGCCGCGGCGGGCACGGGCCCAGCCATCGGCCAGAAGAGTGAGGGCCATGCTGTCCGGCCCGCCCGACACCGCCACCGCCAGCAGCGGCTCCGGTTCGAACGGCTCGAAAGCCGCCATGGCCGCCGCAAACGCTTCGGCATCGATCGCTGCGGCCGGACCCGCCGGCGTCACGGGCAGCCGAGCCGCTCGGCCTCGCTCTCCGCCCGGCGCTGCACGGCGATCGGCCCGTCCGGGAATTCCGTGGCGATGCGGGTGAGCGCCACGCAGGCATCGTCCCGGCGGTCGAGACGGGCGAGCGACATGCCGAGCTTGAGCAGATTGTCGACGGCCTTGGCGCCGTCCGGAAACCGCTGATAGCCACGGGCGAACGCCGAGGCCGCGTCGTCATAGCGGCCGCGGACGTAATAGGTCTCGCCCAGCCAGTACTGGGCATTGCTGGCAAGCGGGTGCTCGCCATGGCTGGCGAGGAACTGCTGCAGCGCCGTTTCGGCCGCCGCATAGTCGCCCTGTTGCAGCAGCCGGTAGGCGGCCTGATAGTCCTCGGCCGGGGTGCCACCGGGCAAAGCCGCGGTTTCCCCGGTCCGTGGCGGCGGTTGCCCGCCAGCCGACCCGTCTGCGCCGGTCTGCGGAGCCAGCCGCGTCGGGCCGGCAAAGCCGGAACCGCGCGCGTCCGTCCCGGCATCCCCGGCATCATCGGATGGGGTCCGGAAGGTCAGCGTGCCGAGGGTGCCGGTGCCGTCGTCGAAGGTCTGCGGGGCGACCGAACCGCCGTCCGGGCTGCGGCCGGGCGGGCGCCCCGGCGGCGGCGCCGAGGGCGTGCCCGGCACACCGGCCGCCTCCGGCGGCGCGTCAGGCGCCGGCGCGGCCTGTCCCGAGGGGCCGGCCCCCGCCCCGCCTTCCAGCTGGTTGAGCCGGAACTCGATATCGGCCAGCGCCCGGTCGAGCCGGTCGTCGACCTGGCCGGTCCGGTGCTGCAGCTCCTCGATCTGCCCGGTCAGCGCCTGCAGCCGCCGTTCCAGCTCCAGCAGCCGCACTTCCACCTGCGCCGCATAGTTCTGCGGCAGCTGCTGTGCCTGGGCGACCTCGACGGCCAGAGCCCGGCCGTCCTCCCGCAAGCTCCGGATGTCCAGTGCCACGTCAGACAGCTCGGACGCGCCGCTGCCGAGCGCCGGAGCGGGTCCGGCAACGCAACCGATCAACAGCGCCGCAGCGCCCAGGCGGGCAATCCCAATTCTCGTCATCCTGACCTCATCGCGGGCACTCCGGAAAGGCGTCGCCCGCCTCCCCCGCACATACGGACCGAGTCAGCCCGGTCAAACCGGCGAAACTGTGACGGGGTCAAAACGCTCGTCGCACAGAAAGCGGCCCCGGCGGGAAACCTGCCGGGGCCAGGATATGCGGAGAACCAACATGCGACGACGCTTGTCGACGACAGCTATCAGCTCGTCGGCGCGCCTTCCGTGATTGTCGTCACAGCACGGCGGTTCCGGGCCCACGCCTCCTCGTTGCTGCGCGGATCGATCGGCCGTTCCTTGCCGTAGCTGACGGTTTCGATGCGGTTCGGGGCGACGCCGAGGGCCACCAAATAGTTCCGCACGGCCGTCGCGCGGCGCTCGCCGAGTGCGAGGTTGTAGGCGCGTGTCCCGCGCTCGTCGGCGTGGCCCTCGATCACGACCTCAACAGCCGGATATTGCTGCAGCCAGGCCGCCTGCGCATCGAGCGTCGTGCGCGCCTCCGGCGTCAGGTCATAGCGGTCGAATCCGAAAAACACCCGGTCACCGACTTCCTGGACGAACTCCGCCACGGTTCCGGGCGCCGGCCCTGCCCCGGCTCCCGGAGACGGCCCACCCGTGCCGGCGGTTGGCGATTCCTCCTGGCCGGCGCAGGCCGCCACCAGCAAACAGACGGCCAGCATACTGAAGAACTTACGCATCATCGCCCCCTCAGCGCTGCAACGGTCGCGCGGGTACCGTTTCTCCGGTCCCCGGACCCTTGCCCCGTTTTACCGATCGCCCGGCGACGATGCCGAGACCGTTCCTGCCCCGACGTACAACATTGCGTACGTCGAGAGAAGTTCAGGAAAGTCACGGGTTCCGCCCGACTATAAGCGTGACTTTATCACCCCTTGTCAGGGAATCAAGGGCGACCATGCCGGGTCGGAACCGCTGACCGGTGTCGGAACGGTCCAGCTGTGCTGCCCGGTCAGGTCGACGGCGCGCAGGCGCGGCTCGCCGCGGCTGACGAAGTACATGATATAGCGACCATTGGGCGCCCATGTCGGCCCCTCCACCTGGTAGCCTTCCTGAAGGATGCGTTCGCCCGTCCCGTCCGGCCGCATCACGCCGATGGCCCAGCCGCCGCGGCCGATGCGGGTAAAGGCGATGAGATCGCCCCGCGGGGACCACACCGGCTCGGCGTAGCGGCCATTGCCGAAACTGATGCGCGTGGGATTCGCGCCGTCGGCATTCATGACGTACAGCTGCTGGCTGCCGCCCCGATCCGATTCGAAGACGATCCGGCTGCCATCCGGTGCATAGGAGGCGGAGGTGTCGATGCCGGGACTGCTGGTCAGCCGCCTGAGCGCCCGGGTCCGAAGGTCCATGACGTGGATGTCGGTGTTGCCGGCCAGCGCCAGGCTCATGATCACCCGGTTGCCGTCGGGCGAGAAGCGCGGCGCGAAGGACATGTTGGGGAACTCGCCCAGCACCTCCTGCCGGCCGCTGTCGATATTGAGCAGGTAGACCCGCGGCTGACGGTTGTAGTACGCGAGATAGGTAATCTCCTGCGTGGTCGGCGAGAAGCGCGGGGTCAGCACGAGCGACGAATCATTCGTCAGAAAGCGATGATTCGCGCCATCCTGATCCATGATCGCCAGGCGCTTGATGCGCTCGGTCGCCGGGCCGCTTTCGGCGATATAGACGATGCGGGTGTCGAAGAAGCCGTCCTCGCCGGTCACGGCGGTGAAAATCGCATCGGAGACAATGTGGGCGATGCGTCGCCAGTTCTCCGGCTCGGTGGAATAGGCCAGGCCGGCCACCTGCTGCTCGGCGATCACGTCCCAGAGCCGGAACTCGACCCGTAGCCGGCCGTCGCCGAGCGCGCTGACGGTGCCGGAGACGAGGCCCTGCGCATTGATGATCCGCCAGTCGGCAAAGCGCGGCCGCAGCCGGATGGAGGCCGGATCCTGAATGAACGAATTCGGATTGATGGGGCGGAACAACCCGCATCTCTCGAGATTGCCGGATATCACCGAAGCGAGATCGCGGCCGACCGTGCGTTCCGCCTCGCTCTCGCCGTGGAAGTCGGTGATGGCGATCGGCAGCGGTTCGCGGATGCCCTCGTCGATGGGAATGTAGAGTTCCGCGTGAAGGCGCGGCCGCGGCAGGCCGCCGGCCAGGGCCAGGCCGGCGGCTCCGGCCAGGAGGATTCGCCGGCCGAGGGGCAGCCGACGGCGAAGGACGGCAGGGCTCATGACGAGTCTCCGGAAAATGGGCCTCTCGAAGCCGGGACCGTGCCCGGGATCGGGGCATCGGACGGGTCGGGTCTGGCTGTGAAGAACGATCGCATCATGGTCGTCCGGGTCAAAACACGTCGCGGGGATCGAAGCCGAACACGATAGTCTGCCAGTCGGGCCAGCGCTCCGGCGGCAGGGGCCAGGGCTGGCAGGCCGGGTTCAGGGCCGCACGCAGGGCCCGATTGGCGGCGGCGCGGAAGGCCGGGTCGCTGTTGTAGCGGGCGCGGTCAACGACCTCGGCATCGACGACGGAACGGTCGCGCCGCAGGGTCACCCGGATCTGCACCTCGCCGATGTCCCGGGCTGCCGGGTCGATGTTCCAGCACGGTCGAATAGCGGCAAGCACACCACTGTGCTGGCCACGCGTTAAGCGGCCAGTTGTAGCTGGCTGATCCACCACATCCGAACCACGATCGACCGACGCCGCGGGCGCGGTTGGGGGCGACACAGATTCTTGCGTTGGCGTCTCTGCATCCAGCCTTGACCAAGTCGTGCTGTCCAATATGCCCGTAGGCTCTAATCCCTGATCCCGTTGGTATTCAATCAAGGCGCGTCGGCTCATCGGCCCCCACTGGCCATCAATGAGACCGCCATAGAAGCCCCTCGCCGCCAAGGCCCGCTGCGCCCGGCGAATTTCATCCGATGTCAACGCCGGCGCATCCCAACTGCACGCGGACGCCAACTCAGTCGCGATATCATCAAGCCCATTAAGCGCAAAGGTAGCGCTATGCCGCTCCCCGTTTCGTTCTGTCACCCGAATATAAATCTGGTCATGCGACAGCAGGCGTCGAATGAAAGAAACTGAACCGCCACCCCACAAACCAACGTATTGATTACTTGTACTGATTGACCAAAAATCTCTCTCTGCCGCTTCTGCATCTAAACGATATTCTACTCTTAGAGTATCATTCCGATTAGCTATCATGTATTGTCCAAATCCAAACAAAACTCTAGTCTGCCCCTCCATACAATTTACAGCAATTGTCGCTTGATCGTTTTGGGTTGATGGTTTTATTGCTAGTACTTCTGGGCTGTCGTCAATCGCCGCGCTACCACGCGTTACGAGCCAGTTTATATGCGCAGGCTGCGTTGTCGGCTGAGCATCATCTTGTGGAGCTGCGACATTCGCCGTCTCTTCGCTTTCAGTGTTTTCTGCGTTTCCCCATCCTACACGGGCAGCAATAGGGTGCTCCCCAGATTGCAAGGCTCCAAGCCATTCGCTCACACTTGAGTATCCGTCGAGCGTTGATACCAATAGAATCTGATTGCCCGGGAATGCCGAAACAATATCAGCACATCTATTGAGTTCTCTCCCGAATGATGGATCCGTACCTACAAAAAACGACACCAACTCCAAAAGATCGTCAGATGAATAGCTGTTGTCGCTGTGCTCTACCGCAACGCTCACTGCGAGCTGATTTCCAGGATGCCGCTCGACTTCCAAATTCCAAATAAATCTTGACGGCGGATCACTTAACCGTGTCGCTTCCGAGATTCCGACCTCTCCATTGCCATAACAGATTGCAAATGGTGAGATGAACCCTCGCTCCCCAACAGCCAAGTCGCCAAGACGCGGCGTTGTGTCCATCGTCAAGAACGCGTCAAGGGCTTCTTGCGGCGTGACATCGATCTGAAAGCCATCCTGCGATGAAGCCGGCGAGGGGACCGCCAATCCCAAGACACACGCCGCAACGATCAGCCTTCCCGCCACAACCCCTCCCCCAGATCGCCATCCCAGCTAGCACATTAATGCAGGGTATACCCACCCGCCCGCTCTGTCCACAGTTGCGTAAGCGCCCGCACGATTCACGACCCGCTCTACTCCTGCGCCGGCTCATCCGTCACGCTCTCTCTGATCGCGCTGCCGCCGATAGGAAACGCCTGGAACTCCCCAGACTTCACCGCTTGCCACGCGGCACCGTCATTGACGCGCATGCCGACGATCCACCCTTCGCGGCCTTTGGTGTCGATATCGAGCTCCTTGGCCAGATCTCGACTGAGCGGCATAGAGTGAACGACATCGCCGACTTGATCGCCCTTAAGCATGGCCTTTGCGACCCGGGTCGACAGCATGAACTCGGCCCCCGCTCCATCGTTGAGCGGGTCAGCCCTTTGCAGGCCGGTTTGCGAGGGGTGAAAAAGCTACTCGCTGCGCAACCGCACGCCGGGGCCGCGCCCGTTTGCATCGATGAAGACGACGTCCGCGGCTTCAAGGGCGGCGCATGGCCAGATCAGCGGGCGTGTGGGATGCCCTCAGACGGTCCGCCTGACCCCGACCCCGACCATGAGCCCCGCCCGGTTCACCGAGGTGGGGCTTTTTGTTTGATAAAAGGCGGCGCCTATAGTCTTCTCGCTGCTTTCGAAAACATATTTGTGACGGCTTCTCGAAAATTTTCGTCTGATTTGCCTTGTTCCTTAAGAGGCCGTTGTTCTTGTCGCGCTATTACTCTTTCGTAAAGGCTATCAAGATACTTTTTCGAATCTGGTTGAGCTTTTGCAACATCGCTTATTAGCTCAACAAGAATAAATTGATTTGCCATTACTCGCGACTGCATTTGCGCGAATGACGGCATAAATTCATTCATAAAGAACTCTTCGAGAGTTTGCGGTTCACTGCCATCGTCATCATGCATAGCGATCTCCTCTGAAGACAATCGTCCATTGTCGTCCACATAAGGCCAAGCAAGCCTTGTATGCGGGCTTGTGGGTGATTTTCACAGATGGCCAAAAAACTCAATAAAATCAATGGCCTATGGCGGACAGGGAGGGATTCGAACCCTCGGAGCCCTTGTGGAGCTCGGCGGATTAGCAATCCACTGGTTTAAGCCACTCACCCACCTGTCCGTGACGCCTCTATGTAGCATGGCCAAGCGGGCCGGAAAACCCTTCGCGCAGGGGGAAAAGCGTCGTTGCCGGAGATGGCGCGGGCGGCGGGGCGGGAACCGACCGATCGGTCCGGCGTTTTTCTGCCGGCGCTTAGGCCAACATTAAGCAATGGGCCCCGAGACTGGTTAACGCGGACGGAGGATCGGTCGCCATGCCTGCCTGTCGGCTGGGAGGGGTATCATGCAGCTGTCGAAACAGTCGGTCGAGACGCTGGTCGACCTTGTCGAGAACAAGCTCAGCACCATCGAGATCTGGGATCGCGCCGACAAGCGCGAGGTCAACATGCTGCGCAAATGCCTGCGCGAGCTCACCGCCCAGCCTGCCGGCAAGGCCGGCATGAACGGCGCCCCGGGCCAGAACGGCGGGGCCGACGGCGCCCGCCGGCGCGGCCGGCCGCCCAAGCACCTGGAGCCGATCACCGAGGCGGCCCAGTAGCACCCGGCCGGCGCCTGCCCTCGGCTCTGCCTCCCCGCCGCCCCGCCCCCGGGGCGGGCGCCGCCGTGCCTGTGACGCCCTTCCTAAACGGGCCCCGGAAGACGGCCCCGGAAGACGGGCCCGGAAGACGGGCTCAGAAATCCAGCGCCTGCTCCAGGTCCGCAATCAGATCCTCGACCGATTCGAGCCCGATCGACAGCCGCAGCAGGTCCGGCGGGGTGATGCCGTCCTCGCCCTCGATCGTGTGACGGT
>JAAAOG010000045.1 GCA_009909005.1 Alphaproteobacteria bacterium | reverse complement strand
CCGCGATCAGACGCAAAGCGAGGGGAAAACAGCGATGCTCGGCGTCCAGCACCCGGGCGGCGAGGCTGTCGGGCGAATCGTCCGGGCGCACCGGCACCGCCGCCTGGACGATGATCGGCCCCTCGTCGGTCGCCGGCCGGATGACATGCACGGTGCAGCCGGTGATCCGCACGCCGGCCGCAAGGGCCCGGCTGTGCGTGTCCAGCCCGCGAAAGGCCGGCAGGAGAGAGGGGTGAATGTTGATCACCCGGTCCCACCAGCGCGAAACGAAGCCGGCCGTCAGCAGCCGCATGAAGCCGGCCAGGCAAACCAGCTCGATCCCGTGGGCGCGCAGCCGCGCATCCAGCGCCTCTTCGAACGCCTGACGGTCGCCATAGTCGCGATGATTGACGACCGCGGCCGGCACGCCGAAGGCGGCGGCATGCTGCAGCCCGCCGGCGGCCGGTACATTCGAGACGACCAGGGCGATTTCGGCCGGAAAGCCGGGTTCGGCGCAGGCCTCCAACAAGGCCCTGAGATTGCTGCCGCGCCCGGAGATCAGCACCGCCGTCTTCAGCCGCGCCATGCCCGCTCCGTTCCTGCGATCGCGACCCGCCCGCCGGATCGCGCCGCGCCGGCCTCTGCGTCGCCGGGGGCTGCCTCGTCCTCGGCGGCGATCACCCGGCCGATCGTCCAGGCGGTGACGCCTTCGACCCGAAGCAGGTCGAGCAGGGCGTCCGCATGGCCCGGTGCGGTGGTCAGGGTCATGCCGATGCCGCAATTGAAGGTCCGGGCGAGGTCCCGGTCGCTGAGCCCGCCGAGCTGCCGGAGCCAAACGTACAGCGGCGGCAGCGGCCAGGCATACGCATCGAGCGCGCACCGCAGGCTGTCGGGCAGGGCGCGCGGCAGGTTTTCCAGCAGGCCGCCGCCGGTGATGTTGGCGATGCTCTTGACCAGGCCGGCACGTACGGCTGCCAGGACCGGCCGTACGTATATGGCGGTCGGGGCCAGCAGGGCATCGCCGATGGTCTGTCGCCGATCGAATGGGGCGGTATCGTCATAGCCGGCCCGGCTGTCCGCGATGATCCGCCGCACCAGGGAGAAACCGTTGGCATGCAGGCCGCTGGCCGCCAGGCCGATCACGGCGTCGCCGGCCGCGGCCGTGGCAGGGTCGAGCAGGCCGCCCCGCTCCGCGGCGCCGATGGCGAAGCCGGCCAGGTCATAATCGCCGGAGGCGTACAGCCCGGGCATCTCGGCCGTCTCGCCGCCGATCAGGGCGCAGCCGGCTTCCCGGCAGCCCTCGGCGATGCCGGTGACGACGGCGTCGGCGATCTTGCGATCCAGCCGGCCGCAGGCGAAATAATCCAGGAAGAAGAGCGGCTCGGCGCCGGTGGCGACGAGGTCATTGACGCACATGGCCACAAGGTCGATGCCGATGGCGTCGTGGCGTCCGGTCTCGATGGCGATCTTCAGCTTCGTGCCGACACCGTCTGTGGTGGCGACCAGAACCGGATCGACGAAGCCGGCGGCGCGCGGATCGAAGGCGGCGGCGAAGCCGCCCAGGCCGCCGAGCACGCCCGGCCGGCGGGTGGCGCGGGCCAGCGGCCCCAGGCCTTCGACGAAGCGGGCGGCGGCATCGATGTCGACGCCGGCCGTCCGGTAGGCATCGGCCTCGGGCGTTCGGGCTTCGGGCGGCTTGGAGGAGTGCGGATCGTCGGCCATTGGCGGCGCCCGGAACTGACGGGCCGGGCGGGCGCAGTCCGCCGCCGGGCCGTGCTGGCATTGGAGTCGTACTTTCGACTATCGTCTCCTGGCATGCAATGCCACAACGCTGTCTTAAGCCAGGTTCCGGGACGCCCCATGCGCATCTTTCCGCTCCGACACGTCTTTCCGGCCCTGCTGGTGGCCGGGCTGATGGCAATGGTCCTGACGGCTCATACGATTCTGTTGCCGATCCCGGCGGCCCGGTCCCAGCCGGCCGGCGAGCCCTTCACCGTGACCGGCGTCGCGGTGGATGCCGATGCCGAAACCACGACGGCGGCGCGCGAACAGGCGTTTCGGCAGGGCGCCCGGATTGCCCTGGCGCAGCTGTTGAGCGACCTTGCCGCGGCCGAGCCGCCGGTTGATGCGGCAACCCTGCCGCAGGACCAGATCGACGTCCTGATCCAGGCCTTCGAGGTCGAGGAGGAGCGCACCTCGCCCGGCCGCTACCGCGCCACGCTCACCTATATCTTCCGGGAGGACGCCATTCGCGGCCTGCTCGGGCCGGAGGCCGCGGCGGCCGTGGCGGAGACCCCGGCGCCCCGTCCGGCGCCGCCGGTGCTGGTGCTGCCGGTATTGCGGAGCGAGCGCGGCGACCGGCTCTGGGACAGCCCCAATCCCTGGCACGAGGCCTGGCTGGACTATGATGCGAGCGGCGGCCCGGTGCCGATCCTCGTGCCTTTCGGTGACCTGGCGGATGTCGCCGATGTCGATGTCGACAGGGCCCTGGCCGGCGATGCCGAGGCCCTGGCCGCGATCCGCAATCGCTACGACGCCGCCAGCACGATCGTGGCCGTTGCCGAGCCGGCCGAGGGCCGGGTCATCATCCGCCTGGCGCGCTATGGCGCGATGGAGGATCTCGGCACGACCACTCTCAACATGGCGAATGAGCAGGCCTTGCCCGGCGCGCTGGCGGCTGCCGTCGGGCGGGTCGCCGACCAGCTGGCGGCCGACTGGCGGGACGCGGCGGCCGTGCCGGCCGGCCCGACCCGAACGCTGACGGTGCTGGTCCTCTTCGAGCAGAATCGCGACTGGTTCCGGATTCGCAGCCGGCTGCGCGCCATCCCCGCACTGGTCGAGACGGAGGTCGCCAGCCTGTCGCCGCAGGAGGCGGTTGTCGAACTCGCCTACCGCGGCGAGGAGCGCGACTTCCTGATGGACCTGACCCGGCAGGGGCTGGTTCTGAGCGAGGGCCCCGCGGCGCCCGAGTTGCGCCTCGTCCGCGAATGAGATCTCCCGGTGGCGCGCGGCGAGGGCCGGCGTGATCAAGTCCTGGATTCCCAACCTGATCAGCCTCGCGCGGCTGCCGCTGGCCGGCTGGACGATCCTCAGTATTCTGGAGGGGCAGCTGGCCCTTGCCTTCTGGCTGCTGCTGCTCTCCGGGGTGACGGATGCGCTCGACGGACTGGCCGCGCGCTGGCTCGATGCCCGCACCCCGCTCGGCAGCTACCTCGACCCGATCGCCGACAAGGTCCTTCTGGTCGGTGTCTTCCTGGCGCTCGGGTCCATCGGTCTGCTGCCGGTCTGGCTGGTCGGGCTGGTGGTCGGCCGCGATCTGGTGATCACCATCGGCGTCGGCGTGCTTTACCTCGCCGAACGCACCGTCCATACGGTGTCGCCGACCTTTTCAAGCAAGCTCAATACGGTTCTGCAGATCATTCTGGCGGCCGCCATCCTCAGTATTCATGGATTTGATTTGCATCCGGAACCGATCATCGCGATCTTGGTTTGGTGTGTTGCGGCGACGACCATCGGATCCGGTCTGGGATACGCAATCCGGCTGGTGCGGCGCCTTCGGGCGGTCTTTTCGCAGAACGGTGATGATCAGATCAATCCGATGTAATGGCGTTCCGGTTTCCGTTGCGGGCGGGGGACGTGAGTGATGAACAAGCCGGCCCAGCTGGCGTTCGACCTCGGCTATCAGCCGGCACTCAGCAATGACGATTTTCTCACGGCGGACTGCAACAGCGACGCCGCGGCGTGGCTCGCGCACTGGCCGGAATGGCCGGCGCGGACCCTGGTGCTCTACGGACCGGCGGGGTGCGGCAAGACGCACCTGCTGACGATCTGGCGGCGCCGGGCCGACGCCCTGGTGATCACGCCGGAGGCCTTGCCGGGCATCGATCCGCCGGCGGTGATCGAGGCCAGCCGGGCGGTCGCCATCGACGACGTCGACCGGGCCTTTCGGGGGCCGGAATCGGGCGTTCTCCTGCACCTGTACAATCTGGTTCAGGAAAGCCAGGGCTGGTTGCTGCTCACCGGCCGCACGCCGCCCTCGGCCTGGCCGATTTCGCCGCCGGACCTGGCCTCCCGCCTGCGGGCCGCCGTCAGCGTGCCGATCCGCGAGCCGGACGAGTCGCTGCTGGCCGCCCTTCTGGTCAAGCAGTTCGCCGACCGGCAGCTGGCCGTGTCGCCGGAGGTGATTCGCTATCTCTCGACCCGGCTGGATCGCAGCTTTGCTGCAGTGCGCCAGGTCGTGGCTGCTCTCGACTATGCCAGCCTCGCCGAGCACCGGGAGGTCAGCCGCTCGCTTGCCGCTTCGGTGCTGGCACAGCGCGACGCGGCGGAGTAGCGCCGGGCGGGATAAGGTGTCGCTCAGGCCGCGGGCAGGCGTTTGAGGAAGGCGGCCCGCTGGCGGGCGTCCGGGATCTCTTCCGACAGGCTGCGGTACAGGGCCTCGATCGAGTCCGCGGTTGCGGCCGTCCGGCGGACCGTGATCCGGGCCAGCGGTCCGAGATATTCCGTCAGGTCGCGCACCGCCTGATCGATGGCCGCCTTGTCGAGCACGGCGCCGTCCATCGTCGTCCCGCCGGCCATGTCGGCGCGGGAGGCCGCCGGGACCATGGCCGCTCCGGCGCGCGGACGCCGCCGGGCAATGCGGCGATGACCGCCGCGCCGGGGCGGTTGCCCCGGATCGCCCTCCGCCGGCGGTTCCAGCGCCTTGCGCCGGAAGGCGTGCCGGTCCTGCTCATCCGCGATGTGCGGCGCCAGCCGGTCGTAGAGCTGGACCCGGCTGCCCGGGACCATGGCCGCCTGACGCACCAGAACCCGGGCCAGCGGCCCGACATAGGCGGCCAGATGCCGTTCCGTCCGCGCCAGCACGTCGTCGTCGAACTGCAGGCCGGTGGGTGCGGCCGGTTGCAATGCCGCCGTCTCCAAGGCGCGCCGCAGGGCGGCGGCAAAGTCCGCGGCCGTGGCAAAGCGCTCTTCCGGCGCGCGGGCCAGGGCTTGGCGGATCACCGCCACGAGACCCGGCGGCAGGCCAGCCTTGTGCCGCGTCGGGTCGGGCTGCGGCCCGGAGATGACGGCGTGCATCAGGTCGGGCAGGCCGCGGGCCTGAAAAGGACGGGTCCCGGTTACAAGTTCGAAGAGCACGACACCGACGGCGAATAGGTCGGTGCGGTTGTCGACGCTGCCGCCGCTGAACTGCTCCGGCGCCATATAGCTGGGTGTGCCGATCATCTCGCCCTGCTGGGTGAGCGACGTGCTGTCGAGCCGGGCGACGCCGAAATCGGTCACCTTCACGCCGCCATCCTCCAGCAGCATGATGTTCTCCGGCTTGATATCGCGGTGGACGATGCCCCGCTCATGGGCAAAGGCGAGGGCCGCCAGCACCTGTTCGACGATCACGGCGCCGGCGGCCACGTCGATGCGCGGGCGATAGAAGAGATAGTCGCTCAGCTGGACGCCGTCGACGAACTCCATGCTGATGAAATGGGTGTCATCGGCCTCGCCGAACTCGAAAATGGTGACGATATTGGGGTGATGGCAGCGGGCCGCAGCGCAGGCCTCGCGGTGAAAGCGTTCCAGCCAGCTGCCATAATCCTCCCCCTGCAGCAGCTCGGCACGCACCGTCTTCAGCGCGACGACCCGGTCGATGGTCGTATCGACGGCACGATAGACGACCCCCATAGCGCCGCGACCCAGCACCCGGTCCAGCCGATATTTGCCGATCCGCTGTTCGGTCATGGCGCCATCGATACTCCTCGCCCTTAGAGGCTATGGGTATCGGGACCGGCGGTTAGGGTCAATCGGCGCGTGCCGGGTCAGGCGCCGAGGCGGCGCCCGCCCGCGATCAGGTGGCGCCGGCGGCCAGCCGTGGCCCGGTTTTCTTCGTGAATTCCTGCGGTGCCGGGAGTTCGATATTGACCTCAAGCGTCGACATATCGGCCCCGCGCTCCAGTTTCACCGCGACCTTCTCCTGGTCGATGGGGATGTGCTTGGCGATGGCCGCGAGGATTTCCTTTTGCAGGACCGGGACATAGTCGGCGCTCCAGCGGTCGAGGCGTTCATGCGCCAGCACCAGCTGCAGTCTTTCGCGGGCCTTGTCGGCCGACTGTCCGCCACCCCCGCCGTCGCTGCTCTTGGTGCCGGAGGATTTGCTGCGGAAGAATTCGAACAGTCTCATGCGGTCCTCCCCATCAGGCGCTGGAGCAGGCCGCGGCGTTCCGGGGCGAGGAAGCGGTGCTCCAGCTGCTCGCCCAGGAGGCGCGACACGGCATCGAGATAGGCCTTGCCGGCATTGGATTTGTTGTCGAGCGTGACGGGCATGCCGAGATTGGAGGCCTTGAGCACGCTCTCGCTCTCGGGGATCACGCCCAGCAGGTCGATTGCCAGGATCTCAAGGATATCCTCGATCCGCAGCATCTCGCCCTTGTTGACCCGGCCCGGATCGAAACGGGTCAGCAGAAGGTACTGCTTCAGGCGCTCCTGCTCGCGCTCGACCTTGCGGGTCTTGCTGTCGAGCAGGCCGAGAATGCGGTCGCAGTCGCGCACCGAGGAGACTTCGGGATTGGCGACCACCACGGCCTCGTCGGCGAAGTACATCGCCATATGGGCGCCGCGCTCGATGCCGGCTGGGCTGTCGCAGAGGATGAAGTCGAAATCTCCGCGCAGCTGGTCCAGGACGCTCTCGACGCCCTCGGTGGTCAGGGCGTCCTTGTCGCGGGTCTGCGAGGTCGGCAGGATGTGAAGCGTGTCCAGCCGCTTGTCCTTGATCAGGGCCTGGTGCAGCTTGGCCTCGCCATTGATGACATTGATGAAGTCGAAGACGACGCGGCGCTCGCAGCCCAGGATCATGTCCAGATTTCGCAGGCCGACGTCGAAATCGATGATAACGGTGCGGTGCCCACGCGCCGCCAGCCCGGCGCCAAGTGCTGCGGTGGTGGTCGTCTTGCCGACGCCGCCCTTGCCTGAAGTAATGACGATAATCTTTGCCACTGCCGCCCTCCATTGCCGTGCCGGTTACGGCGCGTTCATTCGACTTTTTCCACGCAAAGCGAATCCTGTCGCAAGAAAACCTGCACCGGCCGGCGCCAGACCGCCCGGTCGAAATCGTCGCTGACCCGATAGAGGCCGGCGATCGCGATCAGCTCGGCCTCCAGGCTCTGGCAGAAGACGCGCGCCTTCGTATTGCCGTTCACCCCGGCCAGTGCCCGGCCGCGCAGCGCGCCGTAGACGTGGATGTGGCCGCTGGCGATCAGCTCGGCACCCGACCCGACCGAGGTGGTGACGATGATGTCGCCCCAATCGCAGACAATCTGCTGGCCGGAGCGCACGGGCGTGGTCCAGAGCAGCGCATCGCGCGCCGCGCCGGCCGCTGCCATGCCATCTTTCGCCGCCGGCGACCGGCCGGCGTCCTCGGTCCCGCGGCCGGCGACCGGTGCAGGGCCGGGCGACGCGGTGACCTCGTCCGGGGCCGCATCGAACAGGGCCAAGCCGGCGCCCTGCGCCGCCGCGATCAGGGTGGCGTTGCCGCTCTGCACGCCGATCGGGACCAGCTTGCGGGTGCGCAGCTGGCGCACCACGCGAATCAGGTCGACGCCGCGATTGGCCGCGGCCACGTCCGTCAGATCGAGAATGATGGGCTTGCCGAGGAGGAAATCCGGCATCTCGCGCAGCTGCACGTCGAGGCTGCGAAAAAAGGCCTGGTCATCCTCCCCGTCCAGCCGCAGAACCAGCGCACCGACGGAACGACGGCGGATTTCCAGGGCGGCCGGGGCCGCCGGCGCATGCTCGTTCCTGTCGATAACACGCATCTGTTGCAAGACCTGTCCCCGCCGCAGAGGGCTGACTCCTCAGTGGCGATCATACATATCTTGGGTCATGGGATGCAAGACAAACAGCATATGGTGGCCTGAGGGCCGTCCATGGCCGAGTCCTGGTAGCCGCGGCCCGCCGAAGCGGGAAGTGCCGGCGGGATCAGCCGCGCGGCGCCCGGTTCAGGAAGGCGGCGCGGTCCTGGGCATTGGTGATGTGCTCGGCCAGCAGCCGGTACAGCTCCGGCGGCGACGAGGTCTTGGCCGCGGCCTTGCGGACCAGCACCTGGGCGATCGGGCCGAGAAACTCCATCAGGTCCCGCTTGGCGCGCTCGCGGATATCCTCCTCCACCGGCGCCTGGCTGGTCGAGGCCTGGGTTGCGCCGCTGCGGGAGGCATGGAACCCGGTTTCCATGGTCGCCCGCACGGTGCCCAGCATGCTGCGCAGGTCGCGCCGCCGCTTTCCGGCGCTGCTGTCGGTCAACGGCTCGGCGGCCTTGCTGAGGAAGAGCGCGCGGTCGGCCGACGATGCAATGTGCCCGGCCAGGCTGTCGTAAAGAGCGCTGACGGTGTCAACCTTGCCTGCCGTCTTGCGGACCATGATCTTGGCGACGGGCCCCAGGAATGTCGTGAGGTCGGATTCCGCCTTGGCGATCGCCGCGTCGTCGAGCGTCTCGCCGGGAGAGTGGGCCGGCTGCGCCGGTGCCGGGGTCCGGCTGCGGGCGGCATGGATCGAGGGGCTGACGATCGTCGCCCCGTCGCCGATGCCGCTGTCCTCGATTTGCGAGGCCCGGCCGGTGGCGGCGATCGAGAGGGCGGAGAAGAAGGCGGCGGCCGTCTGGAACCGGTCCTCCGGCTGGCGGGCCAGCGCCTTGAGGACCACCGGAGCGAGCGGGCCGAGGTCTTCATTGAAGTCGACCGGGTCGCGCGGCGGCTGATTGAGGACGGCGTACATCACTTCGGTGATCGATTTGCCCGGGAAGGGCTTCTGGCCGGTCAGCAACTCGTACAGAATGACGCCGGTCGAGAAAATGTCGGAACGGCGGTCGAGATCGCCGCCGATGAACTGCTCCGGCGACATGTAGCTGGGCGTGCCGACCATCGACCCGTGGGCGGTCATGGTGATCGAATCGATCCGGGCGATGCCGAAATCGGTGACCTTCACCTGGCCGTCGTCGAGCAGCATGATGTTGCTCGGCTTGATGTCGCGATGGACGATCCCCTGGGCATGGGCGTAGCCCAGGGCCTTCAGGACCTTTTCAACGATCTTGACGCAGGCCTGGACGTCGATCTCCGCGCGGGCAGCGATGTAGTCCTGCAGCTGCACGCCATTGACATATTCCATGCAGATATACGGCGTGCCGCCATCTTCGCCGTATTCGAAAATCGTCACGATATTCGGGTGCAGACAGCGGGCGGCGGCGCGCGCCTCCCGCTGAAACCGCTCCAGCCAATGAAGATCCTCATCGCCGACCAGAAGATCGGCCCGGATGGTCTTCAAGGCGACCAGCCGGTCGATCGACGTATCATACGCCTTGTACACGACGCCCATGGCGCCATGCCCCAGCGTGCTGTCGATCCGGTACTTACCGATCGTCCGGGGCGTTCCCTCGCTTTCGCTGCGGCGTTCCTGAGCCATTCGCTCCGCTACTCGATCCGCTTACTCGTTCAGCATGCGCATTGCGCTTTCCAGGCTGCGGCGCATGCGGTTGAAGCTGGCGACCAATGAGGCGATTTCGTCCTTGCCGGCATGTTCATATTCCGGCGCTTCCAGATTCCCCATGCTGACCTCGCTCGCCAGGTTGGAGATCTTCACCACCGGCCGGATGACGATGTAGTGCAGCATGAGGTTCAACAGAATAGCAATCAATGCAAAGATCGCCAACAGGCTTCCGAGGAAGATCCAGAGGGTATCCTGGGCCCGCTCCAGCGGCACCGACATTGGAACCGTGACGATCTGGGCGCCGATGATTTCATTCAGTTCCCATCCGAAGCCGTTGTTGCGGCCGTACATCGCCAGCATGGTGTCCGGCGCATCGTCCGGTTCGCCATGGCAGGTCAGGCAGCCCGGATCGGTGATCTGCAGCGGCCGGGCGAGCACCAGCGACTGGCCGGTCGGCGTATCCCGGACGGTCGTCATTTCGTCCAGCGACGTATCATTGCGGAAGGCGTTGATGATGTCCGCCTCCCAATCCGTCGCCCGGTCGGCCAGATTGGTCGGGTTCAGCGCCGCTTCCTTGTAGGTGTACTCGGGAAATTCTTCCTGCAGCATGCGGAAATTGGTCTGCGCGGCAAAGGACGGCACCGTGTGCGGCAGGAACCGTTCGCCCATCTGCGGCGCCAGCAGCGGCCGGATTTCCGTGGCCGTATAGCCGCGGATGGCCAGGGCCGCCTCCATCATGATCCGCGCATTGGAGGTCGTGGCTTCCTGCGCATTGCGCTCGACGATCCGCTCGGAAAGAAACGCCGCCAGGCCCAGGCCGATGGTCAGCGCGACCAGCAAGACAAGGTTGAACTTCGTTCGCAGTCCCATCACTCAAACCCCGTTGGTTGAAGCCGCTGTTCCTCGTCCCGCGCGCCGACGACCCGGCCGACGGGGGGCGAGAGCGCCGACGCACCGATCGGCATTGTTTGCCGGCATAATAATGGAAATCCGATGGCGCGTCGCTGTTGATCGCGGTTTTTCTGCGGACGGGGCCGTCGCCGGTCTCACATGGTTTCGGATGTTTCCGACGCCCCCCGCGATCCGTCGCTTTAAGGGTTGACCCCATCGCCGGCGGCTGTATCCAATGCCCGGAAAAACATGGGGGGCGGGCAGATGCGGTCGGTTGTTTCCGGGATTGTTTCCTTTGCCGTTGTCGCGCTGGGCGCCGGGCCGGATGCGGCGGCCGAGGATGGGCGGATCGCCCTTCTGATCGGCAATACCGATTATCAGAACCTGGAGCCGGTGCGCACGGCCAGCGTCGATGCGCGGGCCCTGACGGCTGCGCTCAGCGATTTGGGCTTTACGGTCGAAACGGCGATCGACCTCGATGCCGGGTCCCTGTCGCGGATGGTGCAGGGGTTCTCCGGCCGGGCACCGCAGGCCGAGGTGGCGCTGATCGGCTTTTTCGGGCGCGGCCAGCAGGGCCAGGGCGGCAATCTGCTGCTGCCGATCGACACGCGCCCGGCCGAAGACCCCGACTGGGCGAGCCGGGCGCTGCCGCTGTCGACCGTGATCACCGCCGTTGCCGAAGCGCAGTCCGTGGGCGTGGTGCTGGTCGATGCGGCGCGCGACAATGACGGCGCGTTCGGGGCCGATGCGCCGCAGGGCCTGGCGGCGCCGACGGGCGTGCCCGGCAATGTCGTCGTCTCCTATTCCGCCCGGCCCGGCAATCTCATCGACGACGGCTACAGCTTCTCCAGCGCCTATGCCACGGCCTTGAGCCGGCACCTCGAGGCGGAGGGCGTGCAGCTGTCCGACGTTCTCCTGCGGGTCCGCCAGTCGGTGATCAACGACACCACCGGGGAGCAGGAATCGGTCGTGTTCGGGAACGCCACCACCATCGACTTCGTGCCCAATCCGGCGCCGGAAGCGGAACAGGTGGCCGAAGCGCCGCCGGAAGAGGCCGCGGACCCGATGGCCGACATCACCGCGGAGACCCCGCGGGCCGATGTCGCCGCGCCGCCGCCCGACACGCAGACCGTCGCCGAGACGACCGCCCAGGCCGAAGCCGGCCCCGGGGAGGAGGCGGAGCCGGTGATGGAAGAGGTCGCCGACGCGGCGCCGGAAGAGGCGGCGTCCGCGGAGACCGGAGCCGGGGACGGGGCCGGGGATGGGGCGGCCGGGGACGAGGTCGATACCGGCTGGGACCCGTTCGGCGGGCTGGTGGCCTCGACGCCGCGCGCCTTCGTCGAGGCGCCGCCGCCTTCCGCCGCCCCTGCCGCGGAGCCTGTCGCCGAAGAGGCCGCCGCCGCTGAAGAGGTGGCGGCCGCACCGACCCGGCGGCAAGTGTCGCCGGCGGTTCTCGACTCGCCGGACCGCGACCCGCAGCTGACCTATCGCGAGCGGGAGGCGGTGCAGGAGGCGATGCGCCGGCTCGGCCTTTACGACTATGTCATCGACGCGATCTTCGGGCCGATCACCCGCGCCGGCATGCGCCGCTTCCAGGAGGAAATCGGCGCCGAGGTCACCGGCTATCTGAGCGAGGCGCAGATCGAGGAGCTGTATCGCCGCGCCGCGCAGGTGGAGAACTAGGGCCGGCGGTTCAGCACGGCGCCGTCCGAAACCGGGCGCGGAAGCGGTCGAGCACGGCGCGCAGCCTGTCGTCGAGACGGGCCCGCGCCTCCGCCGCCATCCAGTCGGGAATGCCGTAGAGCGGCTCGGCAACCGACCCGGCGATGCAGGCGATGGTGTCGCTGTCGCCGCCCAGGCTGATCGCCGTGCGCACCGCATCCTCGAAATCCGCGGCCGACAGGGCGCTGATCAGCGCCGGGGGGACGGTGCCGCGGCAGCTGACGTCGAAGGACGAGCGGCCGTGCAGGTCGGCGAGGCTCTGGTCGAGGTCGTAGCCGAAGCGCCGGCCGATGGTCTCGCGGATCGCCGCGGCCGCCGCGCCGTGCCGGGCCAGCCAGATGGCGAGCGCCGTGGCCTGGGCGCCGGCGACGGCATCCGGATGGTCGTGGGTGACGGCGGCCGACTGCGCGGCCAGCGCCAGCACCGCCGCCTCGCTCTCCGCCGCCCAGGCGACGGGCGCGACCCGCATGGCCGAGCCATTGCCCCAGCTGCCATAGGCCGGGGCGTCGTCGGTGAAGGCCCATTGCACGAACATGCCGCCATAGCCGGCATCCGGATAGCGCCGGGCATAGCGGCGGAGGGTCTCGGCGACATCGCCGTCCTCCAGCAGCGCCTCGGCGACCGCCAGGGTGCAGACCGTATCATCCGTGAACCGGCTGCCGGGCCCGAAGAACGGGAAGTCCTTGCTGCGGATATTGTCGGCCTCGTAGATCGAGCCGGCGATGTCGCCGATAATCGCGCCGAGCATCGTGCACCGTCCTTTCGCGGTCCGCGCGCTTTGCCGTGAACGGGGTTGGATTCGCGTCGCCCGTGCCAACCTCTGTTCTATGCGATGCGTTCCGGAAATTCCGATGCCGGCCCTGGCCGGGCTGGTGATCCTGGCCATGCTGCTCGGGCCCGCCCCCGCCACCGCGCAGAGCGACCGCACCGAGCTGCGCGTTCATGGCGACGCGGCCGGGCGGGTGTTCTCGCCCGACGGCGGCTTCGACCGCCTGCAGCGCGACCGCCTGCGCGCCCGGTTCAACGATCTGCGGCAGGAGGAGCTGCGCCTGCGTTCGGAACGCGGCCGCACCGGCCGTTTCGGGCCCGAGCCCGGGGCCGGTCGCGCCGGCGATCGCCGACGCATCGACCGGGCGCTGAACGACCTCGCGCGCGAGCGGGTGCTGGACCGCGGCCGCCTCGGCCGTCTGGAACGCCGCCTGCGCACCCCCGACACGCCGCCCGAACGCCGGGTCCCGAGCGATTTCGAAGACCGCCCGCCCGCCCCCCTCGGGCCGCCGGCCGCAGCCCTCGGCCTGCCGGCGCAAGACCGCGAAGCCGCCTCCGAAGCCGCCCGCGCCTATGTCAACGACCTCCTGCGGCAGAGCGAGGGACGAGCCGATGAGGAGTGGTAGCGGTTGCGCATTGGCCTGATCGGTGCGGTCTCTCGACACGACCGGGCATTGAAAAACGCGGCCCGTTCGACCCTGCCCGCCGAAGCCGTCCTCCGCCCCGCGGCCCTCGGCCGCCACGGCTCCGCCTCGACGCCGGAGCAATAAACTTGCGCGCCCCACCCCCCTGCCGCAACGCCGCACCGGCAAACCCCGTGGAAAATAGTTCAAATCCCTGCTTTCCCTGGAGAAATCCGTTACAATAAGCCTTCGGGAAATCGACAATCGTCATTTTCCCGGCCCGCTCATGCTCACCCTGTGGAAACCTGCCATAATTGTCGTCTTGACGAAACGGCTTCTGGAAGCTAACCCTGCCACTCAGCCGCGATTGGAAGCGGATTGAGACCGGGTCGAAGATTTTAACGGCCGCTGCCGACAGCCCTGCCACTCAGCCGCCATTGGAAGCGGATTGAGACAAGTGGACGAATCGGTCGGCGGGGTTCGGGTAGTACCCCTGCCACTCAGCCGCGATTGGAAGCGGATTGAGACTCTCACGGAGGTCGAGAGAACCGCCGACGCTCAGGCCGTGACTGCCCCTCAGACGCGATTGGAAGCGGACCCGTCTTTGTCATTCCCGCGAAGGCGGGAATCCAGAAGAGCGGTTCTTCCTGGGTGCCCCCTTCGTCGGACATGACGGCATGGCCGCGGCTGACCCGGCGTGAGGCGTGTTGCGCCTCTTGCGGGTCATTCCCGCGAAGGCGGGAATCGATGTCATTCCCGCGAAGGCGGGAATCCAGAAGAGCGGTTCTTCCTGGGTTCTCGGCGGGACGGGGGTTGTACTCCCGACCCGAACGTTGTGTGCCAGGCATGGCGCTGATTTTGGAGGTGGAAGTCCTCTTCGGGCCCTGATGACGGGAACCGATAGCCAAGGGCAACTGCGTCGCC
>JAAAOG010000143.1 GCA_009909005.1 Alphaproteobacteria bacterium | reverse complement strand
GCCATGGCCCAACGCGTGGACCATCACCCCCTGGAATCGGCCAGGACGACGAAAAACACGATCACCAGGAGCCGGTGCGTCCACTCGGCACCGACGCGCGCCCCTGACGCCCTCATGACGCCCTCGCTCTTGTGAGTCCACGCGGACACAATCGAGCGGCGATTATGGCGAAAGGTTCCGGGGAGTCAAAGATTGTTTCAAGTTGATGGCTTTCGGTCCCGGCCGGGCATCGGGATGATGCGGCTTGACACCGGGAAGCCGTTGCGAGACAGGAAAAATCAGCGTCGCTTCGACGGGCTCGAAAACGTCCCGGCGGCGGCGTCAAGAGAATCAGACCAAGAGAATTCGGACAAGGAGGATCGACCCATGACACCGCCCCGCCGCCCCTTGCGCACCGTCCTGGCCGCCCTGGGAATCGCCGCTGCCGCGCTGGCCATGCCGTCCCCGGGCGCCGCACAGGACGCGGACCGCTCCTATCTCCTGGCCACGGCCGGCACCGGCGGAACCTATTACCCGGTGGGAGTTGCCATCGCCACGCTGGTGGCGGTGAAGCTGGAGCCGCAGCACGGTATCTCGATGTCGGCCATCACCTCGGCCGGATCGGGGGAAAACATCCGCCTTCTCGCCGAAGACCAGGCACAGTTCGCCATTCTCCAGGGCCTCTGGGGCGCTCACGCCCGCCAGGGGACCGGTCCGGTGGAACCGATGGGTGCACAGGAAGACCTGCGCGCCATCACCATGCTCTGGCAGAACGTCGAGCATTTCACCGTCCGCGACGACTATGTCGAGAGCGGAACGATCGATGACCTGATGAACCTCGAGGGCCATGGGTTCGCCATCGGCGCCCGCAATTCCGGCACGGAAGGCTCCAACCGGCATCTGCTGGCCGGGCTCGGCATCGAGGACCCCGAAGCGTTCTTCGACGTCGCCTTTATCGGCTACAGCCCGAGCGCCGACGCCTTCCAGAACGGCAATATCGATGCCCTGAACACCGCCGCCGGCGTGCCGGTGGGCGCCATGACCCGGCTGAAGGCCGCGGTCGGCGAAGAGGCGGTCATCCTGTCCTTCACCGACGAACAGATTGCCGCCGCCGACCAGGGCTTCGATTTGTGGACGGCCTATGTGATCCCTGCGGGCACCTATCCCGGCCAGCCGGAGGATGTGCGCACCATCGCCCAGCCGAACCTGCTGGCCGTGAATGCCTCTGTCGATGAAGAGGCGGTCTACCAGATCACCCGGGCGATCTACGAGAACCTGCCCTTCCTGCACAACATCCACGCGGCCACCACCGCCATGTCGCTGGACGGCGCCCTGGCCGGCCTGCCCCTGCCGCTGCATCCCGGGGCGTTGCGCTATTACGAGGAAGCCGGCATCGACATTCCGGACCGCCTGCGGCCCTGACCGGTCCCAGGGCCCGGCTTGACCGGGAGGCGTACGCCTGGACCCGTACGTCTCCCCGCCGGCCGGCCTTCGGCACATCGATGACCGCTTCACCCGCCGCGTCTTCGGACGTGCCCGCCCGGGATGCCGATCTCGACACGGATCGGTCCGAGAAGACCCGGCCGCCCGACCATTGGTCCGCGGGCATCGTCTACTGGGCGGGCGTGGCGATCAGCCTGGCGCATCTCTGGTTCAACACCTTTGCCACGCTGGCCGAGCTGACCATCGCGGCAGTGCACTTCGCCGGCTTCGGCCTGCTCTGCGCCCTGATCTACCCGGCTTTCCGGCCCGGCGGCACGGCGCGCCATCGCGGCGTCCTGGCCCTCGACATTCTCCTCGCCGTACTCCTGGTCGCCGGAGTGACGTACGTCCTTGTCGGCGAGCGCGCCCTGGCCGCCCGCGGCTTCCAGTACACCGGGCTGGATTATGTCGTCAGCCTCGGCCTGATCCTGATCGCCCTCGACTTCACCCGGCGGACGACCGGCTGGATCATCCCGGCGATCATCGTCGTTGCGCTGACCTATGTCGTCTGGTGGGGGCAGTACCTTTCGGGGCCGCTGCACTTCCCGGGCCTGACGCTGGAGCTGCTGTTGCAGCGCAGCGTCTACAATGAAGACGGCATGTTCGGGACGATCGCCCGGATTTCCTCCACCTATGTCGTCATGTTCATCCTGTTCGGCGCCTTCCTGATCAAGTCCGGCGCCGGCGACTTCATTATCAACCTCGCCCGGGCGCTGGCCGGCCGCATGGTCGGCGGTCCGGGCCTCGTCGCCGTCATCGGTTCCGGCCTCACCGGCACGATCTCGGGCTCGGCCGTCGCCAACACCGTCTCCACCGGCGTCATCACCATACCGCTGATGCGCAAATCCGGCTTCCCGGCACGCTTTGCCGCCGGGGTCGAGGCCGCATCCTCCACCGGCGGCCAGCTGATGCCGCCGATCATGGGGGCCGGCGCCTTCGTCATGGCCAATATGACGGAGATCCCGTACTTCCACATTGTCGGCGTCGCCCTGCTGCCGGCGCTGCTGTACTTCCTCGGGGTCGGGTTCTATGTGCGGATCGAGGCCCGCAAACGCGGCCTGACCGTCGACCCCGGCAGCGCGCCGCCGCTGAAGACGGTGCTCCGGGAAGGCGGGCTGCCCTTCCTCCTGCCGCTGGCGGTGCTGATCGGCCTGCTGGTCTACGGTTTCACCCCGACCTATGCCGCCGCCTTCGCCATGGCGACCGTCGTGGTGTCGAGCTGGCTGACCCCGCGGCCGATGGGGCCGCGGGCGATCCTCGACGCTCTGGCGCTTGGCGCCCGCAACATGGTGATGACGGCGGTCCTGCTGGTCGCGGTCGGCCTGATCGTCGGAGTGATCGCCACCACCGGCATCGGCAACACCTTTTCGCTGATGATCAATGACTGGGCCGGCGGCAGCCTGCTGATCGCCATCGTTCTGGTGGCGCTGGCGTCGCTGATCCTCGGCATGGGACTGCCGGTGACCGCCGCCTATATCGTCCTGGCGACGCTCTCCGCTCCGGCCCTGTTCGAGTTGATTGCCCGGGCCGAGCTGATCCAGGCCTTCGCCGCCGGCGCGGTGCCGGAGAGCGCCCGGGCGGTGTTCATGCTGGTGGCCCCCGAGCGCCTCGCCGAACTCGGTGAGCCGATGAGCCGCAGCGCCGCGGCCGAGCTGCTGGCCCTGGTGCCGCCGGCGATGAGCGAGCAGGTGCTGCGCCAGACCCTGGACCCGGCGGTCCTGACCACCGCCCTGCTCTCCGCCCATATGATCATCTTCTGGCTGAGCCAGGACAGCAATGTCACCCCGCCGGTCTGCCTCACCGCCTTTGCCGCCGCCGCCATCGCCCGCACCCGCCCGATGGCGACCGGGTTCACGGCCTGGAAGATCGCCAAGGCGCTGTACCTGGTGCCGCTGCTCTTCGCCTATACGCCCTTCCTCAGCCCCGAACCGATCGTCGCGTTCGAGATCTTCGCGCTTGGGGTGCTTGGCCTCTACGCCGCCATCGGCGCCATCGAGGGGCATCTGGAGGCCCCCGTCTCCTGGCCGCTGCGGGCCGTGCTGGCCGGCCTTGCCGTCGCCTTGTTCGCACCGATCGGCCCGGCGGCGCATCTCGCCGCAGCAGCCGCGCTGATCGCCCTGGTCGTGCTCACCCGCCGCCGGCCGACCGGCCGGGCGGCCGTGACATGACGCTTTGACGCCCGCGCGCGAACCGGATTACCGTCTTGGCCGGGGTCGCGCACGACGGACGCCCGGGCCGGCATCGAGAGGACCACCGTCATGGACATGTCGGGCGAATACCGCATCGCGGCGCCGCGCCAAGACGTCTGGCAGGCCCTGCACGACCCGGCGGTGCTGCGGCAATGCATCGAAGGGTGCGAGACCCTGGAGAAGCGCTCGGAAACCGAGATGGCCGGCAAGATGCTGGCCCGGGTCGGGCCGGTCAAGGCGCGCTTCGAAGGCACCATGACGCTGTCCGATGTCCACCCGCCGGAGCGCTACACCGTTTCCGGCGAGGCCAAGGGCGGCGCCGCCGGCTTCGCCAAGGGCCGGGCGACCATCACCCTACTGGAGGAGGGCAGTGCCACCCTCCTGAAATACGACCTGCACGCCAATGTCGGCGGCAAGCTGGCACAGATCGGCGCCCGCCTGATCGCCGCCACCGCGAAGAAAATTGCCGACGAATTCTTCAGCCGCTTCAGCGGGCTGGTGGCGCCGGCCGAGCCGGTGCCCGCGCCGGTCGGCGAAGAGGCAATCGAGACCGAACCCCTCCCGCCGCCCGCGCGGCCCGGACTGCCGCCGCCGGCCGGCGAGAGCGAAGGCCGCCGCGGCCTCAGCCCCCTCGTCTGGATCGGCGGCGTGATCCTTCTGGTGGGGCTGCTGATCTACGCCTTCAGCTAGGCGTTCGTCCCGGCACCGTCAGTCGAGCAGCACCGGCGGGCCGGCCGGCTCTTCCTCCGCCCCGGCGACCGTGGTCAGGCGGGGCGTGCAGGCGTCCACCGTCGTCATCCGGTCCGCCAGCGAGACCGCATTGCCGGGGTGGAGCAGCCGGGCCAGCAGGCCGAGCGAGCCATGGTCCGCCGCCGCGGTGACAGGCTCGGTGCCCAGCGTGCGGCCGTCGGCCCCGCCGGCGAAGTTGAAGCGGATCGGCAGATAGCGCGCCCCGGCCACGGCCAGCCGGCCGTCGGCGCCTTCCGCCAGGCCGAGCAGCAGCACGATCGCGGTACGCCGCGGCAGTTCCCGCTGGCCGCTGACGAAATTGCCCAGCGAATAAAGGATGAAGCCCTCGCGACCGTCGCGGCTGACATACCGTTCCCAGGGCTGGATGACGTGGGGGTGACTGCCGATCACCGCCGTCGCCCCGGCCTCCAGCGCCGCCCGTCCGAGTGCTTGCTGCCGGGGATGCGGGTGGTGGGTGTACTCCCCGCCCCAATGCGGCGTCAGGACCACCGCATCGACCGCCGGATCGCGGCTCAGCCTGACGATCCGGCTCAGCACCGTATGCTCGTCTTCGTAGCAGAGCAGCACCTGGTCGTGCGGATCGGGAATGCCGTTGGTGCTGTAGGAGCAGGCCAGCCAGGCGATGCGGTAGGGGCCCGCCTCGGTAAGGGCGTACCATGGATGGTCCGGCCGGTCGGCAGGCCGCGTGCCGGTGAAGGCCAGCCCGGCCCCGGACACCGCTTCGATGGTGCGATCGGCGCCGACGGCGAATCGGTCGAGCGAATGGTTGTTGGCGGTCGAGACCACGTCCACACCGCTGGCTGCCAGGGCCGTCGCCAGCGCCGGATGATAGTTGAACATCGGATAGCTGCTGTAGACCCAGTCGTCGAAGCGGTCGACGGGGGTGTCGACCAGCGACCCAATCTTGGTCACGCCGGCGGCGATGGGCCCTTCGAGATTGGCATAGGCGAGATCGGCGCCGGCCAGCACCGGCTCGACGGCCGCCCAGAGGCTGCGGAAGCCGTCCGGATAGGCGAAGGCCTGGCGTTGCAGGCTGCCATGCAGCAGCACGTCGCCGACCGCGGCGATGACGATCTCGCTCTCCGCCGCAACGGGCGTGGAAAACCGCAGCATCGGCGGTCCGCCTTCGCAGCGTTCCGGCGGAGCGGCGACGGCGAGGCGCGGGTCTTCGACCGGCCGCGGCCGCGCCGGCGGAGGTTCGGGCAGGCGAAAGGCGAGCTCCGTGGCGCGGTCGCGCGGCTCCGCCTGCCCCGGCAGGGCCGCGAGGAGGATCAGCAAAGCGGCAAGAGCGAAGCGCAAGGCAGGCACGGGCGGCACCATCCGGCTGGTCGGGAGAATCGCCGAAAATAAAACCACCCGGAAACCCGCCCGTCCAGCACGCTTGTCCCCGAGAACGCGGGACGCAGCCCTTGGGCTATTGACCGGACTCGCCTTGAGGGTGTGCGGGTGGGTAGAATGGGGTTCATGGTAGACATGTCGCCCCCGGCGGCAGCCGGCCGGCTGAAGAGGGCCCTGCCGGACGCTGGCCCGCTGATCCAGCTCGACGGCATCCACATGGTCCGCGACGACGGCCGGGCCGTCCTGCGCGACGTCGATCTGGCCGTGCACCCCGGCGAGCGCATCGGCCTGACCGGCGCCAACGGCATCGGCAAATCGACGCTGCTGCACGTGATCGTCGGCCTGCTGACGCCGTCTGCCGGAACGGTCAGCATTTTCGGGCAGCCGCGCCGACGCGAGCGTGACTTCCGCGAGGTCCGGCGGCGGGTCGGCCTGCTGTTCCAGGACAGCGACGATCAGCTGTTCTGTCCCACGGTGGGGGAGGACGTCGCCTTCGGGCCGCTCAATCTCGGCGCCTCGCGCGCCGAAGCGGCGGCGATCACCGGGCACATGCTCGACATGGTCGGGCTCGCGGGCTTCGAGGACCGCATCACCTGGCGGCTGTCGGGCGGCGAAAAGCGGCGTGTCGCACTGGCCGCCGTGCTGGCGATGCAGCCCGACGCCCTGCTGCTGGACGAGCCGACCAACGGCCTCGACGAAGAGGCGGAAGAGCGCATGATCGACCTCCTCGGCACCCTCGGCCAGGCGATGGTGATCGTGTCGCACGACCGGCGGACGATCGACCGGCTCGCCACCCGCACCCTCCGGCTGACGCGAAACGGCGCCGAGCCGCTCTGACATGGCCGTCGCCGCGGGGAATCGCGGCAGCGGCTGTCCGGCATTGACGGCGTTGACGCGTTGCGCATGGCCGCCATCGGCTCCGCCGGCAACGAGGCGGTGACGGTGTCGTCCGTTGGCATTGCGCCCGCCGTTTCGCCTGCTACCCTATGCGCCGGATGTGCCGTTCCCGACACGCGACCTCGACCCCTGGATTATGGATGCACCGCATCCCGAACAGGAACCCGAACGCGATGGCCCCGCCTTTCGCATGATCCCGCATGGCGGCAATCTGGCGGAGGCGGCGCGGGCCTATGGCGCGCCGGCGGCGGGCTGGCTCGACCTGTCGACCGGCATCAACGCGGTGCCCTACCCGGTGCCGGCTCTGCCGGACCGTGTCTGGCGGGCCCTGCCGCAGGCCGACGCCGAGGGCCGGCTCTGCGACGCCGCACGGTCGGCCTATGGCGTTGCGCCGCAGGCGGGGGTGGTTGCGGCGCCGGGCACCCAGGCGCTGATCCAGCTGCTGCCGCTGCTGATCGAGGCCGGGCCGGTGGCCATCCTCTCCCCGACCTATGGCGAGCATGCCCATGTCTGGCGCCGGTCCGGCTGTCCCGTGCGGCCGGTGACCGGCCTGCTTGAGACCGGCGACGCCCGGGTCATCGTGGCGGTCAACCCGAACAACCCGGACGGCTCCCGCCGCGAGCCGGAGGCGCTGCTGGCCGCAACGGCCGGGATGCGGGCTGCCGGCGGCCTGCTGGTCGTCGATGAGGCCTTCGCGGATGTGGTACCCGGGATCAGCCTGGCCGGCGCGGCGGCCGAACCCGGGCTCGTCGTGCTGCGCTCCTTCGGCAAGTTCTTCGGCCTGGCGGGACTCAGGCTCGGCTTCGCCCTCGGCCCGCCTGTGCTTGCCGACCGACTCCAGGCGATGCTGGGTCCCTGGGCGGTCTCCGGGCCGGCCCTCCATATCGGCGCCGCGGCCCTCGCCGACCATGCCTGGATCGAGGCGGCGCGCCGCGATCTGGCGCGGCGGGCGGGCCGGCTCGACCGCATGCTGGCGGCGGCCGGCCTGTCCGTCGCCGGCGGCACCACCCTCTTCCGCCTGGTCGAGAGCGATCAAGCCGCTGCCGTCCATGACCATCTTGCCCGGGCCGGCATCTGGACCCGCCGCTTTCACGACCACCCACGGCGGCTGCGCTTCGGCGTGCCGGGCTCGGACCGGGATTTCGAGCGCGTGGAGCAGGCGCTGCGAACCGGTCCCGGCGCGGCCGGCGCTTGACGGCGATGCTTTCAAGGCTTACCGATTATCCATTGGTTGGATGCCCCGTCCGCGGGGCCTTCCGAGGGAATCCGGTGAAAGACCGGGGCTGCCCCCGCAACTGTAAGCGGCGAGCCGCCGATCCACTGTGCCACTGACGCCCTGGCCATCGAAAGCCCGCGCGTTGGGAAGGCGGATCGGCCGGCGACGACCCGCGAGCCAGGAAACCTGCCAGCCGATGAACACGCTATCTGTCCGGGCGGGGTGTACCGGAGGAGCGCCGGCGACCGCCTGCGGCCGGAGTCCCTCGCTTCGGCCTGCCCCGCGCGACCCTGTGCCCGCATCGCCCCCCGCCCGGCCCGGCTTTTGGGGGCGCTCGCCATGGACCAGAGACCAATCACCGCACGCACCAGCCTCGCCAACCCGGCGCGGCGCCCGCTGCCCGCCGCCCGCCAGGCCCGGCGCATCCCGGCGACCATCGTCACCGGCTTCCTCGGCTCGGGCAAGACGACGCTGATCCGCAACCTGCTGGCCAATGCCCGGGGCCGGCGCCTGGCGCTGATCATCAACGAATTCGGCGAGATGGGCGTCGACGGCGAACTCCTGAAGGGCTGCGGCGAGGCCAGCTGCGGCGAGGACGATATCGTCGAGCTCGCGAATGGCTGCATCTGCTGCACCGTGGCCGACGATTTCCTGCCGACCATGACGGCGCTGCTCGACCGGCCCGCGCCGCCCGAGCACATCGTCATCGAGACCTCGGGCCTCGCCATGCCCAAGCCGCTGATCAAGGCCTTCCAATGGCCCCCGGTCCAGACCCGCACCACCGTCGACGGGGTGATCGCGGTCGTCGATGCGGCGGCGGTGGCCGATGGCCGCTACGCCGCCGACCCGGACGCCGTCGACCGCCAGCGCCGGGCCGATGCCGCGCTCGACCATGAGAGCCCGCTGGTCGAGCTGCTGGAGGAGCAGCTGGCCGCGGCCGACATGGTCATCCTCAACAAGGCCGACCTGCTGCCGGACGGCGATATCGACAGCGTGCGCCGGCTGCTCGATCCGCTGATGCGCCCCGGCATCGGCATGGTGCCGGCCGAGCATGGGCGCATCGCCGCCGAGGTGTTGCTCGGCCTCGGCGCCGCGGCGGAGAGCGACCTCGCCAACCGGCCCTCCGAGCATGACGGCGCCGACGACCACGACCATGACGATTTCACGTCCTTCTCGGTCGCCCTGGAGCCCGCTGCCGATCTGCCGGCGCTTGCCATGCGCGCCCGCCGGGTTCTGGAGGACCGCCGGGTGCTGCGGGTCAAGGGCTTTGTCGACGTGCCCGGCAAGCCGATGCGCGGCGTCATCCAGGGCGTCGGCGGCCGGGTCGAGCACTATTTCGACCGGCCCTGGAAGCCGGGCGAGGCGCGCGGCACCAGGCTGGTGGTCATCGGCACCACCGGCATGGACCGCGCGGCCGCCACCGCCCTGCTGACCGGCTGAGAGCGCCCGCCGAGCCGATGCACCTTCTCGCCACCACCCCCGGAACGGTCACCGACGGATCGGAGCCGGTCGACCTCGACCAGAGCCCCGGCGATATCGTCGTGCTGTCGGCCGCCGACACCGACCTCGCTTTGCTGGCGCAGGCCCGGGCCCGGCGGGGCACGGACGGTCCGAGCCTGCGTCTGGCCAACTGGCTGCAGCTCGGCCACCCGGTCTCGGTCGACCTCTATGCCGACAAGGTGGTCCGGCACGCCCGGCTCGTGGTCGTGCGGCTGCTGGGCGGCCTGTCCTATTGGCGCTACGGCATCGAACAGCTGCAGGCGGTGACGGCCGGGACCGGCGCCCTGCTGGCGGTGCTGCCCGGCGACGGCCGCCCGGACCCGGAGCTCGACGCGGTCAGCACGCTGCCGCGCGAGACGCTGCGGGCCTTGTCGGACGCGCTGACCTTCGGCGGGCCGGACAATGCCGACCGGTTCCTGCAGGCAGGTGCGGCGCTGCTGGAGGGCCGGGCCGGGCTGCCCGATGCCGAAGCGCTGCCGCAGGCCGGGCTCTATTGGCCGGGGCTGACGGCGCCCAGCCTCGACACCCTGCGCCAGCGCTGGACGGCCGGCCGCGGCCGCGCCGCCATCCTGTTCTACCGCGCGCTCTATCAGTCCGGCGACCTGGCGGCGATCGACGCGCTGGTCGCGGCGCTGGACGAGGCCGGGGTCGATGCCCTGCCGCTGTTCATCGCCAGCCTGCGCGACCCGGACTCGGCCGAGGCCATCCGCGCGGCCTTCGCCGCGGCGCCGGTCGACCTGGTGCTGAATGCCACCGCCTTCGCCGCCTCCAGCCCCGGCGGCGAGCATAAGCCGGGTGCGGTGTCCGCATGCGGCGGGCCGGTGCTGCAGATCGTCCTCGCCGCCACGAGCGAAGCGGCGTGGCAGGCCGACCCGCGCGGCCTGACCGTGCGCGATGTCGCCATGCATGTCGCCCTGCCGGAGGTCGATGGCCGGCTGCTGACCCGCGCCATCGCGTTCAAGCAGGCCGACCGCTTCGATCCGGCCACCGAAACCGCCATCGTCCGCTTCAAGCCCAAGGCCGACCGCATCGCCTTCGTCGCGGCGCTGGCGGCCAACTGGTCCCGGCTGCGCCGCACGCCGCCCGCCGAGAAGCGCGTCGCCCTGATCCTCGCCAACTATCCCAACCGGGACGGCCGCCTCGCCAATGGCGTCGGGCTGGACACGCCGGCCAGCACCGCCACGCTGCTCGCCGCCCTGCGGGAGGCCGGCTACCGCACGGACGGCGCGCCCCTGGACGGGGCCGCGTTGATGGCCGGGCTCCAGGCCGGCCCGACCAACGCCTTGCGAGACCGCGCGGAGCGGGAGGGGGGCATCGCCCTCGACCTGTCAACCTATCACACGGCGTTCGCCGCGCTGCCGGCGGCGTTCCGCCGGTCCGTCACCGAACGCTGGGGCGACCCGGCCGACGATCCCTTCGTCCGGGACGGCGCCTTCCGGCTCGCCGTCCACCGCTTCGGCAACATCGTGGTCGGCATCCAGCCGGCCCGCGGCTACAACATCGACCCCAAGGGCACCTATCACGACCCGGCCCTGCCGCCGCCGCACGGCTATCTCGCCTTCTATCTCTGGCTGCGGCAGGCGTTCGGCGCCCATGCCGTCATCCATGTCGGCAAGCACGGCAATCTGGAATGGCTGCCCGGCAAGGCTTTGGCGCTGTCCGAGGCCTGCGCGCCGGAGGCGGTGCTCGGCCCCACCCCCTCGCTCTATCCCTTCATCGTCAACGACCCGGGCGAGGGCGCCCAGGCCAAGCGCCGCCTGGGCAGCGTCATCGTCGACCATCTGACGCCGCCGATGACCCGGGCCGAAAGCCATGGCCCGCTGGCCGAGCTGGAGGTGCTGGTCGACGAGTATTACGGCGCCGCCAGCCTCGATCCGCGCCGCCTGGAACCGCTGCGCGCCGACATCCTCGATATCGCAAAACGCCTGGGGCTGGACACGGACTGCGGCGTCCGCCCCGGCGACAGCGAGGAGGAGGCGCTGGCGCGGCTCGACAACCATCTGTGCGAGCTGAAAGAGCTGCAGATCCGCGACGGGCTGCACAGTCTGGGGCAGGCGCCGACGGGCGAGCCGGAAACCGACCTGCTGGCCGCTCTGGTGCGGCTGCCGCGCGGCGCCGGCGCCGGGCCGGACGCCTCGCTGACCCGCGCGCTCGCGGCCGATCTCGGCCTGACCGCGCCGGACCCCGACACCGATGCGCGCTTCGACCCCCTGGATTGCGAGCCGGCCCGCCCCTGGACAGGCCCGCGGCCTGCCGCCCTCGCCGCGGTCGGCGATCGCCCCTGGCGCTCCGCCGGCGACACGGTCGAGCGGCTGGAGCTGCTGGCGCGCGCCCTGATCGCCGGCACCCGCGCCTGCCCGCCTGACTGGCCGCGCACGGCCGCGGTGCTGGGCTTCGTCAACGGGGAGCTGCGCGACCGGCTGCGCCGCTCGGCCGAGCGGGAGATCGGCGCCGTGCTGGAGGGGCTGGCCGGCCGGTTCGTCGCCCCCGGCCCCTCCGGCGCGCCGACCCGCGGCACCCTCGACGTCCTGCCGACCGGCCGGAACTTCTACTCGGTCGACACCCGCACCGTGCCGACCCCGACCGCCTGGCGGCTCGGCTGGCATTCGGCGACGCTGCTGGTCGAGCGCCATGCCCAGGAGCATGGCGACTGGCCGCGGAGCATGGCGCTCAGCGCCTGGGGCACCAGCAATATGCGCACCGGCGGCGACGACATCGCCCAGGCGCTGGCGCTGCTCGGCGTCCAGCCAAGCTGGGACGGCGCCGCCCACCGCGTCACCGGTTTCGAGGTGCTGCCGGTCGGCGTGCTCGGGCGGCCGCGGGTCGACGTCACGTTCCGCATTTCCGGCTTTTTCCGCGATGCCTTTCCCGCCCTGATCGACCTGTTCGACAGCGCGGTGCGGGCCGTCGCGGCGCTGGACGAGGACGAGGCCGACAACCCGGTCGCCGCCCGGGTCCGGACCGATACCGAGGCCCTGCTGGCGGAGGGCCTGCCGGAAGAGCAGGCCCGCCACCGCGCCGGCACCCGCGTCTTCGGCTCCAAGCCGGGCGCCTATGGCGCCGGGCTGCAGGCGCTGATCGACGAAAAGCTGTGGGACAGCCCGGACGACCTTGCCGAGGCCTATCTCACCTGGGGCAGCTATGCCTATGGCGCCGGCGAGGCGGGCCGAGCCGATCGGGACCTGTTCGAACGCCGGCTGGCCGCGGTCGAGGCGGTGGTTCACAACCAGGACAACCGCGAGCACGATCTCCTCGATTCCGACGATTACTACCAGTTCGAAGGCGGGCTGACGGCGACGGTCCGCCATGTCTCGGGGCGGCAGCCCGCCGTCTATCACAACGACCATTCGCGGCCCGAGCGCCCGGCCATCCGCCGGCTGGAGGAGGAGATCGGCCGGGTCGTCCGCGGCCGGGCGGCCAATCCCAAATGGCTCGCCGGGGTCATGCGGCACGGCTACAAGGGCGCCTTCGAGATCGCCGCCACGGTCGACTACCTCTTCGCCTTCGCCGCCACCACCGGCCTGGTCGCCGACGCGCACTTCGACGTCGTCTACGATGCCTACATCGCCGACGAGACGGTGCGCGACTTCATGGCCGAGGCCAACCCCGCCGCGCTCGGCGAGATGGCCGGCCGCTTCGCCGAGGCCATCGACCGCGGCCTCTGGCACCCCGGCCGCAACATCGTGGCGATGGAGCTCGAACAGCTGGCGGGATCCGGACACCCTTGGAAACAACCATGAATGTCATGCCAGCGGAAGCGGGCATCCAGCAAACCGGCGACACTGGATTCCCGCTTGCGCGGGAATGACCGGGTAGGGAGAGAAAAACCATGACCAACGAAACAGACCCGGTGCCATCCGAAGACCAGGACGAGCTGAACCGGCGCCACGCCGAGAAGATGGCCAAGAAAAAGGCGGCACGCGACAAGATCGTCGCCGGCAAGACCATCGAGAAGGGGCTGGTCATCGTCCATACCGGCAAGGGCAAGGGCAAGTCGACGGCCGCCTTCGGCATGGTCTTCCGGGCGCTCGGCAACGGCATGAAGGTCGGCGTCGTCCAGTTCGTCAAGGGCAGGTGGCAGACCGGCGAACGCGAGGTCCTGGGCCGCTTCCCCGACCTCTGCACCATCCGCTCGATGGGCGAGGGTTTTACGTGGGAGACCCAGGACCGGCAGCGGGACCTCGCCGCCGCCCGAGCGGCGTGGAACGCGGCCAAAGAAATGATCGCCGACCCGGACTACCGGATGATCCTGCTCGACGAGCTCAACATCGTCCTGCGCTACGACTACCTGCCGCTCGACGAGGTGCTGGAGACCCTCGCCGCCAGGCCGGAGATGACGCACGTCATCATCACCGGCCGCAACGCCAAGGAGCCGCTGATCGAGGCCGCCGACCTGGTCACCGAGATGACCATGGTCAAGCACCCCTTCCGCGCCGGGGTGAAGGCGCAGATGGGCGTGGAGTTCTAGGCCGCCATGGCGCGGGCGCTGATGATCCAGGGGACGGGCTCGGACGTCGGCAAGTCGCTGATCGTCGCCGGCCTCTGCCGCCTGTTCGCCCGGCGCGGGCTGGCGGTGCGGCCGTTCAAGCCGCAGAACATGTCGAACAATGCCGCGGTCACGGCGGATGGCGGCGAGATCGGCCGGGCCCAGGCGCTGCAGGCGCGGGCCGCCGGGGTGCCGCTCTCCGTCCACATGAACCCGATCCTCCTGAAACCGGAGGCCGAGACCGGCGCCCAGGTGATCGTCCAGGGCCGGCGCCGGGAGAGCCTGTCGGCGCGCGCCTACCTGGCGCAACGCGAAAGCCTGCTGCCGGTGGTGCTCGACAGCTTCCGCCGGCTGGCGGCCGGGGCCGACCTGGTGCTGGTCGAAGGCGCCGGCAGCCCGGCCGAGGTCAATCTCCGAGCCGGCGACATCGCCAATATGGGCTTTGCCGAGGCCGCCGGCGTGCCGGTGGTGCTGGTCGCCGACATCCATCGCGGCGGGGTCATCGCCAGCCTGGTCGGCACCGCCGCGGTCATCGCGCCGGCCGAGAAGGCCCGGATCCGGGGCTATCTGATCAACAAGATGCGCGGCGACCCCACCCTGTTCGCCGACGGGGTGCGGATCATCGGCGAGCATACCGGCTGGCCCTGTTTCGGCATCGTCCCGCATTACGACGGCGCCGCCGGCCTGCCGGCCGAGGACGCCATGGAGATCCGGACGCGCGCGCCGTCTTCAGGCCAGGCGGCCGTCAAGGTCGCCGTACCGCAGCTGTCCCGCATCGCCAATTTCGACGATCTCGACCCGCTGTCGCTGGAGCCGTCGGTCTCGGTCGACTTCGTGGCGCCCGGCCGGCCGCTGCCGGTTGACGCCGATCTGGTGCTGCTGCCCGGATCGAAATCCACCCTCGCCGATCTCGCCTTCCTCCGCGCCCAGGGCTGGCATGTCGACCTCGCCGCGCATGTCCGGCGCGGCGGCCATGTGCTGGGCCTGTGCGGCGGCTATCAGATGCTGGGCACGGTGCTGCGCGATCCCGACGGCGTCGACGGGGCGCCGGGTGAGGTGCCCGGTCTGGGGCTGCTGGATGTCGAGACGGTCATGGCCGGCGACAAGACGCTCCTGGAGGTGACCGGCTGCCACGTGCCGAGCGGCTGTGCGCTCCGCGGCTATGAAATGCATATGGGCCGCACCATCGGGCCGGACTGTGCCCGGCCGCTGGTGCTGCTGGAGGCGCCGGAGGGCGAGATGCGGCTCGACGGCGCCCGCTCGGCCGACGGCCGGGTCGCCGGCTGCTATGTCCACGGCTTTTTCGCCTCGGACCCGCTGCGCCGCGCCATCCTGGAAAGCCTGGGGGCCGCCCCGGCCGCCGATCTCGACTATGACGCCTCGGTCACCCGCGCGCTCGACGGCCTCGCCGACCTTCTGCAACAGACCGTCGATGTCGAGGCGCTCCTTGCCGCGGCCGGACCGATCGCGTGAACTGGGAGCGCGGCCATCCTGGCCGCTTTGCGCGCGGGACGGCCGCGCTTCCGGGCCTATGGAGCACGCCCATCCTGGCCGCTTGCGGGCAGGATGCCCGCGCTCCTTTACAGGACCAACAAAACCGCAGCGCCGAGGGCGCCGGCAATGGCCAGCAGGCGGATGGCGGCGCGGATGTCGTCCGGCGTGGCGTGGCGGTCGCCGCCCTCGTTCTGGATGGCGTCGTCGACCCAGCCCTCGCCATAGCGGCGCGGGCCGGCCAGGGCGAGGCCGAGGGCGCCGGCCATCGCCGCCTCGGGCCAGCCGGCATTGGGCGAGCGGTGGCTGCCGGCATCGCGCCAGGCCGCCCGCAGCGCCCGCCATGGGCCGCCGTCCCGCCGCCGCACCAGCAGGGCGGCCGGCGCGATCAGCAGCGGGCAGAGCCGCGCCGGCACCAGATTCAGGACGTCGTCGACCCGCGCCGCCGCCCAACCGAAGGCCCGGTGCCGCGGCGTGCGATGGCCGATCATGCTGTCGGCGGTGTTGATCGCCTTGTAGGCGAGGATGCCCGGCAGGCCCAGCAGCAGATACCAGAAGGCCGGCGCCACCACGCCGTCGGAATAGTTCTCGGCCGCCGATTCGATCGCCGCGCGGGCGACGCCGGCCCGGTCGAGCACGGCCGGGTCGCGCCCGACGATCATCGCCACCGCCTGCCGGCCATCCTCCAGCGACCTTTCGAGGCCGGCCGCAACCCGGCCGACATGCGCGAACAGGCTGCGCTGGGCCAGCAGGACCGCGACGACCAGGATTTCCAGCAGCCAGCCGAGCGGCATCTGAGCGGCGGCCCAAGCCAGCCCGAGCCCGGCCGCGACCGCCATGGCGAGCAGCGCCAGCACCGCCAGCAGGCCGGCCAGCCGGCGCCGGCGCTCGCCATGCGCCTCTTGGTTGAGGGCCCTGTCGAGACGGCCGACCGCCCGGCCCATCAGCACCGCCGGGTGCGGCAGGCGTCGCCACAGCCAGTCCGGATCGCCGACCAGCGCATCCAGGGCCAGCGCCGCCAGCAGCAGCCAGCACCGTTCTTGGAAACTCAGAAGTTCCGGCAGGACCGCCTCCCGACCCTTCGGCAGGGTCGCGATCCTGCCGCTCCCAGCCCCGGGACACTGACGTGACGGGGTGTCATCACCGACAAGGATAGATCTCGACGATGTCCTCTCAAACCGCCCGGACCACCGCGGCCGCCGCCTTCGCCGCCGCCCTTTCCGTGACCGCCTCCGCCGTCGCCCAGCCGGTCGCCGGCCCCGGCTTCACCCTCGACCCGATCGTCGTCACGCCGACCGGCCGGCCGGAGCCGGCGACCGAGGCCGGCAGCGCCGTGACGGTGATCGGCGAGGCGGAAATCCGGCGCTCACGCCAATACTCGACCATTGACGTGCTGCGCCGCGTCCCCGGCCTGACCGCCACCCAAAGCGGCGGCTTCGGCAGTGAGTCGGTGGTCCGCCTGCGCGGCGCCGAAAGCGGCCAGGTGCAGGTGCGGCTCGACGGGGTCGAGCTGAACGATCCGTCCAGCGCCGCCGGCGATTTCAACTTCGCCGGCCTGCTGACCACCGGGATCGAGCGCATCGAGGTGCTGCGCGGCCCGCAGAGCGCGCTCTATGGCAGCGACGCCATGGGCGGCGTGATCAGCCTGACCACCGGCGTCGGCGAGGGCCCGCCCTCCGGCCGGCTGACCGGCGAATATGGCTCCTTCGACACCATCCGCGGCTCCGGTACCATCGCGGGGTCTTTCGGCCGGCTCGCCTATGGCCTGAACGCCGCCGGGCTGACCACCAACGGCTTTTCCCGCCGCGATGAGGATTTCGGCTTCACCGAGGACGACAGCACCCAGGCGGTCAACCTGACCGGCCGGGCGACGGCCGACCTCACGCCCACGCTGAGCGCCGAGCTCGCCGGCGGCTATATCCGCAACAATGCCGAGCTCGACATCGCTGCGGCGGAGGAGCGGATCGGCGAGACCACCCTCGACCTCGGCTATGGCCGGTTCTCGCTGGAGCATGCCGGCCTGGACGGAGCGCTCATCACCCGCGCCAGTTTTTCCGCCTCCAACACCGACCGCGAGGTGGTCGAGCCCGGGCGCACCAGCCTGTTCACCGGCCGGCGCTTCGAGGGCGATCTGCGCGCCGAATATGCGCTCGGCGAGCGCTGGACGCTGATCGGCGGGGCCGGCGTGGAAGAGGAACAGGGCGAGGGCGAGGATGTCGGCGGACCGGACCCGGGCCAGCGCTTCGACGAAGCGCTGACCACCGTCTTCGGCTTCGGCCTGGTGCGGGTCGAACCGCTGGACGGGCTGGTGCTGACCGCCAGCGGCCGGGTCGACGATTTCGAGGCCGGCGGCACCGAGCCGACCTGGCGGGTGACCGGGGCCTATGCGATGCCCGAGACCGGCACCACCCTGCGCGCCAGCGTCGGCACCGCCGCCCGGGCGCCGACCATCTTCCAACTGTTCGACAGCTTCACCATCGATTTCGGCGGCTTCACCTTCGTCACCGAACCAAATCCCGACCTGGAGACCGAGACCAGCCTGGGCGTCGATGCCGGCATCGAGCAGGCACTGTTCGACAATCGCCTGACCCTGTCGGCCACCGGGTTCTTCAATGACTTCGAGAACCTCATCCAGTTCAGCGGCTCGCGCTTCGAGAATGTCGCCGAGGCCCGGACCTGGGGCATCGAGCTGGCGGTCTCGGCGGCACCGGTCGACTGGCTGCTCTGGGACGTCAGCTACACCTTCCTGGAGACCGAGGACCGCACCACCGGGCTGGAGCTGCGCCGCCGGCCGCAGCACAGCCTGACCTCGATCATCGACATCCAGCCGACCGAGGACCTGTCCCTGGTCGGCGAGATCCGCTATGTCGGCGAACAGTTCAATGACTCGGACAATGACGACCGGCTCGATCCCTATACCGTTGTCAACGTGACGGCCTCCTACAGTCTGACCGACAATCTCATCGCCTTCGCCCGGGTCGAGAACCTGTTCGACGAGGACTATCAGGAAGCGCTGGGCTTCGGCACCGCCGGCATCTCCGGGTTCGGGGGCCTGTCGCTGACCTTCTAAAAGCCGGGGCAGCCCCCCAGATCGCCGCGGATGGTTGGCCGGACCGGCCGCACGGGGGGCCCGTCCGGACCCCCGGCGCCGCGGCCGTAACCGGACCGCCGGGAATGCCGAGACACGAAATCAGGCAGTTTGGTCAGCCGCACGATCAACCATGAATTGCAGATTTTTCCGGTATGGGGCTGAGATCGCGATCTGCAGATTTTCCCCTAAAGAAAGACGGTTGACATTGTCTGGCGCTTCAAACCCTAATTAAGTACAGTTAAAATTTGGCCGGTGCTGCCGAGAGAGGCCGGGATGGAGTTCAAGCCGCTTGTCGGATTTTACCAGTATAATACCGAGACACGTCTGCGCGTCGTCGGCGTGCAGGCGACCGACGTCATCCTGCCAAAAAACCCGACGCCCCGGGACGGCTCGGTTCAGCCGCTGGCGCTGCATTCCCGGACCGGTCTCGTCAACGACCGGCCGCTTCATACCGAGCGCGGGCATCTGATCGGCCTGCAATTCGGTGGCCCGGAGAGCACGGGCAACCTCGTGCCGATGTATGGCGGCTTCAATTCTGCCGCTGGCGCTTGGCAGGTGCAGTTTGAGACGCCGCTCAAAGAACATTTGAATTACCACGGCAGGGCAGTCGATCTTGAGATATCGGTCTCCTATGCCGACAAACAGACGCCGATCCCGGACAAGTTCCTGATCAAGGTCGCCGCCAAACGCGGCGGCGCCCTGCCGCAAAGCCTGGCCAGGGATATTCTGCTGCTTCATCCGCCGCCGACGGCATTCTACATGAAACCTGATGATTTCATAAATCTGGCGGGCCCTCTGCTGCAAAGGCGCCAGGATGCGATGGAGCAGGCGAATTGGTCCGTGGAACTGCAAGCGCAGTCTTCGGGAATAAGAAAGGAGTTGCAGGTCGGCGGCCTGAATCCCAAGAATATTGATTTCACCGTGAAGAAGCAGAAGGACGCCTTTTATTTTTCACGCCCCTATGCGGTCCTCGATTTCATATATTTCAATTTCCCAAAGGAATACGAATTGCTTGGTGGGCCCCATCTTTCAGGCGGCATCAACAACGTTACCAAATTCTCCCACGAGCAGGCCATGTTCATCCTCAAGATGAACGTCGTGCGGTACCGCGGCTACATGGACAGCGATATGTACGGCCTGACGCCTTATGAAAAAGTCCGGCATCTGATGCCGGCCTCCTCCGACTATCAGGCCGAGGTGGATCACAGCATGGCGCGCAGCGGGGCCGGCTCGAACGCCTACAGCAACGCCCGGGTGATCAGCTCCGGCTTCAACAAGGCGCTGAACCACAAGGAAACCAATCAGAAGGTGGAGCAGTCGCTCAAGGACCTTGCCGGCATCTGATCCGGAGACCGGCAGGGCCGACTCCATCAGCCTCTGCGAATCTGGCCGTGGCGGACACGGTGGAAGACCTGATCCGGGTCGCCCGCCCCTTCCCCCTCGACGGCGTCGAAGGCGATCCCCATCGAGTCGGCCGTGGTCCGGACAACCCGGGCTGTCACGCTGCCATAGCCCGGCAGCCGCACCTGGCAGGCCATGCCGCAGCTGAGCCCGGCCACCGGACTGAGCAGCGCCCCGCCGGGCGAGATGTTGTACACCCGCGCCAGTACCGAGAGCCCATCGGCCCTGACCTCGGCCATAACGAGAACGGGAAGGCGGGATTCACGCCGCCGCTCGGCAAGATTTGCACAGGACTCATCGCGCATTACGCACTTTCCTCGCACCGCTCTACGACTTTCCGGACGGGGACAACCCTAACCACCGGTTCCTTAGGAAAGCGTATAGGCGCAAGCGGCGCGGGCTAACCGACCGAATTGCGAAGGGCGCGGATGTTCCTCTCATAGTATTCAGTGCCGAAGACGGCCGAACCGGCGACCAGCACATTCGCTCCGGCGGCCGCCACGGCCCCGGCGGTTTCGGGCGTGATGCCGCCGTCAACCTCGAGTTCGACCGGCCGGTCGCCGATCAGCGCCGCGGCCTCGGCGATCTTGGCGGTCATCGCCGGGATGAACGACTGCCCGCCAAAGCCGGGATTGACCGTCATCACCAGCACCAGGTCGATGCGGTCGAGCACATGGGCGAGTGCCGAGACCGGCGTCGCCGGGTTGAGCGCCACTCCGGCCCGCTTGCCGAGCCCGCGGATGTGCTGCAGCGTGCGGTCGAGATGCGGGCCGGCCTCGGCATGCACGGTAATGATGTCGCTGCCGGCCTCGGCAAAGGCCTGCACATACGGGTCGACCGGCGCCATCATCAGGTGCACGTCGAAGGGCTTGGCGCTCCACGGGCGGAGCGCCTTGACCACGCCGGGGCCGATGGTCAGGTTCGGGACGAAATGCCCGTCCATCACGTCGATATGGATATAGTCGGCGCCGGCCGCGTCGACGGCGGCGACCGCCTCCCCCAGCCGCGCGAAATCGGCCGAGAGGATGGATGGGGCGATCTTGACCGGCACCGGACCGGGCGCCGCGGTCAAGCGCCGCGCCGCGCTGCGACCAGCCCCCGCGCCCGCTCGGCGATCCCGTCGGCGGTGATGCCGAAATGCTCGAACAGCGCCGGAGCCGGCCCGGCGACGCCGAAGCTGCGCAGGCCGATCACGTCGTCCTCCGATTCGACATAGCGGGTCCAGCCGAAGGTCGAGGCGGCCTCGGCCGCCACCCGTGGCGCGTCGCCCAGGACCGCCTCGCGATAGGCCTTGGGCTGCGCATCGAACTTCTCCCAGCAGGGCAGCGAGACGACGGCGGCGGCGATTCCCTCCTCCCGCAGCGCCTTGCGCGCGGCGACGGCGAGGTGGACCTCCGAGCCGGTGGCGATCAGCGTCACGTCGCGCGGGCCTTCCGCCTCGGCCAGGACATAGCCGCCGCGGGCCGACAGGTTCTCGGTATCGTGGGCGACCCGCACGGCCGGGACCGACTGCCGGGTCAGGACCAGCACCGAAGGCCGGCGGGTCGATTGCAGCGCCAGGGCCCAGCATTCCGCCGTCTCGATGGCGTCGGCCGGCCGGAAGACATCGATATCGGCGATGGCCCGCAGCGCCGCCAGCTGCTCGACCGGCTGGTGGGTCGGGCCGTCCTCCCCGATCCCGATCGAATCATGGGTCATCACGTAGATGACCCGCAGGTGCATCAGCGCCGACAGGCGGATGGCGGGGCGGCAATAGTCGGTGAAGGTGAAGAACGAGCCGCCATAGGGGATGAAGCCGCCATGCAGCACGATGCCGTTCATCATCGCCGCCATGGCGTGCTCGCGGACGCCGTAATAAATGTAGCGGCCGCCGAAATCGGCGGCGCTGATCGGCGTGGTCGCCGGCGTCTTGGTCAGGTTGGAGCCGGTCAGGTCGGCCGAGCCGCCGATCAGCTGCGGATAGGTCTCGGTCAGCAGCTTCAGCATCTCGCCGCCCGACTTGCGGGTCGCCCAGGCCGGGCGCTCATCCGCCAGCCGGCTCTTGAAGCTGTCGAGCAGCCGGTCGAGCCCGGGCGGTGCGCCGCGATCGTGAAAGGCGTCCCAGGCCGCCCGCTTTTCCGGGTCCATCGCCTCGAACCGCCGCAGCCAGGCCTCCCGCACATGCCGGTTGCGCGCCCCGGCGGTACGCCAGAAGTCGATCGTGGCCTCCGGAACCTCGAACGGCGCGCTGGTCCAGTTGAGCGCCGCCTTGGTGGCCGCCGCCTCCTCCTTGCCGAGCGGCGCGCCGTGCGTGGCGACGGTGCCGCCCTTGTTCGGGGCGCCACGGCCGATAATGGTGCGGCAGGCGACCAGGGTCGGCTTGTCGCTGCGCCGGGCCTGGGCGATGGCCTCGGAAATCGCCTCCGGGTCATGGCCGTCGACCCGCACCGCGTTCCAGCAGCAGGCCTGGAAGCGCAACAGGGTGTCGTCCGATTCGGCCAGCGCCGTCGGGCCGTCGATCGACGATTCGTTGTCGTCGAACAGAACGATCAGCTTGTTGAGCTTCATGTGCCCGGCAAAGCTGATCGCCTCCTGGCTGATCCCCTCCATCAGGCAGCCATCGCCGGCGACGACATAGGTATAGTGATCGACAACCTCGCTGCCGAACCGTGCGGCCAGCATGCGCTCCGCCAGCGCCATGCCGACGGCGTTGGTCAGGCCCTGGCCCAGCGGCCCGGTGGTCGTCTCCACCCCCGGCAGCAGGCCGTATTCGGGATGGCCCGGGGTGCGGCTGCCGAGCTGGCGGAAATTGCGGATCTGATCGATCGTGGTGTCGGGATAGCCGCTCAGGTAGAGGCAGGCATAGAGCAGGGCCGAGCCATGGCCAGCCGACAGGACGAAGCGGTCGCGGTCCGGCCAGTCGGCATCGAGCGGGTCGAACTTGAGAAATCGGGTAAAGAGCACGGTGGCGACGTCGGCAAACCCCATAGGCATGCCCGGGTGACCGGAATTCGCCGCTTCCACCGCATCGATCGCGAGGAAGCGGATGGCATTCGCCAGATCGTCGTGGCCGGGCTCGACGCCCGGCGTTTCGACGGCGGCCAGGTTGCTCTTCAACATCCCTCTCAAAGCTCCCAAGAAAGCAAAGGTGCGGGCAGCCCGCTTGTCCTTAATCCTCGACCCGGCCAATCGGGAAGGTCCGCCTGCGGGCGGCGGCCCGCCTGCACGGCGATCCTCATCCATGGCGGGGATATCTTGCCGCCGGCAGGACCCGTCGAGAACCGCGACGCACAGCCGAAATCGGCGATCCGACCCGCCCGTCGGCCGGTGACCGCAAGTGATAGTCGCGGCATGGGGCGAAGGCAAGGGACTGCATCGCAGATTTGTGCGTTGCAGTCCTCTGCTTCGGTCAATATGGCCGGACCCGGCCCGCAAATCCGGCCGGCGCGTATCCGGGCATTCAGGTAATCACGTCCGGGGCGTCCCGGCCGGTCCGTGCCTTGATCTCCGCCAGGTCGCCGGCAATGGCGATGAGCTGGCCGAGCGCCGCCTGGGTCTCCTGACCCTGCGCCGCCGGGTCCTGCTCGTACCGCTCCAGATAGACCCGCAGGGTGGCGCCCTGGGTGCCGGTGCCGGAGAGGCGGAACACGACACGGGAGCCGTCGGTGAACAGCACCCGGATACCCTGCTTCGTGGCGACGCTGCCGTCGACCGGGTCGGTGTAGCTGAAATCGTCGACCGTCTCGATCGTGTAGTCGCCGAAGACGCGGCCGGCCAGCCCTGGCGCCAGCTCCCGCAGGTGGTCCATCAGCCCGTTGGCGGCGTCGGCATCGACGGCCTCGTAATCGTGCCGGGAATAGTAGTTGCGGCCGTATTTCCGCCAGTGCTCGGTGACGATGTCGGCGACCGTCTCCTGCCGGACGGCCAGGATGTTCATCCACATCAGCACCGCCCAGAGCCCGTCCTTTTCGCGGACATGCGCCGAGCCGGTGCCGAAGCTTTCCTCGCCGCAGAGCGTCGCCCGGCCGGCATCGAGCAGATTGCCGAAGAACTTCCAGCCGGTCGGCGTCTCATAGCAGTCGATGCCCAGCGCCGCGGCCACCCGGTCGGCGGCGCCGCTGGTCGGCATCGAGCGGGCGATACCGGCCAGACCGTCGGCATAGCCCGGGGTCAGGGTGGCATTGGCCGCCAGCACCGCCAGGCTGTCGCTCGGCGTCACGAAGAAGTCGCGGCCCATCACCATGTTGCGGTCGCCGTCGCCGTCGGAGGCGCCGCCGAAGGTCGGCGCGTTCGGCCCGCGCATGATCTCCACCAGGTCGTGCGCATGCACCAGATTGGGGTCGGGATGGCCGCCGCCGAAATCCGGCAGCGGCGTGCCGTTCATCACCGTGCCGGCCGGTGCGCCCAGCCGGTTCTCCAGGATTTCGCGGGCATAGGGGCCGGTGACGGCGTGCATGGCGTCGAAGCGGACGCTGAGGGCGCCGGACGTCAGCGCATCGCGAATGCGGCCGAAGTCGAACAGCGTCTCCATCAGCGCCGCATAATCGTCGACGGGGTCGATGATCTCCACGCGCATGCCGCCCAGCATACCGCCGCCGAGGCTGTCGATATCGACATCGTCGGCCTCCAGGATGCGGTACTCCTTCAGGCTCCTGCTGATCGCGAACATCGCCTCGGTCAGCTTTTCCGGCGCCGGGCCGCCATTGGCGGCATTGTACTTGATGCCGAAATCCTCGTCCGGGCCGCCGGGATTGTGGCTGGCCGACAGAATGATGCCGCCAAAGGCCTGGTGCTTGCGGATGACGCAGGAGGCGGCCGGCGTCGAGAGTATGCCGCCCTGCCCGACCAGCGCCCGGCCGAAGCCGGCGGCCGCGGCCATTTTAAGGATCGTCTGCACGGCCTCCCGGTTGAGGTAGCGGCCGTCGCCGCCGACCACCAGAGTCTTGCCGCCGAAGCCCTCCAGAGCGTTAAAGATCGACTGGACGAAATTCTCGAGATAGTGAGGCCGTTGGAAGACCTTCACCTTCTTGCGAAGGCCGGAGGTACCGGGTTTCTGATCGTCGAACGGCTCGGTCGCGATGGTCCTGATGGTCATGGCGTGCGTCTTCTCTCCCGCGTCCCAGGGGCGCGACCCAGGCGGCCTCGTCCCGCAAATCGCACCGAACGCCGCGGTCTCCGGCCGTGCGCCGGCCCCGCCGGCACCCGTACCGGCCCGCGCGTGTCGGACCGCCGACAGATTTGCGATGGGTCATCCGATGGTCGCGAGTCCCGTGTTAGCATCAAATCAGCAAGGAAGCCATGCTGCCTGATGCCCCGGCCGATCGTCCACAGCCGGCGTTCGGAGGGTTTCGTGCACCCGAAGCCCCCGACGCCGGCCAGAATGCCCCAGAATGCCGAGGACAGCCTTATTCCGACACCCGCCCGAACGGGCTAAACTCACGGCCAGGTGCAGCCCGCGCGGGGCCCCGAGGGCCGGCGGATGGCCAGTGACAAGAGGAGCGCCAGTAATGGACAAGCCGATAGCAACACCCCCGCCCGCGACAACGACGGCCGAAACCGACGTCGAGACACTGAAGCAGCGGATCCTCGCCCATTTGAAGCACACGGTCGGCAAGAATCCCCAGACGACGACCGACCTGGATTGGTATCATGCCATTGCCCAGACCGTGCGCGACGAGCTGGTCGACGACTGGCTGAATACCTTCAGCCGCGCCTATGACCAGGATACCAAGCGCGTCTATTACTTCTCGCTGGAATTCCTGATCGGCCGCTCGCTGATCAACAACCTCATCTATATCGGCCAGTACGATATGATGAACCAGGTCCTGTCGGAGCTCGAGGAGGAGTTCGGCAAGACCTATGGCCGGAAATTCGACCTCGACCTGGAGCGCCTCAGCGAGCAGGAGGCCGAAGCGGCGCTGGGCAATGGCGGCCTCGGCCGGCTTGCCGCCTGCATCATGGACTCCCTGGCGACCCAGGAAATTCCGGGCTATGGCTACGGCATCCGCTACGATTTCGGCATGTTCCGCCAGATGATCGACGAGCGGGGCGAGCAGGTCGAATTCCCGGACAACTGGCTGCGCTACCGCAATCCCTGGGAATTCGAACGGCCGGAATTCAGCTACCCCATCCGCTTCTTCGGCCGCTGCGTCGAATTCCAGGACGACAAGGGCAATCTGCGGGTCCACTGGGTGGATACCGAAGAAGTGCTGGCGGTCGCCCATGACCTCCTCATCCCCGGCTATGGCCGCAAGGCGGTCAACCATATCCGGCTTTGGAAGGGCAAGAGCCCGCGCGACTTCGACCTCAAGCGCTTCAACCGCGGCAACTATATCGAAGCGGTGCACCATCGCTCCGAGACCGAGACGCTGTCGCGCGTGCTGTATCCCGACGACAGCACCTATGAGGGCAAGGCGCTCCGGCTGCGGCAGGAGTACTTCTTCTGCAGCGCGTCCCTGCAGGACATCATCCGGCGCTATCTCAGCACCCATGACGATATCCGCGGGCTGCCGGACAAGGTGGCGATCCAGCTGAACGACACCCACCCGGCGGTCGGCATTGCCGAGCTGATGCGTCTTCTGCTGGACGAGCACGGGCTCGACTGGGCGACCGCCTGGGACATCACCGGCCGCACCTTCTCCTACACCAACCACACGCTGCTGCCGGAGGCGCTGGAGATCTGGCCGGCCTCGCTGTTCGAGCAGATGCTGCCGCGCCATCTGCGCATCATTCAGGATATCAACCACCGCTTCCTGCAGGATGTGATGCACAAGCATCCCGGCGATTTCGAGCAGATGCGCCGGCTGTCCATTTTCAGCGAGGAAGGCGAGAAGAGCGTGCGGATGGGCCATCTGGCCTTCATCAGCAGCCACAAGGTGAACGGCGTCGCCGCGATCCATACGGAGCTGATGAAGAAGACCATCTTCACCGACCTCCACGCCTTCATGCCGAACAAGATCACCAACAAGACCAACGGCATCACGCCGCGGCGCTGGCTGCGCCAGGCCAATATGCCGCTGGCCGAGCTGATCACGTCCCGTATCGGCGACAAGTGGATCACCCATCTCGGCGAACTGCATCACCTGGTGCCGCTGGCCGAAGACAAGAAGTTCCGCAAGGCCTTCCAGGACGCCAAGCGTCAGGCCAAAGTGCGGCTCGTCGAGTACGTCAAGCGCTTCGGCATGGAGATGAACGTCGACACGATGTTCGACGTGCAGGTCAAGCGCATGCACGAGTACAAGCGCCAGCTGCTGAACGTGCTGCAGGTGATCACCCGCTACAACCGCATCAAGGCGAACCCCACGGCCGACTGGGTGCCGCGGACGGTCATCTTCGCCGGCAAGGCGGCACCGGCCTATTACCTGGCCAAGGTGATCATCAACCTGATCAACAATGTCGCCGACATCGTCAATCACGACCCGCAGGTCGACGGCCGGCTGAAGGTCTTCTTCATTCCCAACTACAACGTCTCGAATGCGGAGAAGATCATCCCGGCCGCCGATCTGTCCGAGCAGATCTCCACGGCCGGCACCGAAGCCTCGGGCACCGGGAACATGAAGTTCTCGCTGAACGGCGCACTGACCATCGGGACCCGCGACGGCGCCAATATCGAGATCGCCGAGGAAGTCGGGGAGGAGAACATCTTCTTCTTCGGCCTGTCGGCGGAAGAAGCCGCGGAGCTGCGCTATGGCGGCCAGTATTCCGCCTGGGAAGCCTATAATGCCGACCAGGAGCTGAAGCAGGTCCTCGACATGATCCGCGGCGGCTATTTCTCGCCGGATGACCCCGCCCGCTTCCTGCCGATCTGGGAAACGCTGATCGACCGCAACGACCACTTCCTGCTTCTGGCCGACTATCGCGCCTATATGGAATGCCAGGACCAGGTCGATGCGCTCTACAAGGATCCCGAGGAGTGGACCCGCAAGGCCATCATCAACACGGCCAATATGGGCAAGTTCTCCATTGACCGGACGGTCATGGATTACGCCCAGGAAATCTGGAACGTGAAGCCGCTGGCCTGACAGGCCTGACGGTCGAACAGCTTGGGGGAACGCCGGGACTGGCGTTCCCCTTTTTCTTGCGCGGTTTCTTCGCATGCCCGGCGCCGCCACCGGCTTCGACATGACTGGCATGCCCTGAACTCATGACTGAAGAGGGATCCGCTGCGGCCCGGCCTCGCCGTCTCGTGGTAGAAGGCATAGTGGGAGGCATTTTTGCTTCGCCGGGTCGCGCGGCGCCCGCCCGTTCCCGGCCGATCGCGGCAACAGGGGGAAACGCCCCATGGATTTCAGTCGACTGCTGGCACAGCGTGCGGAGATGGGCCGCCCGCTCACCGTGGCCCTGATCGGTGCCGGCAAATTCGGAACCATGTTCCTGGCCCAGGCCCGGCGCACCCGCGGCATCCATGTCGCCGCGGTGATCGACCTCAGCGTCGACCGGGCCTGCGGCTCGATGGCGCTGACGGGCTGGCCGCACCAGGCCTATGCGGCGCCGGACCTTGAGACGGCGCTGACCACCGGCGCCACCTATGTCACCGATGACGGACCGGCGATTATCGAATCACCGCAGATCGACGTCGTCATCGAATCCACGGGTCGGCCGGTGGCGGCGATCGAACATGCGCTCGCCTGCCTGAAATCGGGCAAGCACCTGATCAATGTGACGGTCGAGGCCGATGTGCTGGCCGGCCCCTGGCTGGCACGGCAATTCAACGACACCGGCCTGGTCTACTCCCTCGCCTATGGCGACCAGCCGGCCCTGATCGCCGAGATGGTCGACTGGGCCCGGACCAGCGGCTTTACCGTGACCTGCGCCGGCAAGGGGATGAAGTACCGGCCGGAATACCGCTATTCCACACCGGAGCGGGTGTGGGAATATTACGGCATTCCCGAGGACCGCGCCGCCGAAAGCGGCCTCAACCCGCATGTCTTCAACACCTTTGTCGACGGCACCCAGTCGGCGGTCGAGCTTGCCTGCGTCGCCAATGCATGCGACCTCGCCCCCCAGCCGGAAGGGCTGAACTTCCCGGCCTGCGGCGTCGACGACCTGCCGCGCCTGCTGCGCCCGCGCAGCGTCGGCGGACAGCTGGCGCATCGCGGGACGGTCGAGGTGGTATCGTCGATCGAGCGCGACGGGCGGCCCGTGTTCAAGGATTTGCGGTGGGGCATGTATGTCGTGATCGAGGCGGCCGACGAGTATGTCGAGCGCTGCTTCGCCGACTACGGCATGAAGACCGACGAAAGTGGCCGCTATGCCGCGCTCTACCGTCCCTATCACCTGATCGGCCTTGAAGTCGGCTTCAGCGTCGCCTCGGTCGGGCTGATGCGCTGCCCGACCGGCGCGCCGACCGGCTTCCGCGCCGACGTCGTGGCCATGGCGAAGCGCGACCTGGCGGCCGGGGAGCGGCTGGACGGCGAAGGCGGCTATACGGTCTATGGCCGGCTGGTGCCCGCGACAGAAAGCCTGGCAGCGGGCGGGTTGCCGATCGGCCTCGCCCACAAGGTGACGCTCAACCAGCCGATCGCACGCGACGCCCTGATCACCTGGTCGCATGTCTCCGTCGACGAACGGGCCCTCGACGTCCGGGTCCGCCGCCAGTTCGAGGCCTCTTTCCGGCCCCTGCTCGCCCCCTGAGCCGTAGCGGGACGAGCGCGCCGGAGGCCTTCCCGGTCCCGGCTTCAGGCCTCGGCCAGCTGCGGCGGCGCGAGGTCCTGCAGTTTCTGGAGAAGGTAGTCGGCGTCGTCGGCGTTCAGCTCGTCGCACTGGGTGAGAATGCGCTCGAGCACCGTCCGGCTGTAGCTCTCGGGGTCATAGTCCGCCTCCCGGAAATCCGTATCCATGGCAACGGAGGCGGCCAGACGGAAGGCGGGGAAGAGTGATTCCGGCAGGCCGCTCTTCTGATACAGCGACTTGAAGCCGAGCGGCCCGGAATCGTGGATGAGAATGCGGGCATTCATCAGCGGCACGCCGGCCAGCCGCGCGATCGACGCTTCGAAGAACGGCACGTCGCCCATGCACAGCGTGCGCAGAATCAGCGACGAAGAGAGCCGGTTGTTGACCGCCAACTGCTCGACGAGCCGTTCGATATCGAGCGCGTCACTGTTCTTGCCGAGCAGGCGGGCGGTCGCCCGCTCCCGAGTCCGCAGCACCAGTTCCGAGGCGTCGTCGGTCGAGAGATCGTGGCGGGCCACGAGATAGCTCTTCAGCCGGTCCGAGACCTTGCTGACCAGCCGCTCGGCCACGGTAAGCGGCAGCTTCGACCGCTGGACCAGCGGTTCCTGGATGAATTCCTTGTCGCCGAAGCGCTCGACCACATGGTTGAGCGTCTTTTCCGCGATCTGCGCCCCCTCGTTCGCAACCACCGTTGCGACGACGTTCTCGTTGTCGGTCCGCACCAGCGCATCGGCGACCGCCTCGGAAACGGTATTGCGCCGGGCGATCGCTAGCTGCTTGGTTTCCGGAACCGCCTGAACGAGGGCGACGAGGTCCTCGTCCTCCAGAACCTCGGAAAATTCCAGGATCGGCAGGGCGACGGCGTCGACATCCCTGGCGAGGCGCACGGCGACACTGTGCGGCAGCTGTCGCGAGGCCTTCAGGTTGACGGACAGGGATTCGCGCACGATCTCGGCGGCATCGCGCGCCATGATCTCGACGATGTCGAGGGCAATCTGGAATTGCTCCTTCGTCAGGGCGTGCCCGTTGATTTTGGCGGCGACCTTGGTGACGAGATCGGCACGCGCCTCCGGGGACGGATCCTCCATCAAGCGCACGACGTCATCCCGCGTCAGATCGGTTGTCATGTCCTGTCCATACCCCGCAGAACCATGGCTCGGCTCGAACTGTCCCGCACCGCCCCGCTCCCCGGGGGGCCGGATGTCCCTGTCACGCTGCCAAGGGAATGTTAACATACCTTGAATCATGTCTTTGGCCGCGGTGATTAACCGCTCACTTCCAAGGAGTTGCGGCATGCACGCGAGATCGGATCGCTGTCCCTCAATCCTCGCACCGTTGGGCACGTGTATCGTGCTCGTTTTCGTCCTTCTGCTTCTGTCCGGCGTCGCAGCGCGGGCCGACGAGCATGCGACCGTGGCGGCCGACCGCGCCCATGCCCTTTCCGAGGCCGGCGAGCGGCTCATCATCGATGTCCGCACGCCGCGCGAATGGCGCGACACCGGCCTGCCGCAGGATGCGGAAGCCGTCTCGTTGCATGATCCCGAAGGGCCGTCCGGCTTTCTCGACGGCGTTCTGGCAGCGGTCGGCGGCGATCGCAGCGCCCCGATCGCGGTGATCTGCCGGACCGGCAACCGCTCCCAACTCGCCTATAATTTCCTGGTCGGGCAAGGCTTCACCAATGTCCGCGACATCGCCGAGGGCATGGCCGGCGGCCCCAACGGACCGGGCTGGCTGCCGCGCGGCCTGCCGATCGAGCCCTGCGCCCGATGCTAGGCGGCAGGCGGAGACGGGCCCTTTGCCTCGCGGCCCTCCTGGCATTCGGCCTCACCGCCTGTGACGGCGGCGACGACCAGGGCGAGAGGGACGACCGGACCGAAAGGACCGGTGGCGAGGACAGTGGTGCCGCGGAGAGCGCCGCGGATACGCAGCCCAGTGCGGTTGCAGGTCCGGACCGCGCACTGTTCGCCGAGGGACGCGACGTCTTCCGGCGTTGCGCCGCCTGTCACAATGCCACAGCGCGGCAGAACAAGGTCGGGCCGCATCTGGTCGGGCTGTTCGGCCGGGCGGCCGGTGCCGTCGAGGGTTTCCGGTACTCCGACGCAATGCGGAGGGCCGACATCGTCTGGGACGAAGAGACGCTGCGCGCCTATCTGCGCGATCCGCGGGGGTATATCCCGGGCAATCGCATGGCTTTTCCCGGCATCCGCCGCGAGGACGATCTGGATGCGCTGATCGCCTATCTGCGTGCCGTTACGACGCCGGATTGACCGGCGCGCGGCGGCGGCGCGCCCGGCTGAGCGCCCGTTCCACGGCGGAAATCTGCCGCGGCACCGAAACCGCCAGCTGTGATGTCACCTCGAGTTCGGTGTCTTCGAAGACATTGGAGTCGGGTGTGGCCTCGCGGTGCCGGCGGATGGTCTCGTCGCGCTCGGCCAGCAGTCCGGCGATCTGCGGCTTGAAGAGGCGCAGCAGGGCGGTGATCCAGCGGTTCAGGACCCAGGAGGGCCGGGCATGGTCGATCAGGAAGCAATCGATCGCCAGGCGGGCCGCATCGGCCGGGAACCAGGTCTCGCCGGTCACCCAGCGATTGGTGGTGAACAGGCGGAAGACCTCGCCCTGGGGATCCATCGAAATGCCGACGATGTGGCAGACCTCGTCATTCGGGTCCTTGGCCGGCCGGTAGTCGGGCAATGGTGCCGGCCGGGCTTCGTCCGGCAGGCCGAGCCGGCGGACGAAGGTATGGAAGTGCCCATGCTCGCCCGCCGCCCGCTCGGCCAGCGGATGGGCATGGTAGTAATACTGTGCATGGAACTCAGGGTCATAGACGTCGCCCAGCGGATAGTGCCGCCAGGGCAGAAAATCCTTCTCCTCCCGCAAGAGTTCGGTCAGGACCGTGTCGCCCGTCTTGGCGAGCACACGCCGGCACTCTTTGACTTCCCCGGCCGCCCCCTGCATCTCGCGAAGCGTTGCCGCCGGCACACCACTCAAATCGATCGCGTCGGCCATGAAACCGCTCTGACACTCCGGCCTTCCCTCGAAAGGACATGGGACGCGGCGGGCGCGCCGGCCAGCCTCGACAGGCGCACCCCGGCCCGGCCCGCTACTCCCGGATCACCATCACCGATACCGGGGCGTGACGGACGACCCGCGCCGCATTCGGCCCGAGCAGATAGTCCCTGAGTTCGGGCCGATGGGCGGTCATCACCACAAGATCGGCGCCGACCGCCTTGGCCTCCCGGATGATCTCCTCATACACCGTTCCATGGCAGATGATATGCTGCACCGCAACATCTTCCGGCACATGGTCCTGGGCGAATCGATGCAGGGCCTGGCGGGCGGTCTCCAGCGCCTTCTCCTCATAGCCTTCGGGGAAGAACTGCCCGACGATGGTCATGCCGAAATCCGGGATGACGGTCATCAGGTGCAGGCGGGCGCCGAAGGTCTCGACCAGCTTCAGCGCCACCGGCAGGGCCTTGCGCCAGCTGCTCTCATGGTTGAGATCGACCGGGAGGAGGATGTCGCGGAACATGGTGGCACCTTTCCGGCTCAGGCCGCGGCGGTGCCGGCCGCCCGCTGCGCCTGCCGGGCCTTGCGGTTGCGCTGCAGCAGGACCACCCCGCCGAGCAGCGCCAGGGCCGGAATGAACACCAGTTCCTTGGGCGGCGTGTCGGCCTCCACCAGAATGCGCTCGATCTCCAGCACCGGGTCGAAGTCCGGATTGTCGAGCGGTCCCATCATCACCGGCTCGGCGGTCACCCGCTCGGCGCCGATGTCGATGAAGTCGAGGCCGGCATTGCGCAGCCGCTCCTCCCCCGGCCCGCGGGGCCCGAGATCGAGATTGAAGGTCACCTCTTCGACATTGCCCTCCCAGTCCCGGCGTTCAACGACGACTTTCAGGTCTTCGCCGGGCGGGGCGTCCGCCGCCAGCTCGATCAGCCGGTCCGGATCGACGCGTTCCACCGGCGGATAGATCATGTCCATCCAGAATCCCGGCCGGAACAGCGAAAAGGCCACCAGCAGCAGCAGGAGCGATTCGTAGAACCGGCTGCGGGCGATGAAATAGCCCTGGGTTGCCGCGGCGAAGACGAGGATGGCGATCGTGGCACTGACGACCGTCAGAACCAGCTCCACCGGGCCCTCGATGCCGATCAGCAGCAGTTGCGTGTTGAAGATGAAGACGAAAGGCAGCGCCGCCGTGCGCAGCGAATAGTAGAATGCCGTAAACCCGGTCCGGATCGGATCGCCGCCCGACACGGCGGAGGCGGCGAAGGAGGCGAGGCCGACCGGCGGCGTCACATCGGCCATGATGCCGAAGTAGAACACGAACAGGTGCACGGCGATGGCGGGCACGACCAGGCCGCTCTGCGCCCCCAGCGTCACCACCACGTCGACCAGCAGGCTGGAGACGACGATGTAATTCGCCGTGGTCGGCAGGCCCATGCCGAGGATGAGGCTGAGCACCGCCACCAGCAGCAGCATCAGCACCAGCGAGCCCTGCGACAGGAACTCGACGAAATTGGCCATGACGAAGCCGACGCCGGTCAGGGTCACGGTTCCGACGATGATGCCGGCGGTCGCCGTGGCGATGCCGATGCCGATCATGTTGCGGGCGCCGGTGACCATGCCGTTGAACAGGTCGACGAAGCCGGCGCCGGCCGCCTCGACCGGCGAGCGGCCGGCCTTGCGAAACAGCGCGAACAGCGGCCGCTGGGTGACGACGATGGCGATCATCACCGACGTCGCCCAGAAGGCCGAGAGGGCCGGCGACAGCCGCTCGACCATCAGGCACCAGACCAGCACGACGATCGGCAACAGGAAGTGAAGGCCGGATTTGACCGTCGGCGCCGGCTCCGGCAGCCGGGCCACCGGGGCGTTCGGGTCGTCCAGCTCCAGCTCCGGATAGCGGGCGCCGTACCAGACGAGTCCGACATAGATGCCGACGACCGCCGCGGCGATGACCCAGGGGGTCATTCCGCCGAAGGTCTCGCGGATCAGCGCCATGCCGTAATACAGGCCGATGGCGCCGATCGCGACATTGCAGAGCACCAGCGCGCCGCCGGAGACGATCCGGGTCCCGGCCGGGCTGCCGGCCAGACGCCGCTTGACGACCGGGAAGACCAGCGCCTGGACGGCGAAGACGGCGCCGACGGCCAGCACGACCCAAGCGGGCGCGTCGAGCAGCCGCGCCAGCTCCAGGGCATAATAGGCCGCGCCGGCGATGATCAGCACCGAGGAGACGGTGAAGCCGAAGGCGATCAGCGACCATTTCGCCGGCAGGGGCTCGCCCGGCCGCGGCAGGCCCTGCATGTCCTTCTTCAGCGCTTCCAGATGCACGATGTACAGAAGCGCGATGTAGGAAATGACCGCCGGCAGGAAGGCATGCTTGATGACGTCGATATACGGAATCCCGACATATTCGACCATCAGAAAGGCGGCCGCCCCCATCACCGGCGGCATGATCTGGCCGTTGACCGAGCTTGCCACTTCGACCGCCCCGGCCTTCTCGGCGGAAAAGCCGACGCGCTTCATCAGCGGCACGGTGAAGGTGCCGGTGGTGACGACATTGGCGATCGACGAGCCGGAGATCAGCCCGGTCATGCCGGAGGCCACGACCGCCGCCTTCGCCGGACCGCCGCGCAGATGGCCGAGCAAGGAAAAGGCGACCTTGATGAAGTAATTGCCGGCCCCGGCCTTCTCCAGCAGCGAGCCGAAGAGCACGAACAGGAAGACGAACTTGGTGGAAACGCCGAGCGCGATGCCGAAGACGCCCTGGTCTTCGAGCCAGAGATGGCTCATGGCCCGGTTCAGGCTGGCACCGGGATATTGGATCATCTCCGGCAGCCAGGGGACATTGCCGAAGAAGACATAAAGCAGGAAGACGATGGCCACGGCCATCAGCGGCGGCCCGAGCGAGCGCCGCGTCGCCTCCAGAAGGAGCACCAGCCCGACCACCGAGACGGCGATGTCGAATTCGGTCGGCAGGCCGGGCCGCGCCGCCAGAGCGTCATAGAACCAGAAGCGGTAGCTGGCGCAAAAGGCGCCGACCAGGGCGAACAGCCAGTCCTGCAGCGGCACATAGCGCCGCGGCGAACGCTTGAAGGCCGGATAGGCCATGAAGGCGAGGAAGACGGCGAACCCCAGATGAATGGCCCGCGACTGGGCGTCATTCGGATTGAAGCCGATGCCGAAGACATCATAGAAGCGCAGCGGCGAGGCGATCCAAAGCTGGAAGAGCGACCAGGCAAAGGCGACCAGGATGATCAGCCGGGCGATCAGCCGGCTCTCAGGCTGGCGGGCCCCGGTGTCCGTCGAGGCGACCAGATCGTCCAGCTCGGTTTGGGAATACTCTCTCGCTTGTGCTTCCGCGCTCATGCGCCCGCCCTGCCATCCGTGTCCGGGCCGTCCCCAGCGGACGCGCCGGACGCCAGCGCAATCAAATGTCGTGCCAGATTTGTCCCTAGCCGAAAAGCGGGATTGCCGCCAAGCCGGAGCGGGAGCGGGTCGCTACCCGCTCCCGCCGGCCGGAAAGCGGCTCGCCCGGGCGCTTAATCGATCAGGTCGTGCTCCCGGAAATACTCGGCCGCGCCGTCATGCAGCGGCGCCGACAAGCCGTCGCGCACCATCTCCTCCGGGTTCAGCGTCGAGAACGCCGGATGCAGGCGGCGGAAATCGTCGAGATTGTCGAAGACCGCCGACACGACGGTGTAGACCACCTCGTTGCCGAGATCGGCCGAGGTGACCAGCGTCGCCTTCGGGCCGAAGGTCCGCACATCCTCCGGATTGTTCTCATACATGCCGCCCGGAATGACGGTATAGGCGTAATAGGGATTCTCCTCGACCAGGCCGTCGATCAGCTCCCCCGCGACCGGCACCAGCACCGCCTCGCAGGTCGTCGTGGCTTCCTGGATGGAGCCGTTCGGATGGCCGACCGTAAAGACGATGGCGTCGACATTGTTGTCGCAGAGCGCCTGCGACTGCTCGGACGACTGCAGCTCGGACACTTGGCTGAAATCATCCTCGGTCCAGCCATAGAGCTCCATCAGCCGCTCCATGGTGGCCCGCTGGCCGGAGCCGGGATTGCCGATATTGACGCGATGACCGGGCAGGTCCTCGAAGGTCTCGATGCCGGAATCGGCGCGGGCGACGACGGTGAACGGCTCGCCGTGCAGCGAGAAGACGGCACGCAGCTCTTCGAACGGGCCCTGCTCCTCGAACGGCCCGACGCCGTTGAAGGCGTTGTACTGCTGGTCGGACTGGGCCACGCCCATATCCAGCTCGCCCTGGCGGATGGCATTCAGGTTGAACACCGAGCCGCCCGTGCTCTCCACCGCCACGCGGATGCCGTGCTCGCCGCGGCCGCGATTGACGAGGCGCTGGATGGCGCCGCCGGTCGGGTAATAGACGCCGGTGACGCCGCCGGTGCCGATCGACACGAACGTGTCGGACTGGGCGACGGCCGGGCTGCCCGACAGGGCCATGCCGCCCATGACGGCGACTGCACAGGCCGTTGCTGCAAACTTATGCATGCTGATCCTCCGTTCCTCACGATTTTCTTTCCAGCCGGGGGCCGGTCACCGACCTCCGGCTGCGGTGCAGGTTGATGCCGCAGGCCGGCCCGGTCGAAACGCACCAAGCGCACGTCTCGGCGGTTCGCCGGTCAGACCAGCAGCTCCCGCACCTGAGCGGCCGTGGCGATCGGTCGCCCCACCGCCATACCGCCCCTGACCGCCTGTGCGACCAGGGATCGGTTGTCCGGCGCAATCTCGCCATTGGCAAGACGCAAATTGTTCTCAAAACCAATACGACTATGCCCCCCCATGGCCGCCGCCGTCAACGCGCATGCCCCTTCCAGCCGGCCGAAGGCGCAGACCGCCCACATCGCCTCCGGTGCCGCCAGACCGAGCGGCGTCACCAGATCGCGCGGCCGGCCGGGCGGCCCCGGCGGGCGGCGGCCGACGACGAACAGCACGAAGGGCCGCGGACCGGGGATCAGCCCGCGGCCCCACCAGTCGTTGAACTGCAGAACGTCGGCCACATCATACAGAATGTACTGGACGCGTACGCCCTCGGTCCTCGCCCAAAGAAGGAACCGCGCCACGTCCGTTTCACGCTCCGGTCTGCTCACCAGCTCACGCAATGAGACCGAGGCCGCTTCGGGCCGCAGTTCGGTCACCACCGCCATCTGCTCCTCCGGGCCATACCGGCCCGCCGCCTCGGTGCTGATCTGGCAGAGCAGGTCCCGGCCGGCCTCCGCGGCAACCGCATCCAGCGTCTGGGCGTACGCATCGACGTTCAGAAGGTGACGGCCCGCGGCGTCGCGCACATGCAGGTGGAGCATGGCGGCACCGGCCTCGCGGCATTCGGCGGCCGTCCTGGCGATTTCCTGCGGCCGGAGCGGCAGGGCCGGGTGATCGTCTTTCGTCAGATATGCGCCGTTCGGCGCCACCATGACGATAAAGGGGCTGTCGAGGTCGGGATCGTCGGTCATCGTGCTGGCCTCGCGGCTGTTCGGACCAGCATGGCGGCCCGCCTAACGCCCCGCAAGCTTGTGCCGGGCTCGGCGCCACACAAGTGCCATGCTATGTCCATGGCGAGGGCACAGGTTGCCGCCAGGTTGTACCGGTCACCAGACGCGGACTCGATGAAACAACATCCCGTTCCCGAAAATGGCCGGATGAGGCAGGCCTTCCGGCGCGCCCTGATCGCGGTGCTGCTGCTGCTCGCGGTACAGACCGGCCGCGGCGCGCAGGCTGCGGAGCCCTGGCCGGAGCGGCTGTTCAACCCGCAGCCGCGAGCCGGTGACCTTGTGCTGCCCATGCCGTGCGGCGGTGCCATGGCCTTTCGGCCGGTGGAGACTCCCGCGGCCGGCTTTCTCGACGATCGCCGCATCCTCATCGGCGGCGAGGACCCCGGCCAGGCCTATGCCGAGATGCCGCGCTACGCCCATGTCGCCGGCGGCTTCACCCATCGGGAGGACCCGGCCCGGCGGCTCTACTATCTCGGCGCCTACGAGGTGACGGCGCTGCAGGTCGCGGCGCTGGAGGCGGCCGGGAACGACGATCACGCCTGTCCCACCCCGGCCATTCGCGACACCCGTCCGGCCGTCGGACTGACCCGGTCGGAGGCCGAAGCCCTCGCCGAGACCTATACCACCTGGCTGCACGCGGCTGCACCCGGGGCCCTGCCGCGGGAGGACGGCGTCGCCGGGTTCCTCCGCCTGCCGAGCGAGGCGGAATGGGAATATGCGGCGCGCGGCGGCCTCGCCGTCTCGGCCGCGCTCTTTCGGGAGCGGGTCTTTCCGATGCCGGACGGCATGCCGGGCCATGTCTGGTTCCAGGGATCGCAGTCGGCAGGCGGCCGGCTGCACCCGGCCGGCCTGCTGGCCCCCAACCCGCTCGGGCTGCACGACATGCTCGGCAACGCCGCGGAGATCGTTCTGGAGCCCTTCCGCCTCAACCGCTTCGGACGGCTGCACGGCCAGCCCGGCGGCACCCTGATCAAGGGGGGCAGCTTCCGCACGCCGCGCCATGCCATCCGCTCCGCCTTCCGGCGCGAGCTGCCGCCCTTCGTCGACGGCGCGCCCAACCGGCCGGACGATGTCGGCTTCCGCCTGGCGATCGGGGCGCCGGCCCTCACCTCGCTCGGCCGGGTCAACCAGATCCGCCGGGAGGTGGCGGACCTGGCCGGCGCCAATGAGGCGGGAGGCCCGGCCCGCGACACCGCCGCCGACATTCTGGCGGAGATCGGCCGGCTGGCGCAGGCGACCGACGACCCGGAGCGGCGGCAGGGGCTGGAGCGCCTTGCCGTGTCCCTGCGCACGGTGACCGAGGAGAGTGCCGGTCGCACCGCCCGGACGGCCCGCAGCCTGATGCGCCTCGGCGGCTTCCTGGCCGGCTCGCTGCGGCAAAACCTGGCCGCTCTGGCCATGCGCCGAACCATCCGCGATGCCTATCTGCGGGCGGATGCCGAATCGCCGCTGGCCCGCCAGGCGCTGGAGCGCTACGAAACGGTTGCCGGGACGGTGGAGGAGGACTGGACGGCCTATGTCGACACGGTGATTACGGCGGCGGAGAATTTCGATGCCGAGACGCTGCGCGCCCAGCACGCCGTGCTCGCCGTCGAGCTGGAAGGCCGCGGCCGCGAGGCCCTCACCCGCCTCGCCGGCCTCTTCGTCGAGCACGCCGCCGCCTATCGCCGCCAGGGCCGGGTCGACCGCCCGGCCTGGCAGGCACAACTGGCGGAGCGGTGATCCTATGGCCGCTCCCACCCTCAACGCGCGGTCCGGCGGCCTGAGGGCCCGACTTCTGGCGGGCCTGTGCATGGCCGGCCTGCTTCTTCCGGCTCTTGCCGGGCCGGCGCGGGCCCAGGTGACGACGCGCGAGCTGCTCGGCTGGTGCGAAGGCGCACTGGGCGGCGCCGTGACCGCCGAGTTTGACGCCTTCCAGTGTACAACCTATCTGCGGGCGATGCTCGACCTGGAGCAAGCGTCCGGCCGCGATCTCGCAGGCTGTTTCGACGGTCGCGCGCCGGACGCGGCCGACCTGATGGCCCGGCTGATTCCCGACCTGCGGGCCGACGCGGCCGGCAATCCGGCCCGGCTCGCCGAGCCGGCCAACCGCGCCATATCGGCCTGGCTTGCCGCGCACTGCCCGGACGAAACCGAGGCGACGGAGGCCGGTGACAGCCCGGACGACGCCCCGGGCGCCGGCGCGTCCCAGACGGAGACGGAGGCGGAGGCGGAGGCGGAGGCGGCGGGGGAGGCGGCGGGGGAGGACGCGCCCGGGCCACGCCCGGGTCCGGATCCCGCCGCCCTGGAACTCGAAATCTGGCGGAGCACCCAGCGACTCGAAGGACCGGACCAACGGCGGCAGGCCCTGGAGCACTATCTCGAGGCCTATCCGGACGGCCGCTTCGCCCGGCTGGCGCGGCTGCAGCTGGATGATCTCGCAGCCCTGGAGCGGGAGCTGCCGCAAACCGTTACGGAGCCGGAACCGGAGCCGCCGGAGAATGCCGGGTCGGCGGCGGATGAGCCGGAGGAGGGGGTCGGACCGGACACACCCGGCGAGCCCGGCAGGGCTGCGGCCCGGGCTCCCGACCCGCCGGTCAGTCTGAGCCGGGCGGAACGCCTGGACGTCCAGGCCTCGCTGCAGGCCCTCGGGCATTACAGCATGGCAATCGACGGGATCTTCGGGCCCGGCACCCGCGCCGCCATTCGCGCCTTCCAGCGCGACCTCGGGCGGGCGGAGACCGGACGCTTGACCGCGTACGAGCGCGACAAGCTGTTCGAGATCGCACCGCCGCCGCCGCGACCGCCGGAGACGCCGGCCGTTGCCGGGTCCGGGCCGGGTCCCGGAGGCCGCGACGCGCCACCGCTCGCCGGGCCGCGGCCGGGCTTCGTCGCGCGCAATTTCGGGACCAGCGCCGTGGTGGCGATCTTCGCTTCGCCCGTCTGGTCCGATAGCTGGGAGCACAACCGCTTGAGCAGCGGGGTGCTGCTGCCGGGTGCGGAGATGCTGGTGCCGCTGTTCGATCACCCCGGCGAATGCCTGTTCGACATCCGCTTCGTCGACGAATTCCGCTTCGAGCGGGAATACCGCAATGTCGATGTCTGCCGCGCCCTGTTCGTCGGCTTCCCCTGAGCGTGCCCGGAGACCGCCCCGCTCGGAGACCGCCCCATCCCAGAGACCGCGCTTTTCCATGGCGGTCGACCTGAGCCGCGCGTTACAACCGTTGCGGCCGGGCTCGGGGAGTTTACCCGGCCGGCCTCGCGCCACCCTCCCCCGTGAGGTGTCGCAGGCCGGCCGGGCGGGGTCATATCGAGAGGTGACCCTGTCGGCTAGAATGATCCCCGCGGCTTCCGGCCGGCAAGGGACAGATTGACAAACTTGGGCGAGGCCAGCGTGGTTAATCCCTCGAACGATTCCAAATATCGCGGCAGCGTCTTCTCCACAAACTCGCCGGTTCATTGGTGGCCGGAACACCAAGGGCCGGGCGCGGCGAAATTACGCGGGCACGGAACTGTGAGACGGGGTTGCTACCGGCTCTTCTATGCTGTGGGCCGGTTGGGAGACGTCCGGTCATGAGTCGGTTTGGCGCCGTTGCGGCCGGTCACGCGGAGACCGTCGCCGCCGCAACCGAAATCCTCCAGGATGGCGGAACGGCGGCGGATGCGGCGCTGGCCGCCTTTTTTGCTGCATGCACGGCCGAGCCGATCCTCGCCAATCTCGGCGGCGGCGGGTTTCTGCTGGCACGGCCGGCCGATGGACCGGCGAGGCTCTACGACTTTTTCGTGCACACGCCGCGGCAGCGACGCCCGGAAGGGGAAATCGATTTCCGCCCGGTCCTGGCGGATTTCGGCACCGCCACGCAGGAATTCCATATCGGCCTGGGCGCGGCCGCCACCCCGGGCATTGTCCGCGGCCTGTTTGCCGCCCATCGCGATCTCTGCCGCCTGCCGATGACCCGCCTCGTCGCGCCGGGCATCACGCTTGCCAAGGCCGGTTCGCGGGTCAGCGCCATGCAGGCGCATCTGGCGCAGGTGGTCGGGCCGATCCTGCGCGCCTCGCCGGCCTGCCGGGCCCTGTTCGCCGGCGCCGCCGACCCCGATGGCATGTGCCGGGAGGGCGAACGCTTCGTCTGGCCGGCCTTGGCCGAGACGCTCGATGCGCTGGCGCATGAGGGCGAGCGGCTGTTCTATGAGGGCGAGATCGCCCGCAACATCGCCGCCGCCTGCCGCGAGGCGGGCGGCCATCTCACCGCCGACGACCTCAGATTGTACCGCGCCGAGGTCCGCCCGCCCCTGGAAACTCCGTTCGCCGGCGCCCGCATTCTCACCAACCCGCCGCCATCGGCCGGCGGCATCCTCATCGCCCTGGCGCTGGCGCTGCTCGACGGCCGGCCGCTGCAGGACGCCGCGTTCGATTCGCCCCGCCACCTGCAGAGGCTGGCCACGGCCATGGCGACGGTCAATCGGCTGCGGCGCACCGTCTCCTTCGCCGCCGGCCGGTCCGAGCTGGAAGCCGCCCTGCTCGCCCCCCGGCTGGTCGCCCGCTGGCGGGACGCGGTCATGGCGGGCCCGGCGGCCTATCGCGGCACCACCCATATCAGTGTCATCGACAAGGCCGGCGGCGCCGCCGCCCTGACCGTCACCAATGGCGAAAGCTGCGGCATGATGCGCCCGGGCGACGGGTTCATTCTTAACAACATGCTGGGCGAGGAGGACCTCAACCCCGCCGGTTTCCATGGCTGGCCACGCGATACCCGGATGTCGTCGATGATGGCGCCGAGCCTGGTGGTCCGGCCGGAGGGCGGCATGACCGTCCTGGGCAGCGGCGGATCGAACCGCATCCGCTCGGCCATCCTGCAGGTCCTTGTCAACCTGCTGCATTTCGGCCTGCCCCTGGATCGGGCAATCGAGTCGCCGCGGCTGCATATGGAAGGCGAGCACCTGGACATCGAGCCCGGCTATGGCGAGGAGGCCGTGGCAGCGGCCCGGGCTGCCGCCCGCGAGAGCCGGCTCTGGACCGACCGCAGTTTGTTCTTCGGCGGCGTTCACGCCGTCCACCGCACCAGCCGCGGCGATCTCGACGGCCATGGCGACCCCCGCCGGGGCGGTGCTGCCGCGACGGTCTGACCCTCCTTCTCCCTAAACCTTTTGTGGCTTTTGGCTTGCGGTCCCGCGGACAAGCCGCCACTCTGGCAGATATTGGATTTCCAGCCGGTTAGAGGGGGCACCCTGGCGGCTGATTCAGATCAATGTGCAGCGCAGTGACGGACGTAACGTGCGATGGTAAGCCTTTCGGTCTTCCGTTGTCTGCTGTCGGCTGCCCGGAGCGCCTTGACAGCCGCGTCAGGCTTTACGGGCCCTCGCACCGTTCCATCCCCCATGGCTGGCGGTTCGCCTGCCTGCACCCGGGCAATCCAATGGCGGAAATTTTTGCGGCTCATGCCGACCGTCGCCACCTTGTCGCCCACAGGCGAACTCGCACGCAGTATTCCGTATCTGGAGGGAAGATATGACCAGCACGGGCATTCCCGGCGGGACAACCACAAACGCCAGGCTGCTGGCCTGGGTGAACGACATGGTGACGCTGTGCAAGCCGGATCAGGTCCATTGGTGCGACGGCTCAGACTCTGAATACGATGCCATGGGCCGGCTGATGATCGAGGCCGGCGCCGCCTTTAAGCTGAACGAAGAAAAGCGGCCCAATTCCTATCTCGTCCGGTCCGACCCCCGAGACGTCGCCCGCGTCGAGGGCCGGACCTTCATCTGCTCGGTGAACAAGAACGATGCCGGCCCGACCAACAACTGGGCCGAGCCGGGCGAGATGAAGGCGAAGCTCCACGGTCTGTTCGATGGCTGCATGCAGGGGCGGACGATGTACGTCATCCCGTTCAGCATGGGGCCGCTGGGCTCGCATATCGCCCATATCGGCATCGAGATTACCGATTCGCCCTACGTCGTCGCCAATATGCGGCTGATGACGCGCATGGGGCAGCCGGTGCTCGACGTGCTGGGCCCGAATGGCGATTTCGTCCCGTGCCTGCATTCGGTCGGCTATCCGCTGACCGGCGGGAAAGAGGACGTGCCCTGGCCCTGCGATCCGGAGAACACCTATATCGTCCATTTCCCGGAGGAGCGGTCGATCTGGTCCTATGGCAGCGGCTATGGGGGCAATGCCCTGCTCGGCAAGAAGTGCTTCGCCCTGCGCATCGCCTCGGTCATGGCGCGCGACGAAGGCTGGCTGGCCGAACACATGCTGATCCTCGGCGTCGAGAACCCGCAGGGCGAGAAGACCTATGTCGCGGCTGCCTTCCCGAGCGCCTGCGGCAAGACGAACTTCGCCATGATGGTGCCGCCCAAGGGCTTCGAGGATTGGAAGGTTTACACGGTCGGCGACGACATCGCCTGGATCAAGCCGGGGGAGGATGGCCGGCTCTATGCCATCAATCCCGAAGCCGGGTTCTTCGGCGTCGCCCCGGGCACGTCGGAGCGAACCAACCCCAATGCCCTGGCCTCCTGCCGTGCCAATTCGATCTTCACCAACGTCGCCATGACCGATGACGGCGACATCTGGTGGGAGGGCCTGACCAAGGAGCCGCCGGACCACCTGATCGACTGGAAGGGCGAGGACTGGACCCCGGACAGCGGCCGGCTCTCCTCCCACCCGAATTCCCGATTCACCGCGCCGGCGGCGCAATGCCCCACCATCGACCCCAACTGGGAAGATCCCGCGGGCGTGCCGATCGAGGCCTTCCTGTTCGGCGGCCGGATGAGCAACAACATGCCGCTGGTCTTTCAGGCCTTCAACTGGTCGCACGGGGTGTACTCGGCCGCCACGATGGGATCCGAGGCGACCGCCGCCGCCGTCGGCCAGGCCGCGATGCGGCGCGACCCGATGGCGATGCTGCCCTTCTGCGGCTACAACATGGCCGACTATTTCACCCACTGGCTCAATGTCGGCCGCAAACTGCCCAATCCGCCGCGAATCTTCCGGGTCAACTGGTTCCGCAAGGGCGAAGACGGCAAATTCATCTGGCCCGGCTTCGGCGAGAATATGCGGGTGCTGGCCTGGATCATCGACCGGGTGCATGGCCGCGGCTATGCCATCGAAAGCCCGATCGGCTGGATGCCCCGCTATGACGATTTGAAATGGCAGGGCCTGAATTTCCCGCGGGAAACCTTCCATGACCTGATGGCGATCGAGCGCGGGCCCGGCGGCGAAGAGGCGCATGCCCACGAGGAGCTGTTCGACCGCTTCTTCGACCGGCTGCCCAAGGAATTCATCTTCGAACGCGAGCTGCTGCGCTCCCGCCTGTGGCGATCGCCGCCGAAATGGGGTCTCGCCCGCGAGGCCTGAGCCGCGGCGCCGGGCCTTCGGCGGCGCGAATCTTCCCATCCCGTCCAAACCCTGAGCCCGCGCCGTTATCCGGCGGCGCGGGTTTTCCGTCCCGAACCCCGCCTCCCGGACCACCGGGCCGGCCCCGCCTCCGGCACGATCGCAACGATCTTCGGCGCGATCCCGATTGCACTCTTGCGCAAAAGGCCTCTGCAGTGTAATCGACCACCACCATCCGCAAGGGATCGGGGTACTCCCCCACGCCGCCCGGTCCGATTTCCTCGTCAGGTGCTCCATGGCCATATCAAAAGAACTGCTCGATCAGCTCTATGACCGTCGCCGGACGATCCACGTCGCCGGCGGGGATGACAAAGTCCAGAAAATCCACGACAAGGGCCGGCTGACGGCGCGCGAACGGCTGAACGGGCTGTTCCAGCCGGAGACCTTCCAGGAAATCGGCGCGCATATCCGTCACGTCACGCGTCATTTCGGCATGGCCGACAAGGACCTGCCGGCGGACGGAGTGGTCGTTGGGACCGGCTATGTCGACGGACGGCAGGTCGCCGCCTTCGCCCAGGACTTCACCGTGGCGGCGGGCACGCTCGGCAAGATGCATGCGACCAAGATCGTCGAGGCGATGAAGTTCGCCCTGAAAATGGGTCTGCCGGTCGTCGCGCTGAAA
>JAAAOG010000062.1 GCA_009909005.1 Alphaproteobacteria bacterium | reverse complement strand
GATGTCCCCTGCCGGGTGGCGCTCGGGTTCCTCCTGCTGCAAAAGAAAGATCCCGATAGCGCCTTGGAGGTCTACGAAGAGGCCAAAGTGATTTCGCCGGAGGATGGGTACGTCAAAGCGCTCGGCCGGGCGCTTGGCCAGGATCTCGAAGAACATGGTCAAACCGTCAGCCTGTCCAGGCAGACTGATGATATTCTCGGGGTGCAGAGCCTCTTCGAAAGTCTGACCAGCGAAACAGGCAGTGATGACGATGCCGTTTTGTTCGTTGATACGATCGAATTGGACGATTTTCTTCGACAGCTTTTCGAACAGGCGCCGCTGATGCAGAGCTTTTTCTCCGGCTCTGCCGACGGGAACGCCGACCTGCCCGAACAAGTCAAGAATGCCGTCTCTGGGGGGACCTCTGAACTCGCGCTGGTCGCGGCCGACCGTGCCGGGCTGCTGGAGGGCCCGGAGGGGCGCGCCCTGATCGACGCCTGGGCGAAAATGCGGCCATCTTCCTACAGCGTCGGCCTGCTGGACGCCGCGCACACCGGCAATGGCGCCGTGCTCGACCGTGACAAGCTGTCTGACCTCGACCGGCGGTTCCCGGAACACAAGGACTGGAACGACTGGCTCCGCCTTCCCTTCGTTCACAAGGACCAACGCAATGAGCTATTGAGCAAGATACGAAAACCTGCCGATGACTCAGGGGGCGGCTTTTGGGGCGGCCGGCTGAACGCGGTCTATCCCAATCTGGATACAGACGAGGACGAAATCATCGTCGTCCGCGAAGCCCTGCGGCGGCTGGTCGACGATATCGCCATGGCGGAAGCCGAACCGGCCGTTCCCAGCGTCGCCTAACACTTGTAGCACGTTCCGCGTTTGCCCGTGACGCCTCGCCACGTCGCGATGTTTTCCGTCAGCCGGAGCGGGCGAAGGTGCAGAGGGTGGCGATGAGGTGGGTGAGGTCGGCCTGCAGGCTCTCGAAGCCGGGGGTCTTCTCGAAGGTGCGCTCGTTCATGTAGAGGGCGCGGTTGATCTCCAGCTGCAGGGCGTGGCGGTTGCGATGCGGCTTGCCGTAGCGCCGGACGATCTCCACCCCCTTGTACGGGTCGTTGCGCGCCACGCTATAGCCGCGCGCCGTCAGCGTCTCCTCCACCAGCGCCGTGAAGTCGCCGGCGCAGGTGGTGCCGTCACGGTCGCCGAGCACGAAATCGGCCCCGGGCCCCTCGCCCTCCGGATCGGCCGGCTGGCCGAGCGACGGCATGGAGTGGCAGTCGAGCAGATAGACGACGCCGAAGCGGGCGCGGACCTCGTCGACCAGGGCCGTCAGCGCCTCGTGATAGGGCTGGTAGTAATGCGCCACCCGATGGCGCACCTCGTTGAGCTTCAGCTTGCGGCCATAGACCGGCTCGCCCGGCCGGCCGATGCTGCGGATCAGCCCCTGTCCGAGCTGCGCCCGTTCGCGAAACACTTCGGCCTCCGGCCAGAGCCCGTCGAGCAGCCCGGGGTCCATGTCGCTGACCGAGCGGTTGGGATCGATGTAGCTGCGCGGGAACAGGGCGGCGAGCCACCAGGCACCACAGGACGGAGCGTCGGCCACCAGCCGGTCGACATGGGTGTCCTCGGCCTGGCGCAGGCTCTGAAGATCGCAGATATAGGAGAAGTCGGGCGGATAGTCGGTGCCGCTGTGGGGCGAATCGACCACGACCGGGGCCGGATCGACGAGCGGCGACCGGCTGATCAGGACATGGTCGAGACTGGTGCTCATCGTTGGCGATGCGGCCTCCCGGACCAGGCCGGGCGGGGGCGCCGCGGGCATCGCGGCACCGCACGAGCCCGGCCCATCTTGGGAGAATCATATCGCTGCGCAGCCGCGAAACCAAGCATCGGACCCCGGGAGGCTGTCCGAGCCCTTGCCTCCGGCATGGCTATCGCCGCGCCATTCCAGCGGTCTGCCGTTTTCGCGACACGGGGGCTCTTCTCCCGACGCCGGCTCGCCTCTGCCCGAAGAGCACGCCGCCCCCCGCCCGAGGGAGGAGGCAGCGGACTCCAGGCCGATCAGCCGATGGCGTCGGGGAATGCAAAAAAGCCGATCCCTTCGAAGGTGAACTGCGGAAGGCTCTCCTGCACGAAGTCCCGCTCTTCAGGATCCGTGGTGAAGAAGTGCCCCTGGGCGACAGTGTTGAAAAACCGGAAGACCGGAACGCTGCCCTCTATCTGCTCATCGAAGGCATCGAACCGGTTCCCTTCGAAGCTGAACTGCGACAGGTTGTTCAGCACGAAGTCGCGCTCATTGGGATCGGTCGTAAAGAAATGTCCCTGGGCGACGGTGTTGAAGAAGCGGAAGACGTCCGTCGCCCCCTCGACATCGGTATCGGCCGGCAGCGCCTCGAACCCGACGCCCTCGAACGTAAACTGCGGCAGGGTCTGCTGAACGAAATCCCGCTCATTCGGGTCGGTGGTGAAGAAGTGCCCCTGGGCCACGGTGTTGAAGAACCGGAACGCATCAACGGCGTCGTCATCGCCGCCCGGTGGCGGGGGCGGCGGAGTCGGATCGATGACGGTATCGTCGTCCTCGATGACCGCCGAGACGTTATTGGTTGAGATCGTAGCGTCGCCCGACGGATTGCTCAGGGTGAGCGTGAAGCCCTCGTCCGGCTCTTCGGTGCCGTCGCCGGCAACCTGAATGACCACGGTTTGCGCGGTTTGTCCGTCGGAAAAAGCGACGGTCCCGGCCGGGAACTGGCCGCCGACAAAGTCCGACCCGCCCGCCGGATTGGCGCCACTGCCCGTCACTTCGAAATCGACCGTTGTGGTGCCGTCGGTGTTGTCCGAGCGCGTCACGGTGAAAATGAAGGTCGAGACGTCGTCGTCATCGCCCTCAGCGACGCTGGGATCGGCCACGGACAGCGCCAAGCTCGGCGCGGGGCCGGTATCGGCGGGGAAGATGGTAAAGCCGATAGGACTCGCGTCGCCAGGGCCGTTGTTGAGGTCGACGACCTGGACCGGCTCCTCGTCGCCGCCGTCGAGACGGTAAAGTTCGCGCCCGTCAGTGCCGTTATTCGCCACGAAATAGAGCGAGCCGTCGAACACATTGAAGTCCTGCGGAACGCTCGAATCCGTGCCGTCTCGGATGTCGGCAACCAGTTCGACATTGCCTTCCGCAGTCAGGCGGTGCAGTTCGCTGCCCGCGGCGCTGGTGGACGCGGTAAAATACAGCTCCTCTTCGAATTCCGTCAAATTGCTGGGGAATGACCCGTCGCCACCGGTGCGAATGTCGGCGACACGGCTGACAGTGCCGTCGCTCTCCAAACGGTGCAGTTCGTTGCCGGCAACGCCGTCATCGGCACGGAAGTACAAATCGCCGCCGAACTCCGTAAACCCGAACGGGTTGGAGTTGCCCTGACCTTCGAAGATATCGTCCACCAGTTCGACGTTATTGCTCGGCGTGATCCGGTAGAGTTCGTTGCCGGTCGCATTCGACGCGGCGCTGAAATAAAGATTGCCGTCGAACTCGGTGAAGTTGAACGGGTTGGAGCTCCCCGCCCCCGGGAAGAGGTCGGCGACACGCTGAATATCGCCGCCGGAGGTCAGGCGGTACGGCTCGTTACCGCTGCTGCCGTCTTGCGCCGAGAAGTAGACCGATCCGGCAAACTCGGTGAACTCGAACGGAAACGAGGCGCCGCTGCCGGGATTGACATCCTCGACAAGCGAGACGGACCCGTCGGCATTGATCTGATACAGTTCGCGGCCAATATCGTCTTCGATGCTGGCGACAAAATACAGTGCATCTCCGAAGGTAAAAAAGTCGCTTGGATCGGAGTTGGCACCACCGTCGCGAAGATCGTCGACTATTTCGACACTGCCGTTGCCGAGCACACGGTAGAGCTCGCGTCCATTGCTGGAATCGGTTGCAGCAAAGTACAGCGAGCCGTCAAACTCGGTAAATCCGGAAGGCGTTGACGAACCGCCCTGCGAAAAGATATCGGCCACCAGGCTCGTTTCGCCGTCCTGTGTCAGGCTCCACAGCTCATCGCCAAAGGCCGGCGTGATGGCCTGAAAATAGAGGACGCCGTTGAACTCCGTGAATTGTTCAGGGAACGAACTGTTTACTCCTTGATTGATATCCCGGATTAGTTCGACCTGCCCGTTGTCGCGTACGCGATACAATTCAAATCCCGAATTGCCATCGGTTGCACGGTAGATAAGGTCGGGAAGTCCGTTCGCCATTGTCTTGCCTCCAGTGTTGTCTTGTCGTTCTTGGTTGAAGTGCTTCGCGGGGCGATGGATCGGGAAGCACGGACAGCGCGGCCTCAGTAGCATGCCACTTCAAGATCGATTGACGGCAGGAACAGGCCGAAAGACGAGGCGACACGGGACATTATTTCCGGGTGCCGTCAAGCAGCTCCTGACGAAATGTCTCCGCCTCATTCGTCATCCGCAAAAATGAACGCCATTTGCGGCGCAAATGAGAATCTAATGAGACGTAAGTGTGATTCTGTCATTTGGAATGGCTTGGCGAAATTATTTTTTCAGGTCGATCATTTCTCGTCTCCCGAGTGAATCTGCCGGCCGCATGATTGACCTCCAGCTGCGGGCATTTCGGCGGCAGTGCGGCCGCTCGGAGCGCCGGGCGCGGTGCCTGCTTTCTCTGGCCGGATCGCCCGACATCGCCGCAAAGGCCTCTCGTCCTGGAACCGCTTTACCCCTATGCTCGGCGCATGCGCGCAAAGCCCTCGCGCCCGCCAGGCGCCGGTTCCGGCGCCGCCTCACACGGCGCGCCCGACCATGAAGACCGTGTCGAGATTGCGCCGCCCGACCTCGAACCCTGGCGGGCGGGCAATACGGGCATTCCCTATTGCTACAGTTTCGACAGCGGCCGGCCGGGCCCGCATGCCATGATCAATGCCCTCACGCACGGCAACGAGCTGAGCGGCGCCATCGCCGTCGACCGGCTGCTGCGCGAGGGCGTGCGTCCGGCGAAGGGCCGGCTGAGCCTGGGCTTCGCCAATATCGCCGCTTTCCGGCGCTTCAATCCGCAGGCACCGCGGCGCTCGCGCTTCGTCCACCAGGATTTCAACCGGGTCTGGGCACCGGCGATGCTGGAAACGGCAACCCGCTCGACCGAGCTCGACCGGGCCCGCGAAATGCGCCCGCTGATCGACACGGTCGATATGCTGCTCGACCTCCACTCGATGCAGATGCCCGACGCCCCGCTGATCCTGGCCGGGCCGCTGGCCAAGGGCCGGGTGCTGGCCGAGGCCATCGGCACGCCGGCGCTGGTGGTGCTCGACGCCGGCCATGAGGAAGGCATCCGGCTGCGCGATTATGGCGGGTTCGGCGACCCGGCCTCGCCGAAAGCGGCGGCCCTGCTGGAGGCGGGACAGCACTGGTCCGCCGGCTCGGTCGACGTGGCGCTGGCGACCTGCCGTGCCTTTCTCGATGCGCTGGGCCTGGTGCCGGCTGCGCAGCCGCCCCGTCCGCCGCAGCGGGTGCTGGAGGTGACCCGGGTTCTGACCATTCGCAGCGACAGCTTCCGCTTCGTCCGGGACTTCGACGGGCTGGAGTCGATCCCGGAGGCCGGTACGATCATCGCCTATGACGGCGACGACCCGGTCGCCACACCCTATGACGATTGCGTGCTGGTCATGCCGTCGCGCCGGCTGGTCAGGGGCCAGACGGCCGTCCGCCTCGCCCGCGATGTCCCTTGACGACGCCCAGCCTTGGCTGGCGGTGCTGACCGTCTGCCGCCAGGACCGCGCCGGGCTCGCCCGCACCCATGAGGGCCTGGCGGCGCAGAGCCGGAGGGACTTCGCCTGGCTGGTGCAGGACGGCGGTTCCACGGACGGCACGCCGGACCTGCTGGAAGCCTTGCGCGATCCGGCGCCCGACTGGCAAAGCATCGCCGATGGCGGGCCCTTTGACGGCATGAACCGGCTGCTGGCCCGGGCGGCCGGCCGGTTCGTGCTGTTCCTCAATGCGGGCGACACGCCGGCCGATGCCGGAACCTTCGCCCGGCTGGCGGCAGCTTTGGCCGAAGCGCCGGAACCCGACCTGCTCTATGGCGATGCCTGGGAGGAGACCCCGGCCGGCTGGGCGCTGAAGCGCGCCCGCTCGCATCGCCGCGCCTGGGCCGGGCTCTTCACCCATCACCAGGCGATCGTCTACCGCCGTGCCCTGGTCGCCGATCTCCGCTATCCCACCGAGTACCGCATCGCCGCCGACTACGCCTTCACCCTGGATGCGCTGGCCCGGGCGGCGCTCATCCGGCGGGTCGAGTGGCCGGTCTGCCGCTTCGCCGCCGGCGGCCTGTCGCAGCGCCTGGCGCGGCTTGGGCGCCGCGAACAGGCGCTTGTACGGCGGGAGAAGCTCGGCATTCCGATGCCGGTCGATGCGCTGATCACGAGCGGCCAGGCTGCCAGCCTGGCTCTGCGCCGGTATTTGCCGGGACTCTATGCCCGGCTGCGCTATCGCGGCCGCTGAGCGGGACCGCCGGCGGCCCGGGCCAGCAGGAGTGCCAGGAGCACGCCCGCCGCCAGCCCGGCGGCGGTAGCCAGCGGGATGACCAGCACGGGATCGGGCCGGGCGGGGTCCCGGCCGACCGTCACCGGCTCGATGACCGTGGCAGCGAAGGGCAGATCGACCGACAGCATCATCCGCCGCCGCTCTTCCCGGCGCAGCAGCCAGGTCAGGGCCTCATCATGCATCGCCAGGGCAACCGCATCGCGCTGATCGGCCAGATAGGCGATCTGGGCATCGGCGCGCCGGAGCGCCGTGTCCCGGATCATCGCGTCGGCGCCGCGCTGCAAGGCCGCCAGGATCGCGGCGGCCTGCGCGCGATCGCGGTGGAAGAAGCCGAGCCGCCGCATGGCGGTGCTGCCGACCCGGTCGACGGTCAGCCGGCGGCCGAATTCCTCGGCCAGCTCTTCGGCCCCCGGCGGCTGCCAGGCCGGACGGCCCAGCAAGGTCCGCGCCTGCCGCGCCAGCCAGGCGGCCGGGCCGGGTGGCGGCCGCCATGTCTCGTCCACCGCGTCCCAGGATTCCGGAAACATGGCCGGCAGCACCGCTTCGCCGCGGTCCGACGCCGTCAGCCGGCGTGCCAGGGGAACGGAGGTCAGGAGATGCAGGAACTGATCGAAATCGGAGACCTGCTCGGCCTCGCCCAGCGTCAGCCCCTGCAGGGCCGCGAGCCGGCCGAGTCCGCTCGGCGCGTCCGGCGCTTCCATCGGATCGCTGCCGGGGCCGACCACCATGACCGCCTCATAATCGGGCGGTGTCAGGCGGACCCAGGCGGAAGCGGCGAGCAGGCCGGCCAGGGCGCCGGCCAGCACCAGCCACCAGCGTCCCCGCAGCGCCGCGATCAGGGCCGGCAGGTCGGGAGACACCGGGGATGCCGGCCGGCGCGGACCGGACGGATCGTCCGCGGCCGTCACGCGCCGTCGCCCCGATGGAGCGCCTGCGCCGGGTCGGCCGGCAGGGCCGGCCGGGCCGGGCTGCGCCGGGACCTTGCCTCCACCGCCTCCAGGGCCAGCGCCGAAAAGGCCGCGGCCCCGCGCTCCAGCCGCCAGGGCGCCACCGCGGCCACCGCCCGGGAGCCGAGAGTCCGGCAATGCGCCGGGTCGGCCGCAAGCGCCGCCAGCCGGGCGGCAAGTCCGGCCCCGTCGTCGGCGGGCAGGACGGCGCCGCAACCACCCTCGACGATCAGCCGGGCCGCCTCGCTCTCCTCCGGACCCAGGAACAGGCAGGGCCGGCCGGAGGCCAGCGCCCCATAGACCTTGCTGGGGATCATCAGCCCGGCCGCCGCCTCGGTCAGGCTGGCCAGATGGACGTCGGCGGCGCCAAGGGCGGCCGACAGCCCGGAACGGTCGCGGCGCGGCAGAAGCCGGACATTGCCGAGCCGGCGCCGCGCCACGTCCGCCTCGACCGCGGCCCGCCGGCTGCCATCGCCGGCCAGCCCGAAGACCACCGGACTGCCGGCCGCCTGCAGGATCGCCGCTGCCTCCAGCATCCCGTCGAAGACGTGGCCGCGCCCGAAATTGCCGGAGTAGAGGGCGAGGAACCGCCCCTCCAAGCCGAGGTCGGACCGGACGGCCGCAGCCCCCGGGTCATCGGCCCGGATCAGCGGGTCCGGCCAGTTGGGCCGGGTCGCCAGGCGCTCCCGCGACACGCCGAGGCCGGCCATCCGGGCAGCCATGCAGCGGCCGGTCGCCAGCACCCGGTCATGGTCATTCAGGGCCCGTATCGCCAGCCATGAGAGGCCGGTCAGCAGGGCCGGCGGCGGACGGCGCACGGCCAGAACAGGCAGCAGAGCCGGGTAGAGATCCTGGCACCAGTGCAGCGTCGCCGCGCCACGGTGGCGCAGCCAGGGTCCGAGCAGCGCCAGCATCGGCGGGTCGGTCATGGTCACCGCGATGTCCGGCACCGGCACCGCGAGGGCCGCGCGGCTCAGCCCGGCCAGCTGGGCCAGGCCGGCCCGCATGCTGCGTCCGCCCGGCATGGGCGTACGTACCAGCCGAACACCGTCCGGCGTCATGCCGGTATCGGCCCGACCGGTGCGGGACCCGGCGATCACCGTCACCGCCCAGCCCGCCGCCGACAGCCAGGCGGCGAGATCGGCGAGCACCTGTCCGGTGGCCCCGGGATCGGGCGGATAGACACGGTTGACGAAGAGAATGGACGGGGGCATGCAGGCTCAGTGCGTGCGGACAGCTTCCTCGCATGTGAGAATACGATGGAATGCAATCCGCTGCAAAGCGTGGCACGCTCGCCGACGCCGACAATATCCAGAGAAACCTGAAGACGGTGTCATGTTCCCGCTCGACGGGCCCTCGCACAAGGCCGCCGGCCGGCTACTCCGCCGCGGCGCCAAACCCTGGCAGTGGAAGATTGCCGCCCAAGGCCGGGTTCATCGGCATGAAGGTGACATTGTCGGGCCGGTCGAACAGAGCGGGGTCCTGCGGCCCGGGCTCGACATTGTCGAGTTCCATCAGCACCTCCTCGGCCCGGCCGCCGGCGGTGACGGTGCCCTCCAGCCGCAGGGTGATGCCGTCGTCGGTGATCCAGACGAAGCCGTCGAACGCGCCGCCGCTGGGATCCGTACCGGTCAGCCGGTACTTCGTGGCCTCCAGTCCGGCCACCCGCTCCTGCCCCATGGGCGTGGCATCGAGCCCTTCGAGATACTCCTCCGGAGTCGGATACGGCGTCGAATCCAGATCCATCTCCATGCCCATACCCATGGCCGGCATGGCGACATAGACATGGTTGAGGTCGGCCCGGCGGATGATCACCTGCTCCATGCCCTGGATGGTGATCTCCCGCCGCTCCAGCCCGCGGTCGTGATAGACCCGGCCCTCCAGTTCGACGCCGCCGACCCGGATCAGGCTGTCGGCGGAATAGGCGGCATTCGGCGACGGCAGATCCGCACCGGTTGCCGCCATCGAAAACAGCGCCACCATGACGGTGACGATCAGGGTATCGGCCAGCCGCCGGACGGCCGTGAACGGGTTGCCGCGATCCATGGCACCGGTCTCCATCGCAAAAAGCCGCGTGCGATGCACGGGCCTGTCTGTCGGCGCGGATGATGGCAGAGCGATGGTGCCGTTCGCAACCGCAACAGACAGCGTCTGCGGCACCGGACCTTTGACGCTCAGACGAGGATGTCGAGCAGCGTGCCCTGCATCTCGTCGGCGGTGCGGATGACCGCGGCGTTCTGCGCGACGGTCTGCTCGGCGACCATGGCGTCGATCATCGGCTCGACGCCGACCTTACCGGTCGCAACGGTTTCGGCCGCCCGGTTCAGCTGGGCGACGCCGGACTGCAGGCCGCCGAGTGCGGTCGTCAGGGCCTGGCCGGGGGAGAAAGGAGCACTGATCATGACGGGGAGCGTCGCATGGAAGCCGTTAACAGCTGGTCAACGGATGCCGCGATTTCGCCCGATTTCCACGCCAACCGACATGGTTTCACCATGGTCGATGGCCACGTAACAACTGATCTCATGTCCGGCTGCGGCCGGAAGTGGGGACACCATGAACCACGGACACGACATGCAAAACGGAACGCCATGGATCCGGCGGGGGCTACCGGCCGGCCTGGCGGTGGCTCTGCTGCTTGGCGGCTGCGGGCCCTATGAGCCGATCGTCGACCGCGGCCGGGCGGATTTCAATCCCGTCGCCTATGAGCACGACCTGGCGCAGTGCCGCGCCTATGCCCGGCAGATCGATGCCGGCGAGCAGGCGGTCTCCGGCGGCGTTCTCGGGGCGGCGGCGGGTGCCGCCTTCGGTGCCATCGGCGGCGCTTTCGCCGGCAATGCCGGCAGCGGCGCGGCACTGGGCGCCTCGGTCGGCGGACTGGGCGGTGCCCTGGGCGGCGCCGGCGATGCCACCGAGCGCCAGGAGCGGGTCGTGCGCAACTGCCTGGCCGGGCGCGGCTACTTCATTCTGGACTGAGCGTCCGGAGGGCGCGGACCGGCGGTCAGCGGTCAGCGGTCAGCGGGTCAGCGGCGTCGGGTCTCCGGGCCCGGGACGGCCTTCGCCATTGCCCCCGCCATCGCCCCTGCCATCGCCGTTATCGGGCGGCGGCTCGCCGTGCCCCTCACCGCCATCCGCGTCTCCGGGCCGGCCGCAACGGTCCAGCACCGCAGCGATGGCGTCGCGCGAGCCATCGAGGGCGAAGGTCAGCGGCGGCAGCAGTTCGACCTCCAGCCTCAACCAGTTGCCGCGCATCAGCCGCCGCGCGAATTCCTGCAGATAGACGTCATTGCTTTGATAGAGGAGCAGCGTGCCTTCCCGGGGCTCGACCGGCCAGGGGGCGGCAATCACGTTGCGGCCGTCGACGCGGTAGGCGACCCGCAGCCTCTCCGCCACCGTCTCATAGCCGACATAGTCCAGGCTGCTGAACAGCAGGCCGTTCTCGGTGCAGCCCACCGCCAGCCGCGCCTCGCCGCTGCGGGAATAGGCCTCGGCCGCGATCGACGGCCCGCCGCCGCCCGGCCCGCCGGGCGCCCGCAGGGACCAGCTGGCCGCCCGGCCCTCGGCCGCGAGCCACAAGGTCGCCAACAGCGCCGCGGCCAGCACGATCAGGCCCTTGGCCGGTCGGGCAGCAGCCCGGTCCCCGACCTGCAATATCGCCACGCCCGCAGCCTTTCTCGCCATCGGCCCTTCCGAAATCCCGACGATGGATCGGCGCCTCGGCGCCGGAATATCGGACGGGAACCTTAATTTCCGATGACCGCCCGGCGCAAGGGACCATCATCAGCCGCGCGTTGCAGCCGTCCCTCACTCGGCCGTCGATGCACCTGCTGCCTTGGAAGAGCCGGTTGAAGACGAAGAGGTGGAGGACGAGGATGTGGAGGACGAAGATGAAGAGGGCGTCGCGCCTTTATCATTTGCAGTGTCGTTGTCGTCATCCTTGTACCTTGGGCCGCCGCCGAAGGCTTTACACATCACGGCGATCTCGTTCTTCGCCTGATCGAGAGACGGATTAATGCCTCCCTTCGAGGACAGGATGTCGATGTTCCGCATGGCCTCCGGTGGCAAATTCTTCGTCAGATACTCGAATGGCAACCGAACATACACGACACTTGGTCCCTCCTTGTACCTATCCCTGAGACTATTTTCGATGGCCATGCTCCCAGTTTCCTGTCTTGATCCATCCTCCAACGGGAGTTGGACTTCCACGACGAGGTTCTCATAGTGATGGGGCCGCATGACGGCGCCGTCTTCCGAACCTTTGGTTCCCGGTTTCAGGCGATTGAACCGAAGAAAGAGATGCTCGCTGCCGTGTTCCGGATGTTTGTACAGAATCGGTCCGCACTTATCGTAGCTCCAGGCCTCAGTATGATCCGAAACGGATTCTATAATATCATCCCAGTCTTTCCTTTCCTGAACCAGCCGATCCTCGGAAATTGTGAGATAGCTTTCGGCTTTTTCTTTCTCATTGTAATAGCCTTTTGTCGCTTTTTTCTTGGCCATATGCTTGGCCACCTGCGACCTCGTGGCATGCTCACGGTCGATCTTTGAGTCGGATCTGCTCAGCAATGGCTTTCTATCGTTCGCACCACTCCCGCCGGTTTTTTTGGAAAAGATGGTTTTCGCAGTCGACTTCATTTTCTGAAGGACTTTTCTCGCTTTGCGACCATGATCAGATTTACCGTTCGGCATGACAAACCCCTTACGCTCCCCGGTGCGATTTCTTGGATATCGAACGGCACTTCAGGCCTCTCGAATTGGATTGATTTATCATAGAATGTTAGGAAAATCTACTGCAACGAGTCTGGACAAGCACGAAGGCGGCTGAGGCCGTGCTGTCTGCAGCGCCGATCCGGACCCGATGCCGGCCGGTATTAGGAAATTAACCGGCAACGGATCATAAGAACGCCGATCGTGCTATCCTCGGACGCGCGCGGCGGGTCGCGTCGTCAAACCCCGGCCACGGAGACTCTCGGTCATGGAGCCCTTCGCCATATTCGTCATTGCCGCCCTGGTGCTGGCCGTCATTCTTGTCGTCATGGGTGTCAAATCCGTGCCGCAGGGCGCGGAATGGACGGTCGAGCGGTTCGGCCGCTACACCAAGACGCTGTCGCCCGGCCTCAATCTGATCATCCCGTTCGTCGACAAGGTCGGCGCCAAGATGAGCATGATGGAGACGGTGCTCGACGTGCCCTCTCAGGAGGTCATCACCAAGGACAACGCCCTGACCACGGTTGACGGCGTGGTCTTCTACCAGGTCCTCAACGCCGCCAAGGCCGCCTATGAAGTCCACAATCTTGAAATGGCCATCGTCAACCTGACCATGACCAATGTCCGCACGGTGATGGGCGGCATGGACCTCGACGAGCTGCTGTCCAATCGCGACCATATCAATGCCAAGCTGATGCGGGTGGTGGACGAAGCGACCGACCCCTGGGGCATCAAGGTCACCCGCATCGAGATTCGCGACATCTCGCCGCCACGCGACATCGTCGATGCCATGGCCCGGCAGATGAAGGCCGAGCGCGACCGCCGCGCCGCCATCCTGGTCGCCGAGGGCGACCGGCAATCGCAGATCCTGCGGGCCGAGGGCGCCAAGCAGTCGGCGATCCTGGAGGCCGAGGGCCGCAAGGAGGCCGCCTTCCGCGATGCCGAGGCGCGCGAACGCGAGGCCGAGGCGGAGGCCCAGGCGACCCGGATGGTCTCCGAAGCCGTTGCCGCCGGCAGCGTCCAGGCGATCAACTATTTCGTCGCCCAGCGCTATGTCGACGCGCTGCAGGCTTTGGCCTCGGCCCCCAACCAGAAGGTGCTGATGCTGCCGGTCGACTCCTCCAGCGTCATCGGCGCGGTCGGCGGCCTGGCCGAGATCGCCCGGGAGGCCTTCAGCGGTCAGCTGCCGGTGGCCGACGAGCAGGGGCTGCCGCGCCGGCCCGGGACCTCGCCGTCCGCCGCCCCGGCGGACCGGTCGTCCGGCAGCGCCATGCCGTCTTCGGCGGCGTCGTCGCCCGACACCTCCGGTTCCGCGGTGCCGCCGGCCCCGCCGTCGCGCGACGGCGGGCCCTGGGGCGGCGGCGCATGAGCCCGGACATCGATTTCTGGCACTGGTGGGTGGCCGCGGCGGTGCTGGTGGCGATCGAGGTGTTCGCCCCCGGCGTCGTCTTTCTGTGGCTCGGCATCGCCGCGGCGGTGGTCGGCCTGGTCGTGCTGCTGATCCCGGCGCTGGGCTGGGAGCTGCAGCTGCTGGCCTTCGCGCTGCTCGCCATCGTCTCGGTCTATGCCGGGCGGCGGCTGCTGCGTGACCGCGGCGGGGTTTCGGCCGATCCGGCGCTCAACCGGCGGGCGCAGCGCTATATCGGCCATGTCTATACGCTGAGCGAGCCGATCGTGAACGGCGTCGGCAAGGTCCAGGCCGGCGACGGCTATTGGACCGTCGAAGGCCCGGACATGAAGGCGGGCACGAAAGTCAAAGTCATCGGCGCCGACAGCGCCCGCCTCCGGGTCGAGCGCGCGGAGACCGTGGAATGATGCCGGTCGCGAAGCGCTACGCAGGTCCATGAAGGCCGTCACCGACGTCATGTGTCAGCCGATCATGTCCCATTCCTCAAAGAACGGCCGGCTCACGTCCGGAACCGTTCCGTCAATAAACTGCTCCGCAAGCTCGTACACTCCTGCACCCACATCCTCGCCGAGCCGGCGCCCGACCAGATCGGCATCCTCGAAGTGGATATTGCCGTAGCGGCGGGAGATCCCGGCCTCGTCGGATGCGGCCTCGAAGGTATCCCAGGACAGCGTGATCGGCTCCGCAGGAACGCTCGGATCGAACTGCGAGGCGCCGGGCTGAAACGTCACTGACGCGCCGAACTCTTCCGATCCCGTGAACTGGCGCAGCACTTCTGCGCCGGCAGCGCTGAAGGTGCTGTGCCCGGAGACATATTCGGCGAAGGGCGGCGAGGGGTTCGAGAAGGGCCGCTGATAGGTAACGAAATTCTCCGCCAGAATCGTCTTTGTGCCAAGGCCGATGCTGGTTTCAGGGTCATAACCGGCGAAGGCCTCGATCACGTAGCCCTCTTCTCCTGTCAGTTCATCGACCCCCGGCTCACCGATCAGCTCAAGCTTGCCAAGTTCACGAATGGCCCGAACGGGGCGAGCATAGTCAAACTCCACCTTTGTCCACCAGGCCGATATGCCGGCGTCCATCACAGCGTTCCCCATGGCGAAAAACATTTTCGCATCCTCGTCGACGCTGTTTCCGTCTCGCGCCGAGACAACCTGAGCGAACGTCATGAAGGTTCCCGGCGGAAATGCTGTGCCGCCCGCATCCTCCCAGAACTCCGCAATCAGCTTCTGGCGGTCGGTCAGGTTCGCGTTGAACTCGACGATCTCCTCGGCCTGGCTGATGAAGCGCGGAGCAATGACCTCACCGATCAGTGCCTTCGATACCTGCAGAGTGTCACCGGCTGCGTAATCGACCCCGTCGATGGTGACCGGCGCCGAAAGCTCGACCGTCTTTGCGTCCAGGTTAAGCTCCGACTCGGCGAATGCATCCAGGAAGAAGGGCTGCGGCGCCGGCACGCCAAGGCTCTCGAAATCGGTCTGCTCGCTGCCTGCGGTTTCGGGAAGGCCGAAGCTCTCGACCCCGGGCCAGTGTGGCGACAGGAACTCTTGCCGCGTCGAGTCGTCGGCCGAGTCGATCGGCACGTTCTCGGGCGTCCACCGGGTAATATCGACGACCTGATCCGGCCCCTTGTTGACAGGCTCGTATCCGGTCGTGTCGACATAGCCGTTCAGCTGGTTCGAGCCATCCATGCGGCGCAGGGCCAGCAGATCTGCGGCAGCATCCGCGCCGACCCCGGCCTCGGGACTGCCGTCACCCGCCGGGTCAAGGCCGTACCGCTCGGTCATGATCGTGTCGAAAAGCGGTTTCTGATCGGGAAAGAGATCGAGCAGCACCTGATAGGCCGCGTAGGACATCGCCTTGTTTTTGTTGGCGTCGGTGGCAACAAGTCCTGCCTCGAGGTCCTCATTGTTCCCGGCGGCATCGAACGAGACGCGCACGGCCGTGGGATCGTAGCTCGCCCAAGCATCGTAGATCGCCGTGTGAACCATGCCGTAGGCGCGCGAGGCGACGGTCGGCCCGGTCGAGATCTCAGTCTCGATGACGGCCTGCTGAGCCGCCCGATCCCAGACGACGTTCACCGACGGATCGAAATCGTTGACGGTCGTAAATTGGGTGCCGCGGGCGACGCTGATTTTGGGAAACGCATTGGGACCAAAGTTCTCGACGAGCCGCTCGAAACTGTAACTTCCATTTTCGAATGTGAAAGCCTCGAACTGTGTGAATTGCGCGACGTCTCCTGTCATCCGGTCGGCGAGTGAGACGGTGTCCTCCTCAACAAGAACGTCGAACGCATTGAGCGGCTGGGCGAGGAAGAGACTGTCCTCTCCCGAGCCGCCATCGACCTGCCCGTTCGCTGTCGAGAGCCGGACGATATCGTCGCCGGAGCCCGAGCGCACTCTCTCGACCGCCCCTGCGGCCTCCAGGAGATCATCGCCGCTTCCCAGGACCACCTCTTCGGCGCCTGCTTCGAGTATGACGCTGTCGTCGGCGCTTCCCGCAACGACCAGTCGGACCGGCCCTCCAGCCCTGAACTGATCATCACCGCTCCCGAGATGCACCTCGTCAGCGCCTGCATCGAGGATCAGCCGGTCATCGCTGCCACCGGTGACCACACGCGTCGCACCTTCGGTGCTGATGTCACTACTGATCTCCAGCGGTCCAGGTTCGAGGAAATGGAAGCTGTGAAGAAGGAGAGGCCAAACACTCGCAAAACCGCTCGAGGGAGAAGGGTTGAACTGTCCCTCCGCGCCGGTTGAAAATTGTGTATGATTTGTTCCTTGAGAGGACAAAACAAACTCTGGATCCCTTACATTGATGCTTGCCGTCATCTTGGGCGCTCCCTCTTCTTTTCCCGTGTTTGCCAAAGGGCTATTCCCATCAACCACGGTGGAGAGGTCGTTGTTCCGCCCGACTATTCTCACAATAATTCAGGCAGGTCGCACATCTGCGTCTGCCGCTTCGCGTGCAGCGGCCGCGCAAGGACGCGCTGTTGCGACTTTCAAAGTCCTGTCTCGCGTTTTCAAAATGACCAGACAGCCGCATGCGGCCTTGAATGACGGCGACGGCCATATCGGCGGCCTGGAACCCGCGCCGGCCCTTCCGGGCAATTCCGACGGCGCCGGGAACAATACTAAAACAACATAAATATATCTATCTTTCTTCCAGAGATTGCGAGACCTCGAGCCTCACTGTCACCGTTCCGGCGGTGCGCGGTTCGTCGCTTTCCAGGCGGACGACGAAACAGGCTTCCCCGGTCCCTGCGCCATTGGCCGCGGGCAGGAAGAAACGGCGGGCTTCCTGCGGCGTCTCGGCCTCGAAAGCCACGCCCGGAAACAGGCCGATTCGCGTGGTCTCGCCGGTGTCCTGCGCGGTGACCTCCAGGGTCGGCGGGGACCCGTCCCCCGGCCGGTACGCGATAACCGCCAGCACCGGCCGCCGTGTTCCCTGGACGAGATCCTCGCGCAAGGCGGGCCCGGGCTCAAGACACAGGGTGACGGGGGAACCATGAGTCACGACCCGGCTGTCCGGGTCCGTGGCCGCTCCGCCAAGCGCCAGGGCGGCGGCGCCCGACCAGAGGACAAGGCCGGCGACGGCCAGCAGCCCGAAGGCCCTGGTGCATTTGGTGATCATGTCATGGTTCCCCCAATCAGAGGTCCCGCCTTGGCGGCCCGGCTCTACACGATCGCCAGTTCGACTTCGCTGACGGCGACGTTGCCGGCCGCGCCCGGGTCGTCCCCGACCTGCGGCACGGGCACGAGTTGCACCGAGAGTTCATCCGTCTCCAGCCCCGACTCGCGCTCGAGACGACGCAGGGTGGGCGTCAGATCGACGGCCACCGTCGGCCGCATGTCGTGATCGCCATGCCGGCCGGTGGGACCGAAGAATCCGATGGTCGTGACATAATTTGGCACCGAGATGTCCGTGTCGCCGGACACCTCGGGAAGGTTGGCGAAAACGCGCAGCTGGGTGTTGACCTGATCCGCCGGCTCCAGCTGTCGGATAAAGGCGTAAACGCGCCGTTCCGTCAGCCCGGCGGTCCGGACCGTCTCGGCCGTGTCGAGCGCGACAGCGCTCTGAAGCAAACGGGTGTTCGGATCCAGGCGAATACTGAGCGGATTCTCGGGCGTCGCCACCTGCTCGTTGACGGCCAGAACCCGCTGCGGGCCGACGGCTTCGAGGGCCGTCGGCGCCCCGTAGAGCGCTGCCAGATAAAGATTGCGCGCCGGATCCGGGATCGGCGCCGGGGCCTGAGGCGCTCCGATTCCATAAGTATATCCGAGCGGTTCGACCTCAAGCATATCGCGAACCGCCTGTGTGTAGAGGTTGCCGTCCGGGTCGATGTAATTGTCGGTGAACGGCATGTCGAGCCACAGGGAATTGTCGCTGTTGTTACGCCCCTGCGCGATCCATTCGGCCCATATCCGGTCGATATTGCCGTGATGCATCTGGAAGATCGGATCCTGCGGCGAGGCGCCGTTGCACATAAAGGGTCCGCGAATGAGACAGTGAATGTTGTTGTGCGGGTTGAACTCCAGTTCGCCCTGGGTCCCGCCCGCCGTGATCCAACGCGGGTCCAGATCGTCCTGGCCCCGCGGACGGGAACTGCCGAACTCCTCGTAATTCGTCTTGGCATAGATCTGGTCCATGACGTCCGGGCCGGAGACCGATGTCGGGATCCGGTCACCGGTCGCCGTCAACCGGCCCTCGACGTAGAGGGGATTGGGCTGGCCATTGAAGGTCTGATCTCCGAACGCCGCCGGGAAATCGGGGTGCGCCGTCCAGTCCCAATAGGGCATGGCGAATTCCTCATACCCCGTGATGCTCCGGACAGCCATCTCGTACATGCGGACATAGCCCCGGTGCCATGGCAGGAAGTACCAGTTCCCGTGAGGGCAGAGATTAAAGCCACTCAGACTACCGTGAACATTGGCGAAACCCACCCAGCTCACCGGGGTTCCATCGCGGTCCGGGTCCTTCATGGTCGCCACGAAGGTCCGAAACGCGGCGAGAACCGGATCATCAAGGTCCATCTCGTGGAGGCTGCGGCGCAACGGCACGCTCGCCTGGGCGACCGCCCGGAGCCCGGGAAGGACGGCTGCAGCCGTGGCTGCCACGCCAAAGGCGGCGGATGTCTGAAGAACGGTACGACGACTGATCATCTCTCTATCCCCGTTTCTTTCAATTTTCAGCGTGCCACGCGCGCATGCCTCCGCATGTTGCAGACGGCGTTATTTGCGGCCGTGTCACGTAGAGAGAGAGTACCGAACACCAATCATATTGAGAAGACTATATATAATATACGACGTAAGAATGTCATTTGTCTGCGGCGCCTCAAAAGAAATCGCCGCAACCATTAATTTTAAACGGGATTAGAAGCGACGCAGAAAAGGCGCCACCCTAATTAGTAGAGTGGTGAGAATATATCTGCATATACGGATGATCGCCGGCCGGCTGCTCCGGATCAGCGCGCCGGGCAGCCTCTGCAGCGCCCTCGAATGGCCTGCGGCCGCTCCCGTACCTGTGAAGCGACCCTACAGCTGGTCTTCGGGCAGGGCCATGACGGTGCGGTGGCCGTCGGTGATGGGGATCAGCAGGCCGTCGGCGCGGGCCATGGCGTTTTCGGCGAAGAAGCGGGCGGTGAGCAGCTTGGCCTCGGCGAAGGGATGGTCGGCGGCCGGGTCGCGCAGGTCTTCCATCGCCGCGATGGCGGCCTTGGCCATCAGGAAGCCGCCGGTGACCAGGGCGAAGAGTTGCAGATAGGGGGCGGCCGCGCCGCCGGCGGCCAGCGGGTCGCCATTCGCGGCCTCGACCATCCAGCCGGTCGCCTGCTCCAGCGCCGTCGCCCCGGCCGCCAGCCGGCGGCGGATGGCGGCGAGGTCGTCGCCCGGCAGCGCCGCGAGATCGTCGTCCAGCGTGCGCATCTCGGCGATCAGCGTGCGGGCCGCCTCGCCCTTGTCGCGGCCGACCTTGCGGAAGGCGAGGTCGAGCGCCTGGATCTCGTTGCTGCCCTCGTAGATCGGCGTGACGCGGGCGTCGCGGTAATGCTGGGCGGCGCCCGTCTCCTCGATATAGCCCATGCCGCCATGCACCTGGACGCCCAGCGAGGAGACGCTGCAACCGGTCTCGGTGCACCAGGCCTTGACGACCGGGGTCAGAAGGTCGACCCGCGCCCGGGCGCGGGCGCGCTCACCCGCATCGGGGTGGCGGCGGGCGACATCGGATCGCGAGACGGTGTAATAGGCGAGCGCCCGCGCCGCCTCGGTCTCGGCCCGCATGGTCATCAACAGCCGCCGGATGCCGGGATGGCGGACGATAGGCACCGACCGGTCGCCCCCCGCGCCCTCGTCGCGGCCCGGCACCAGCGGCTTGCCTTGCACCCGGTCCTTGGCATAGGCGCTGGCCTGCTGCCGGGCGCGTTCCGCCAGGGCCACGCCCTGCAGGCCGACGGTCAGCCGGGCATTGTTCATCATGGTGAACATGTGGACGAGGCCGCGATGCGGTTCGCCGACCAGGGTTCCCCAGGCCCCCTCCCCGTCCTCGCCGAAGCCCATCAGCGCCGTCGGGCTGCCGTGCATGCCCAGCTTGTGCTCCAGCGACAGGCAGCGGACATCGTTGCGGGGGCCGAGGCTGCCGTCCGGATTGACCAGGAATTTCGGCACCGCGAACAGGCTGATGCCGCGGGTGCCGGCCGGCGCGTCGGGCAGCCGGGCCAGCACCATGTGCACGATGTTCTCGGCGAGGTCGTGGTCGCCATAGGTGATGTAGACCTTCTGCCCGAACAGGCGGAAGCCGTCGCCGTCCGGCTCGGCCCGGCTGCGCACCAGGCTCAAGTCGGAGCCGGCCTGCGGCTCGGTCAGGTTCATGGTGCCGGTCCATTCGCCGGCGATCATCTTCGGCAGATAGAGCCGCTTCTGCTCCTCATTGCCGTGGGCCTGCAGCAGTTCGACGGCGCTCTGGTTCAGCAGCGGGCAGACGCCGAAGGACATGTTGGCGGCGTGCCACATCTCCTGAATGGCGAAGGCGAGCGCCCAGGGCAGGCCCTGGCCGCCATAGGCGGGATCGAAGGGCAGGGCGTTCCAGCCATTGTCGCGGTAATAGTCATAGGCTTCCTTGAAGCCGGCCGGGGTGCGGACGGCGCCGCCCTCCAGCCGCGCCCCCTCCCGGTCGCCGGACTGGTTGAGCGGCGCCAGCATCTCGGCGGCCAGCTTGCCGGCCTCCTCCAGCACCGCCTCGACGAGGTCGGGCGTCGCCTCCTCATAGCCCGGCAGGGCGGCCAGCTCGCTCAGCCCGGCCAGCCGCTCCAGCACGAACCGCATCTCTCTGATCGGGGCCGTATAGGGGGCCATGGCCTGTCTCCCGCATCGCGCCTGAGGGTCGCGAGCATAGGACGCCGGCGTGGCCGGAACCAGGGGCACGCGGGCAGAGGTCGCATGCCCGCAGCGGGACGCAAGGGGGCCGGCCCCCGGCTTGAAAGCGGCGGCGGCCGCCCTCTATAAGCGGTCCAGCCCTCTTCCGCCACCGATCCCGGCCCGCCCCTTGTGATGCGCGACGTCCAGCAGATTTCCGTGCAGGCCGACGATGACGGCATGCGGCTCGACCGCTGGCTGGCCCGGCAGCTGCCGCAGCTCAGCCATGGCCGGATCGAAAAGCTGCTGCGCACCGGCCAGGTGCGGCTGGACGGGCGGCGGGCGAAGTCGGGCGCCCGGGTGGCGCCGGGCCAGATGGTGCGCATCCCGCCGCTGCCGGACGCCGCAGCGGACGCCGGGTCCCGCCCGGCCCCGGCCGCCCCCCCGCCGGTCCGGGCCGCGGAGGCCGCGGCGCTGCAGGCGCGGGTGCTGTATCGCGATGAGGTCGTCCTGGCCATCGACAAGCCGGCCGGGCTGGCGGTGCAGGGCGGCCCCGGCGCCGGCCGCCATCTCGATTCGCTGCTGGAGGCGCTGCGCTTCGAGGCGCCGGAGCGGCCGCGCCTCGTCCACCGGCTCGACCGCGACACCAGCGGCGTGCTGCTGCTGGCCCGCACCGCCGCCGCCGCCCGCGCCCTGACCGGAGCCTTTCGCGGCAAGGATGTGCGCAAGCTCTACTGGGCGGCGGTCGCGGGCGTGCCGAAGCCGGCGGCCGGCCGCATCGCCCTGCCCCTGGCCAAGCGCCCCGGCGCGGCGGCGAAGGCGGGCGGCGAGCTGGTCCGCCCCGATCCGGAGGACGGGCTGCCGGCCGTCACGCTCTACCGTACGGTCGAAATCGCCGGCAAACGCGCCGCCTGGCTGGCTTTGTCGCCGTTGACCGGGCGGACGCACCAGCTGCGCGCCCATTGCGCCGCGCTCGGCACGCCGATCCTCGGCGACGGCAAATACGGGGGACGGGCGGCCTTTCTGCCGGGCGCCGGCATCCCCGCACAGGTGCACCTGCACGCCAGGCGCCTGGTGCTGCCGCATCCGGGCGACGGGCACGGCGCGACGATCGACGTGACGGCGCCGCTGCCGCCGCATATGGTCGACAGCTGGTCCTTTCTGGGGTTCGATCCGTCGGCGGCGACGGCCAATGACATCCTTTAAATCTGGAGCCATGACATGACCGGCCTCAGGCTCGCTCTGTTCGACTGCGACGGCACGCTGGTCGACAGCCAGGCGTCGATCGTCGCCGCCATGGGCTCGGCCTTCGCCGCCTGCGGGCTGCCGGCACCCGAACCCGGGCTGGTGCGGTCGGTGGTCGGGCTGTCGCTGCCGCAGGCCATTCTGCGGCTGGCGCCCGAGGCCGATGCGCCGGAGGTCTCGCGCCTCGGCAAGGCCTATCAGGCCGCCTATGCGGCGCTCCGCCGGCCGGACGGGCCGCTCGACCCGCTCTTTCCCGGCATGCTGGAGGTGCTGGACGCGCTGGAGGCCGCCGGCGTGCTGCTCGGCATCGTCACCGGCAAATCGCGCAAGGGGCTGATCGCGACCCTGGAGAGCCACAATCTCTCCGGCCGCTTCGTCACCCTGGTGACCGCCGACGATGCGCCGGGCAAGCCGCATCCCGGCATGGCCGAAATGGCGCTGGAGACCGTGGGCGCCACGCCCCGGCAGGCCGTCGTCATCGGCGACACGGTCTTCGACATGGAGATGGCGAAGGCCGCCGGCACCGGGGCGATCGGCGTGTCCTGGGGCTATCATGCGCCGGAGGCGCTGCGGGCGTCCGGGGCGGCTCTGGTAGTCGACGAGGCCGCCGCCCTGCCGCCGGCGATCGGCGACATGCTCGGCACCGACGGCCTGCCCGATCGGGCATCGCGGCCATGAGCCGGTCCGCACGGCCGCTTTTCGCTGTCATGCGCCCTGGTGTACGCTTGGCATCGGGTCTTGCAGCGACAGATTTTCCGTCATGAAGCGGTTCTACAAGACGGTCGGCGTCGTCGAGGCGGAAACGGGCTACAGCGTGACGCTCGACGGCAAGCCCATGCGCACACCCAACAAGGCGCAGCTGGTGGTGCCGACGCACGCCCTGGCGGCGGCGATCGCCGCGGAATGGCAGGCGCAGGAGGAGACGGTGCGGGTGCCCGAACTCTACCTGACCCGCCTTGCCAATACGGCGATCGACCGGGTCTCGGCCCTGCGCGACGACACCATCGCCACCATCGTCGCGTATGCGCGGACCGACCTGCTCTGCCATCGGGTCGACTCGCCGCTGGAGCTGGCGGAAAAGCAGCGGCTGGTCTGGCAGCCATTGCTCGACTGGCTGGCCCGGGCCTATGACGCGCCGCTCACGGTGACCACGGCGATCTTCCCGGCCGGCCAGCCCGGCGACTCGATCGAGGCGCTGCGGGCAGCGGTCACGCGGCTCGACACGCTGCGGCTGACGGTGCTGGCCGAAGCGACGGGTCTGACCGGCTCGCTCGTGCTGGGCCTCGCGCTGATCGACGGCAAGCTCACCCCCGATGCCGCCTTCGACGCCGCGGCGCTGGAAGAGACCTATCAGATGGAGCGCTGGGGCGAGGACGCCGAGGCCGCCGCCCGGCGCGCCCATATGCGCATCGAATTGCATGCGGCCGCGCGCTTCGCCAGGCTGCTCGAGCCCGAGGGCCGACCCGCCTAGGAGCCGGCCCCACTGCTTCCGGGAAGTCCTTCCATGAAATGGATCTGGCGCGGCCTGCTGCTGCTGATCGTGCTGTCGGTGGTCGGCAGCGGCGTCTTCCTCGTCTGGCTGCAAACCGGCCTGCCGCCGCGCGCGGGCTCCGCCGCGATCGCCGGGCTGTCGGCACCGGTGCGCATCATCCGCGACGACCAGGGCATTCCCCACATCTTCGCCGACACCGAGGCGGATGCCTACACCGCGCTCGGCTATGTTCACGCCCAGGACCGGCTGTTCCAGATGGACGCCCAGCGCATGCTCGGTGCCGGGCGCAGCGCCGAGGTGATCGGCGACAGCGTGCTGCGGGTCGACCGCTTCATGCGGACGCTCGGCGTCTACCGCGACGCGGCCGCCAGCTATGAGAGCCTGCCGGCGCCGGTGCGCGCGGCGGTGGACGCTTACACCGCCGGCGTCAACGCCTGGCTGGACAGCCATGACGGCGCCCTGCCGATCGAATACACCCTGCTCCGCCACGAACCCGAGCCCTGGCGGCCGGCCGACAGCCTCGTCTTCGCCCGGCTGATGGGCCTGCGCCTGTCCTTCAACTGGATCGAGGAGATGCTGCGCACCCGGCTGGCCGCCGCGCTGGGCCCGGATGCCGTGGCCGATCTCTACCCCGACGCCGCCGATCCGGACTACAGCATCGACCTGGCGGCACTGACCCCGGCGCTGACCCGGCTGGCCGCGTCGGTCCCCGAGATCGGCGTGCCGCAGGGCGCCTCGAATGCCTGGGCCGTCGCCGGCCACCACACCGCCGGCGGCGCGCCGCTGCTCGCCAACGACCCGCATCTGCGGCTCGGTGCGCCGGTCATCTGGTACCTCGCCCGCATCGAAACGCCGGAGCTGTCGCTGGCCGGCGCCACCCTGCCCGGCACGCCGTTCCACGTGCTCGGGCACAATGGCGAAATCGCCTGGGGGCTGACCACCACCGGCGCCGACACTCAGGATTTGTTCCTGGAGCGGATCGACCCCGACGACCCGGACCGCTATCTCGCCCCGGACGGCCCGCAGCCCTTTTCGGTGCGGGAGGAGACCGTCGCCGTGCGCGGCGGCGATCCCGTCACCCTGACCATCCGCGAGACCCGGCACGGGCCGGTTGTCAGCGATGTCGACGAAGCGCGCTTCGCCGCCCTGTTGAGCGAGGAGGACATCGTCGTCGCCCTGGCCTCGACCACCATAACGCCGGACGACATCATCGCCGAGGCCTTTTACCGGCTGAACCGGGCGCGGGACTGGGACAGCTTCCGCGACGCCATGCGGCACTGGCAGGCGCCGGTGCAGAACGTCTTCTACGCCGACCGGTCCGGCACCATCGGCCTGATCACGCCGGGCCGGATCCCGATCCGCGCCGCCGGCAACGGCCTGCTGCCGGTGCCGGGCTGGACCGGCAGCCATGACTGGACCGGCTTCGTGCCGTTCGAAGACCTGCCGCAGGTCCGCAACCCGGCGAACGGCCGGGTCATCAATGCCAACAACCCGGTGGTCGGCCCGGACTATCCGCATCTGCTGGCGGCGCACGCCTATGAAGGACCCTATCGCTCCCGGCGCATCGCCGAGCTGCTGGAGGCGGACGGCCGGCAGGACATCGCCTCCTCCGAAGCCATATTGCTCGACACCGTCTCGACCGCCGCCCGGCAGTTGCTGCCGCTGATGCTCGACGCCGCCGAGGCCGGCATGGCAATGGACGAGACCGGCCGCCTGATGCCGGCCATCACCATGCTGCGCGGCTGGGACTACGCCATGGACCGCGACCGGCCGGAGCCACTGCTCTACGCCGCCTGGCTGCGCGCGCTGAACCGGGCCCTGTATCGGGACGAGATCGATGCCGGCGAGGCCGGGCTTGATTTCCCACCGGCGGTCCGCGTCGACGCACCCGAGCCGCAGGAGAGCCTGTTCGAGGCCTATTGGGGCGCCCGGCCGCGCACCGTCCACCATATGCTGACCGCGGCCCGGCACTGGTGCGACGATGCCGCAACGGCCGGGACGACCGAGGACTGCCCGGCCGTCGCCGCCGCCGCCCTGGCCGAGACCCTCGAGTCGCTTTCGGAACGATACGGATCCGAGATGACGGCCTGGCGCTGGGGGCAGGCGCATGTCGCGCCGCTGACCAACCAGGTGCTCAGCCGGGTGCCGGTGCTTTCGGACCTGACCGATCTCGGCATCGCCACCCCCGGCGGCGACAACACGGTCAATCGCGGCGGCACGATCGGCGGCAACGGTCCGGAGCCTTTCCGCCATATCCATGGCGCCAGCCTGCGGGCGGTCTACGACCTGTCGGACCTGGCCGCCTCGCGCTTCATGATCGTCACCGGCCAGTCGGGCAACCCGGTATCGCCACATTACGGCAATCTCGTCGGGCCCTGGCGCGACGGCGCCATGCTGACCATCTCGGGGTCGGAACAAGAGCTGCGGGACCGCGGCTACGCCGAGTTTTTGTTGGAGCCGCAGTAGGGCATGCACGCTCAGCGTGCATGCCGCACCAAGACGGAACGCATGCAAGACATGAATGCCCTAGGTGAGGTCCGGCAGATCAACAAAAGTTCCCCGGTAATACACCAGCGGCTTGCCGGGCCTGAGCGAGCCGAGGGCCACGACCTCGCCCACGATGATGTCGTGATCGCCGCCCTCATAGCGGGCCGTCACCCGGCAATCGAGCGCCGCCGCCGCTTCGCTGAGGACGGGGGCGCCAGTCTCCCATCCCTCGGTCCGGACGTCCGTCCAGTCGAAGGGCGAGCCGGCGAAGCGGTCGCTGAGATCGCGCCGCTCGTCCCCCAGAATGTTCACGGTGAAATGCGGCGACGCCGCGAACATCGGATAAGAGCGGGCGTGCCGGGCCAGGCAGAACAGCACCAGCGGCGGGTCGAGCGACACCGAGGTGAAGGAGTTCACCGTAACCCCCACCGGCGCCCCGTGCGGGTCCCGCGTCGCCACCACGGTGACGCCGGTCGGAAACCGGCCCATGATCTGCCGGAAGGCGCGGCTGTCGAAGCGGTCATGGGGAGCGGGGCGCGGTGCCGAAGCCATCGGGGACCTTGCAGTGCAATAACGCTTTGAGCATGAGATGCACCGCCGCCCCGCCGCCAGCAAGCCCCCATCACGCCCGGCCTTCGGAGCCCGATCGGTCAGCGAGGCGGCCCGGCCCGGACTCCGACTCCTGGCGACGGCGGCGGGACAGACGCTCCCGTGCCGTCTCGACCAGGATATAGAACACCGGCACCATCAGCAGCGTCAGCACCATTGCCGCGGTCATGCCGCCGACCACCGTGGTGCCGACCGAGATGCGGGCATTCGCCCCCGCCCCGCCGGCCAGGACCAGCGGCAGGGTCCCGAAGATGAAGGACAGCGCGGTCATCATCACCGGCCGCATGCGGATGGCGGCGGCGTCGGTCGCCGCTTCGACGATCCCGGCTCCCGACTGCCGCCGGTCCTTGGCGAAGGCGGCGATGAGAATGGCGTTCTTCGCCGCCAGGCCGATCAGCATGACCAGGCCGATCTGCGCGAAGACGTCGAGGTCGAGACCGCGCAGGGTGAGGAATCCCAGCGCCCCGAGCATGGCGAAGGGCACCGAGAGGATGATGACGAAGGGGATGGCCAGGCTCTCATACTGCGCCGCCAGCACCAGAAAGACGAAGAGCAGCGCCAGGCCGAAGACGATCGGCGCCAGATTGCCGGCCTGCTGCTCCTGGAACACCGAACCCGTCCATTCGAAGGCGAAGCCCGGCGGCAGGGTCTCGGCCGCCAGCTCTTCCATCGCCGCCACCGCCTCGCCGCCGCTGACGCCCGGCGCCGGCACAGCCCGCACCGCGGCGGACGGGTACAGATTGTAATGCGGAATATTGTCCGTCCCCGCCTCCAGCCGGGTCGAGACCAGGCGGTCCAGCGGCACTCGCCGGCCCTCGGCATTGACCACATGCAGGCGGGAGATGTCGGCGATGTCGTCGCGAGCCTCCGCCTCGGCCTGGACGAACACCCGGTAGGTCTGGCCGAAGCGGTTGAACTCGTTGACGAACACCGATCCCAGATAGGCCTGCAGCGCCGTGTAGAGCCGCGAGAAGGGCACCGTGGCGCGGCGCACCCGGTCACGGTCGACGTCCAGCCCGATCTGCGGAATATCGGCGTTGAAGGTGGTGAACAGCAGCGCGAATTCCGGGCGCTGCAGCCCGGCCCCGATCAGCCCCTGTGCCGCCTCGGCCAGCGCTGCGATGCCGGCGCCGCCTCGGTCCTCGACCTCCAGCTGCAGCCCGCCGACCGAGCCGATGCCGGGAATCGAGGGCGGGTTGATGACCTGGATATCCGCCGCACGAATGGCGCCCAGACGCTGCTGCGCCTGGCCGATCAGGGCCCGGGCGCTCAGATCCGGGCGCTGCCTCTCGCTCCACGGCTCCAGAATGGCGACGCCGAGCCCGACATAGGGAGCGTTGGTCTGGCTGACCAGGCTGAAGCCGGCAACGCCGACCACGTCGGCCACGCCCTCCAAGTCGAGCAGGATGTCCTGCATCTCCAGCACCACCGCTTCGGTGCGATCGAGCGAGGATGCGGCCGGCAGCTCGACATTGACGAAGAGATAGCCCTGGTCCTCCTGCGGCACGAAACCGCCGGGCCGGGTGAGCAGCAGAAAGACGGCGGCCGCCACCACGCCGGCAAAAAGCAGCAGCGCCAGCGGCCAGGCCCGCGCCAGCGCCTGCACGGCGCCCCGCAGCCGCTCCGCCAGCCAGCGGAAGCCGCTGTTGAACTGCCGGAAGGCCCAGCCGGGCTGGCGCGCCCCGGCCTTCAGCAGCACGCCGCAGAGCGACGGCGTCAGCGACAGCGAGACGATCGAGGACAGGCCGACCGCCATGGCTATGGTCAGGCTGAACTGCCGGTAGAGCTGGCCGGTGATGCCGGGCAGGAAGGCGATGGGCAGGAACAGGGCGAACAGCACCAGCGTCGTGGCGATGATCGGCCCGGTCACCTCCGCCATCGCCTGCTTGGCCGCCTGCCGCGCATCGCCGACCTTCTGCAGGTTCCGCTCGACATTCTCGACCACGACGATGGCGTCGTCGACGACCAGCCCCACCGCCAGCACCATGCCCAGCAGCGTCAGGGTGTTGATGGAAAAACCGAAGGCGAAGAGGAAGGCGAAGGCGCCGACCAGCGACACCGGAATGGCGATCAGCGGGATCAGCGTCGTCCGCCACGACTGCAGGAAGACGAACATCACCAGCCCGACCAGGGCGGCGGCCAGGAACAGGGTGATCACCACCTCATTCACCGATTCCTGGACGAAGCCGGCGGTGTCGAAGGTGACCCGGTAGGCAAGGTCGTCCGGAAAGGCGCCGGACAGCCGCTCCATGGTGGCGCGGATCTCGGCGATCAGCGCCAGGGCATTGGCGTCGGAGGCCTGAAAAACACCCAGCTGGGCGCTGGGCTGGCCGGCCAGGTAGGCGGAGCTGGCATAGCTGCTCGCCCCCAGCTCGACCCGGCCGAGATCGCGGAGGCGCACCAAGCCGCCATCCGCCTCGCTGCGCACGATGATGTCGGCGAACTGCTCGGCCGTCTCCAGCCGTCCGGCGGCCGAGACCTGGAACTGGAAGGCGCGCGGGTCGGCCAGCGGCGGCTGGCCGATCTGGCCGGCCGCCACCTCGACATTCTCCGCCCGCACCGCGGCGACGACGTCCTCGGGCGTCAGGTTCAGGAACGCCAGGCGCTGCGGATCGAGCCAGATGCGGATGGCATAGTTGCGCTGGCCGAAATTGACCAGGCTGCCGACGCCGGGAATGCGGTTCAGCGGGTCGAGGATATGGATGTCGGCGTAATTGCTGAGGAAGACCTGGTCATAGGTGCCGTTGGGAGAATACAGGCTGACAACCGCCGTCAGCTGCGGCGAGGTCTTGCGCACCGTGACGCCGAGGTCCTGCACCGTCTGCGGCAGCAGCGGCTCGGCCTGGTTGACGCGGTTGAGCACGTCGACGGCGGCGATATCGACGTCATAGCCGACCTCGAAGGTCACCCGCACCGTCGAGACGCCGTCGCTGGTGCTGGAGGAGGACAGATAGATCATGCCGTCGACGCCGTTGATCGCCTCCTCCAACGGCTCGGTCACGGCGTCCTCAACCGCCTGGGCGCCGGCGCCGACGAAATTCGCCTGTACCTCGACCTGCGGCGGGGCGATCGGCGGAAAGCGCGCAATGGGCAGCAGCTGCATGGCGACCGCGCCCATCAAAAGGATGAGGATCGACACCACCGAGGAGAAAACCGGCCGGTCGATGAGAAAAGTGATGATCGGCACGCGACGCCTCGCCTCAGGGATCTAGTCTTTCTGCCGGATCCGCATGGCGCCGACAGGCGGCTAACGCCGGACGGCGGAAACCGTTCCCCTGCTCAACGGTTCATCCCGGCAGGCGGGCCCGAGCCGGAACCAGGCGAGCCGCAAGAGAAACAGGACCGATGCGCGCACCACGTCTTCTGTTTATCGGGCTGGCTGTTCTGCTGCTCGCGGCCGGCGGCGTCGCACTCTGGCAGGGCTGGGGGCCCTTCGCCTCCGGCGGCGGCATGGCCGCGCGCCAGGCCGGCGGCAACGGAGGCGGCGATGGCGGTGGGGGGCCGCCGATCCCCGGCCGCGGGCCGCAAGGGCCGGTGCCGGTGACCGTGCAGCCGGTGACCACCCGCACCGTGCCGATCTTCCGCGACTATGTCGGCACCGTCCGCGCCATCCAGTCGGCCGAGCTGCGCGCCCGGGTGGAAGGCCATGTCGTCGCCCTGCCCTTCGATGAGGGCAGCCTGGTCGCCGAGGGCGACGTGCTGGTGCGGCTCGACACCCGCCCCATCGAGGCCGAGCTGGAGCAGCTGCGCGGCGAGCGCGCCGCCCTGGTCGCCGAGCGGACCTTTCAGGAGCGGCAGCTGGCCCGCTTCTCCGCCCTGGAGCGCGAGGACTTCGCCACCGAGGAGCGGATCGACCGCATCACCCGCTCGCTGGAGCGGGCGCGGGCCGAGATCGCGGCGCTGGACGGCGAGATCCGCGCCTTGCGGCTCGATCGCGACTTCGCCACCGTGGCGGCGCCCTTTGACGGGCTGGCCGGCTTCGCCGCCGTCGATCTCGGCGATCTGGTGGTCCCCGGACAGGACCCGCTGGTCAGCGTCGTGCAGACCGACCCGATCTTCGTCGAGTTCGAGCCGGTCGATACCGAACTCACCCGCCTGCAGGCCCCGGACGGCGCCGGGCCGCGGCCGCTTCAGGTCATCGTCCGCTTCGACGACGGCCGCGCACTGCCCGAGCCCGGCACCCTCACCCAGCTCGACAACGCCTTCGACGAGGCGACCGGCACCATCCGGGCGCGCGCCACGGTGCCCAATCCCGGCACCCGCCTGCGCCCCGGCCAGTTCGTCCGCGCCCGCCTGATTTTGGAAGAGCGCGAGAACGCCGTACTGGTGCCCGCCGCCGCCCTGGCCACCGAACAGGGCCGCCGCTTCGTCTACCGCATCGACGAGACGGGCACGGCCCGCCGCACCGCCGTGGAGACCGGCCGCGTCTATGACGGCCTGACCCTGGTCACCGACGGCCTCTCCCCCGGCGACCGCATCGCCACCGACAACCTCCAACGCCTCTCCGACGGCACCCCCGTGAAGGTCGACCCGGCGTCATAAGGGCCGGGCCGACCCCGAATCGCGGGCACCCTCCGCACGGAGCGGCGGCATCCCTGCCGCCGCAGTCGGCTGAAAGCCGACCCTCCAAAACCGCACTTCGGAGCGCGGGCGTCCCCGCCCGCACAACGGAGCGGCGGCATCCTGCCGCCGCGGTCGGCTGGAAGCCGACCCTCCAAGACCCCACCTCGGGAGCCCGTACGTGCAGCGCGTGTCGGAGCGGCGGCATCCTGCCGCCGTGGTCGGCTGGAAGCCGACCCTCCAAGACCGCACCTCGGGAGCCCGTGCGTGCAGCGCGCGTCGGAGCGGCGGCATCCTGCCGCCGTGGTCGGCTGAAAGCCGACCCTCCAAAACCACACTCCGGAGCGCACGCGTCCAGCGCATGTCGGAGCGGCGGCATCCCTGCCGCCGCGGTCGGCTGGAAGCCGACCCTCCAAGACCGCACTCCGGAGCGCGGGCTCCCAGCAAGTCCCGGTAGGTTGGGGTGAGCAACGCGAACCCCAACTTTTGCGCGCATTGAAATGTTGGGGTTCGCTTTGCTACCCGTTACTTGCTTCGGAGCGCGCGCATCCCCGCCCGCATGACGGAGCGGCGGCATCCCTGCCGCCGCAGTCGGCTGAAAGCCGACCCTCCAAGACCGCACTCCGGAGCGCGGGCTCCCAGCAAGTCCCGGTAGTTGGGGTGAGCAGCGCGAACCCCAACTCTTGGCACAAATTGAAATGTTGGGGTTCGCTTTGCTCACCTCAACCTACCCGTTACTGACGGAGGATAGGGATTTCGGCGAATTGACGATCCGCCTTCGCCGGCCGGCGGTCTGGGTCATCCTCCTGACCCTCGCTTCTCTCTGTCGGGCCGAGATGGCTTTGCGCGCGGTCCGTGCTTTGACAGGGTTGGGGCGAGGCTGTCTTAACCATTTTGTCGTCATCGAACCCTACCGCATACGCTGCCGGCCGCTCGATCGATAGAAAAAACGCGCATTAATGCGTTGAGCTTCGATTGGCCTACCGACAACCTCGCCGTGCATCCAAAGGACCACGACAACAATAAAATGAAAAAACCCGGCGCGGACCTGGGTCCGGCCGGGTGAGAACAGGGAGCGCACTCCACGCCGGCGAACCGGCTCCGTGCTCGATAGGTCCCGAATGCGTCAATTACTGGGCGATGGTCGCCTTCATCATCCAGATGGTCTTTTCGTGCGCCGCCATCCGCTCGGTCAGCAGGTCGTTGGTGACCGTGTCGGACAGCTCGTCGGCGGCCACCGCCACCTCGCGCATGCGGCGCACCAGCGTCTCGTGATCGGCGATCAGCTCGCTGACCATCTCCTCGGCGCTCGGCGTGTTGTCGGTGCGCTCCTTGATCGCCGACATCGACGACATCTGCGCAAAGCTGCCCGGCGCCGGATAGCCCAGCATGCGGATGCGCTCGGCGATTTCGTCGGCGCCCTCGAACAGCTCGCGGTACTGGTCCTCCGTCATCTTGTGCAGGGTCCGGAAGAGCGGTCCCACCACGTTCCAGTGAAAGCCCTGGGTCTTGACCAGCAGCATGTAGCTGTCTGCGACCAGGGCCGAGAGGCCCACGGCCAGGTTCTCCCGGGCATCCTTGCCAAGGCCGGTCTCGACCTCGTCGACCGTGGCGTGCGGCTTGAGAACATCGGCTGTCGCCATCTCCAGCCTCCTTTCGGCATCTGTGTTGAAAGCGCCCCTCTTCGGGGGTCGGTTTCGCCGTCCAACACTGGGACGATGGCGGGGTTCCGCCACCTATACGCATGGAGAGGGGGCGTCCGCCGCGACGAAACGCAACACCTGCAACGGAACCGTCTCGCGCACCAAACGTTGTGCATCGTAAACACACGGCCGGCATTTCGCCGGTCCGGGGCAACGGATACGGAAACAGCATGGCGGAAACCACCGGAATGGTCCCGGCGGGCCGGGTGATCCTCACCCATGGCCGCAGCCTGATGGCGCTGGCGGCGGCCCGCTCGCTCGGCGAACACGGGGTCGAGGTGATCGGCTGCGACGACAGCCCGATGATGGCGCTGTCCTTCTCGCGCTATGTCACCCGCACCTTTCTGCATGCCGCGAAAATCGACGGGGAAGAGGCGTTCATCGCGTCGCTGGTCGCGGCGGTGCAGGCCCACGCGCCGGAGGATGACCGGCCCTATGTCCTCATGCCGATCCATGAGGACACGCCGATGATCGCCCGGCACCGCCACCGCTTCGAGCCCTATATCAAAGTGACGACGCCGTCGATCGAGGCGATCGGCCAGGTCTTCCCCAAGGACCGGCTGGTGCCGACAGCCGAGCGGCTGGATGTGCCGATCCCGCCGACCCGTCTGGTCGACAGCGCCGCCGACCTTCGCGAGGCGGCCGAGGCGATCGGCCTGCCGCTGTTCGTCAAGCCGGCGACGGCGACCGGCGGACGCGGCATCACCAAGGTCGACACGCCGGAGGGGCTCGACGAAGCGTGGGAGGTGGCGGCGGCCTCCGCCAAGGAGGGCGCCATCCTTGCCCAGGGCATGGCACCGGGGGAGGATTACTGCCTGACGGCCCTCTGCCAGGACGGCCATGTCCGCGCCCAGATGGCCTATCGCAATCTCGAGACCTTCCCCGGCGAAGGCGGCTTCGGCGTGCTGCGCGAGACGGTCGAGCCCGGGCCGATGCCGGCAATCGCCGAGCGGTTGCTGGAGCCGCTGGGGTGGACCGGCGTCATCGAGATGGACTTCCGCTGGGACGGCGATCCCGACACCACCCCGAAGCTGCTGGAAATCAATCCGCGCTTCTGGGGCGGGCTGTTCCAGTCGCTGGAATCCGGCGTGCAATATCCCTGGCTGCTCTACTGCCTGTTTGTCCATGGCGCGGTGCCGGAGAGCCCCTCCCCGCGCATCGGCCAGCGCACCAAGGTGCCGCTGCTCTGGCTGCTCGGCGCCATCGAGGACCTGGCCGAGGACACCGGCCGCTTCGAGCAGCTGGAAGCCGCCTGGAGAGAGGCGGGCCAGCATCTGCGCGGCGGCAGCTGGTGGCAGGGGCTGGGCCAGCTGACCCAGGCACTGTGGGAATCGATCCTGCCCAGCCGGACGCGGCAGCGCTTCGACGAGAAATGGCAGCGGGCGGCGGAGGCCCGGGCGGAACTCTTCACCGCCGAGGACCCCTATGCCGGGCTCGGCCTGCTCTACACCATCGGCTACCTCATTCGGAACGGGCGTTTGCCCGAGGAGATGCGGCGATGAAACGGCTGTGGCGCGTTCTGACGGAACGCTGGCCGCGCATCGGCGTCACCGGCTCGCGCGGCAAGGGGCGCCGGCTCTGGCGCCTGCACGCTCTGTCTCTCATCCTGTCCGGTGCCTGGCCGCGGCGATTGGTCCCGGGCGAGGACGAGCGGCTGACCGAAGGCCTTGACGGGTTCGTGGTCGGCGGCGGCGACGACATCGGCGCCGAAATCTACGGCGGTGACGTCCGGCTCGACATCAAGATCGATCCCGACCGCGACGCCTTCGAGCTGACGCTGCTGGGGCGGGCCGAACGGCGCGGCCTGCCGGTGCTGGGCGTCTGCCGCGGCTGCCAGATGCTCAACCTGTCGCGCGGCGGCACGCTGCACCAGGACATCTACACCACCTTCACCGAGGCACCGCGGCTGAAGACCATCCTGCCGCGCAAGCAGGTCCGCATCACGCCGCGCACGCGGCTGCGGGTCATGCTGGGATGCGAGACGACGCGGGTGAACAGCCTGCACCACCAGGCTGTGCAACGGCTGGGCGACGGGGTTGTTGTCGCGGCGCGCGACCAGCACGATATCGTCCAGGCGATCGAGGTGCCCGGACGCCGGTTCATGGTCGGCGTGCAATGGCACCCGGAGCTGCTGTTCTACCGCGGCCGGCAGACCGGCCTTTATCGCGGGCTCGTCCGCGCCGCGCGCCGTCGGCGGCGGCTCCTGCAGGCCAAGGGCGGCGAGGCGCACCCCGAGACGGCACGCCCCGGCGTCCCCGAGCCGGCCGGCCGCTCCGGGACCTGAGCGGAGTGCGGGCGAGGCTCGGAAGCGCGATTGCTTTGGTATAGCATATCGGCGCAAGAGGACGCCGCCGATGCCCGACCACGGCCTTTATGATCAGGATTTCGTCGACTGGACCCGGAAGCAGGCCGCGGAATTGCGCCGGCTGGCGGAGCTTCGAGCCAATCTGACGGCCGGGCTCGACCTGGAAAACCTCGCCGAGGAGATCGAGAGCTTGGGCCAGCGCGACCGGCGTGCCGTCATCAGTGCTCTGGCGCGGATTGTCGAACATCTCCTGAAACTCGAATATGCGCGGGCCGACCGCCCCCGCGCCGGCTGGAAGCATTCCGTCAAGAAACAGCGGGACCGTCTCCGCGACGTGCTTGACCAGAGTCCCAGCCTGAGGGCCGAAGTGCCGGGCCTGCTGCCCAAGGCATTGCAGCGCGGCCATGATTACGCGGCGGACAGCCTTGCCGCCAGAGAGCCGCAGGCAGAACTGCCGGCGGAGGCCGGCTACACCGCCGGGCAAGTTCTCGATGACTGGTGGCCGACGAACCGCTTCGGACTGAAATGAGGCGCGCGATGGACAGCGAGACCCTGTACGAGGCCGATTTCGCCGCCTGGTCGGCCCAGCAGGCCCGCGCCCTGCGGGCGCTGGCCGGGCGCGGCGATGCGCTTCCGGCCGGGCTCGACCCGGAGCATCTCGCCGAGCAGATCGAGGATTTGGGCGCCCGCGACCGTCACGTTCTGGCAAGCGCGCTCGCCCGGGTCATCGAACATTTGCTCAAACTCGAATACTCGCCGGCCCCTGAGCCCCGACGCGGCTGGCGGGACTCGGTCACCAACCATCGCGAGGCGGTGCAGGAATCGCTCACCCAAAGCCCGAGCCTGAAACCGGAGCTCCCGACCCTCCCGACCAAGAGCTTCCGGAAAGGGCGCGAGCTGGCCGCCATCGGGCTGCAGCCGGACCGGATCGATCCGTCCATGCTGCCGGCTGAGCTCCCCTACAGCCTGGTCGAGATCCTTGATCACGCCTGGTGGCCGGCCAACCGCCACGATTTGGAATGACCGAACCCGTTCACCGCGACGCCGACCCGCTGGATCGTGCGGCCGCCTGGCGCGCCGCCGGGCGCCATGTCGCGCTGGCGACGGTGGTCGAGACCTGGGGCTCGTCGCCGCGGCCGGCCGGCAGCCTGATGGCCGTCGATGAAGAAGGCCGCATGGCCGGCTCGGTGTCCGGCGGCTGCATCGAAGGCGATGTCGTCCGGCAGGCCCGGGACGTGATGGTCGAGGGCGCCGCGCGCCTCCTCACCTATGGCGTCTCCAGCGCGCGGGCCTGGGAGGTCGGGCTGCCCTGCGGCGGCCGGGTGCAGGTCCGGCTGGAGGCCCTTGCCGCCGACGACCCGATCCTGGCGGCCGTGCTTGAGGCCAGAACGGCAAGACAGCCGGTGGTGCTGCTGACGGCGCTGGACGGCGGTGCCCGGGTCCTGGTCGCCCCGGATGGCAGCCGGCGCGCCGGATCCTGGGACCCGCCGGCCGAGGCGCTGGCAGCCGCCGGCCCGGCCCGGCGCAACGATGTCTGCCGGACCGTCGACAGCGAAAGCGGCAGGGTCCTCGTCCAGCCCTTCAATCCGCCGCTGCGGCTGATTATCGTCGGCGCGGTGCACATCGCCCAGATACTGGCGCCGATGGCCGGACTGGCCGGCTATGATGTCACCATCGTCGACCCGCGGCGCGCCTTCGCAACCGATGAGCGCTTCCCGGCGGTACGGCTGGCGGCGGACGACTGGCCGGACACGGCGCTGGAGGCCCTGCAGCCCGATGCCCGGACGGCCATCGTCACCCTGACGCATGACGCGAAGCTCGACGACCCGGCACTGGAGCAGGCTCTGGCCTCCGACGCCTTCTACATCGCGGCGCTGGGCAGCACGGGCACGTCGGCGAAGCGGCGGGCGCGGCTGGCCGAGCGCGGCCATGCCCCGGACGCCATCGCCCGGGTGCACGGACCCGCCGGCCTGCCGATCGGCTCGGTCACGCCGGCCGAAATCGCCCTGTCGATCCTGGCGCAGATGACGGCCGTGCTGCGCACCCGGTCCTGAACGCCGTGAACCGCCCAACCCTCGCCGCCCTGGTGCTGGCGGCCGGCCGCAGCCGCCGCATGGGCGAGCCGAACAAGCTGCTGGCCGACCTCGGCGGCAAGCCGCTGGTGGCCTGGGCCGTCGATGCCGCGCTCGCCTGCCGTGCCGATCCGGTCATTGTGGTGACCGGCCATCAGGCTGCCGCCATCGCCGCCGCCCTTGAAGCGCGGCCGATCCGGCTGGCCGAAGCGCCGGACTTCGCCGCGGGGCTCAGCGCCTCGCTGCGGGCCGGGCTGGAGGCGGTGCCGCCGGAAGCCGAGGGCGCGATCATTCTCCTCGGCGACATGCCACGCATCACCGCCGGCCTGATCGAGCGGCTGATCGCCGCCTTCGACCCGGCGGCAGGCCGGACCATCGTGGCGCCGACCTTCCGGGGCCGGCGCGGTCACCCGGTGCTCTGGGGCCGGCGGTTCTTTCCGGAGATGAAGAATCTGTCCGGCGATCGCGGCGCGCGCGACCTGCTGCAGATCAATTCCGCGTGTCTGGAAACGGTTGCAGTGGACGACGACGCCGTTCTCGACGATGTCGATAGGCACAATGATCTTGCCCGCTTACGCAGCCGGCTTTCCCGACCGGATCGATGATCGACGACATCTATCAGCAGGCGATCCTTGAGCTCGCCCGCGCCGCCGGCGAAACGAGGCGTCTCGAAAGGCCGGCAATCACCGCCACGGCCGAAAACCCGCTCTGCGGCGACCGCATCACCGTCGACCTGAAGGTGGTCGACGGTCGCATCGCCGCGCATGGCCACGGCCTGCGCGGCTGCATGCTGTGCGAGGCCGCCGCAGCCCTGGTCGCACGCGAAATCGCCGGCCGGCCGGTTGCCGAGCTGACCGAAACGACAGCCGCCTTCGTCCGCATGATCCGCGCGGACGGGCCGGTGCCGGAACGCTGGCCGGACCTGGCGGCCTTTACGCCGGTCAAGGCGGTGCCCGGGCGGCACGAATGCGTTCTCCTGCCATTCACCGCGGTCGAGACGGCCCTCAGCGATGCCGGGCTCATCACCCAGCAAGCCCGTCAGGGGACCGTCTGAGCCGTGGGATTTCCCAGAAAGGCCAGGACGCGCTCGGCCATGCCGTGATCATAGAGATCGTTGTGGCCGGCGCCGGGGATGTAGACGGCCCGCTTCGGCTCCACCGCCGCGTCGAACAGACGCCGGCCGAAGCGGATCGGCACGGTGAAATCGCGGTCGCCATGCACCAGCAGCAGCGGGGCGTCGATCTCGGCGATCTTGGCGGCACTGTCGAAATGGTCGTGCAGCAGCCAGCGCGCCGGCAGGATGCGGTAGCGGCTCTGGGCGATGTCGGCGACCGAGGAAAAGGGCGCCTCCAGGATCAGGCCGCCGATCCGCCGCTCGACCGCCATCTGCACGGCCACGCCGCTGCCCAGCGATTCGCCGTATAGAAACAAGTGCTGTCCGCTGATGCCCTGCGCGTCCAGCCAGTCCAGCGCGGCGCGGGCATCGGCGAACAGGCCGGCCTCGGTCGGCCGGCCGGGATTGCCGCCATAGCCGCGATAGCCGGCAAGGAAAACGCCGTAGCCCTGCTCGGTATAGGCGCGCACCTTGTCGACGCGCTGCCCGATATGGCCGGCATTGCCGTGGAAATAGGCGATGGTCGGGCGGCTGAAGAGGGACGGCTTGTACCAGCCGGACAGCGTGATGCCGTCCTCGCTGCGGTAGTCGACGACCTCGAAATCCGCAGCGTCATAATCGCGCGGCACGGGCTGCGTCGATGACGGGAAATAGATGAAGCTGCGCTGGGCGACATACATGACTCCGACGACGGCGCCATAGCCCAGAAGCGCGATGAGTATCCACCCTGCCATGCTGCCTGCCCGTCGCCTCATTGCCCGATGCCCACAGCCCCCGCGGTTTCTTTGCGACGAGATGCTGCGCCGACTCGCCCGCTGGCTGCGCGCCGCCGGCTACGATACCACGGAAGCCCGCCCCGGCGCGCCCGATCGCGACCTGCTCGCCGGGTCCCGCGCCGCCGGCCGGCTGCTGCTGACCTGCGATCGGGCTTTGCTGGCGCACCGCGACGCGCCCGGCACGGTCGTGCTGATCGACGGCAGCGGCACGCTGGAGCACGCCCGCAACCTCGCCCGGCAGGTCCCGATCGATTGGATGCGGGCCCCCATGACCCGCTGCCTGATCTGCAACGCCGTCCTGCAGCCGGCAAGCCCCGAACAGCGCGCCGCGACGCCGCCCGGCATTCAGGCCCGCGGCCTGCCGGTCACCTTCTGTCCGACCTGCGAAAAACTCTACTGGCCCGGCGGCCACGAACGCCGGTTGAGGGAGACGCTCGCGCAGCTCTGCGATCCGGCGACCTAGTCTCGTCTCCTCAGGAATCCGGAAGATTCTCGTGTTCGGCGCCGGTTTCGGGGTCGAGCGGGAAGATCGGCCGGCGGACATGTTTGAACGGCAGCAGCGCGTAATCGGAGGTGGTCACGCCAACCCCGGCGCATTCCACCTCAGCCTTGATCAGGGGCCGGAAGCCGGCCCGCCAGTGGACCCGCGATTTCAGCAGAATGAATCGTTTCGCTGCCGGATCGATGCCCAGACTGGTCAGGCAGCCGGTGTCCCAGGGCTCGTGATGGCGCTCGATGACGACGATTTCCGCCTTGCCGGTATCCAGCACCGCGGTGCGGCCCATCGCCACCTGCACGCCGGTGTACATCGGTCCCTGCACGGTGAAGTCGCCGTTCGACACGCCGGTGACGGTGCCGGAGACCTCAAGCGGCTCGCCCTCCAGCCCCAGGGCCGGCATGGCATATTTGCCACCGAGATTGATCGTGACCTCGGCCCCGACCCCGGCCGCGACCAGCGACTCGACGGCCTCCGGGTCGTGCACGGCGAAGATGACGGTGTTTTCCAGGCCCTGGTCGAGCACCTCCCGGATCACCGTCATGACGTCCTGGGTGCCGCCCGAGCCGCAATTGTCGCAATGGTCGAGCAGCATGATCGGGCCCTCGTCCATCCGTGCGGCGCGGGCGACGGCTTCGGCCGCCGGCTCGCCGTGATAGACGAACTCCTCCCGTCGCACCCAGGCGGCGTTCAGCAGGGCGCCGCAGCGGGCCTCGGCCAGGGCCGTGTCCTTGTCGGTGACGACCACGGCGCTGAGGCCCGCATCGGCGATGTCGGAATAGGGGAAGCCGGGAAAGATCGAGGCCGCCAGCACCCCGGCCGCCTCCTGGTCGCGGGCCATCTGCAAAAGGTCGGCCATGGGCTGGTCGTCGCTGCCCTGGCGGATGACATGCGGCAGCATGGGCCGGTTGCCCCAGGCCATGGTCGGGCGGACGGCGCCTTTGGCCGCCGCCAGCCCGATGCGCCCGGCCTGCCGCCCGGTCTCGTACATGTCGATATGCGGATAGGTCTTGTAGCCGACGATGACGTCGGCATGCGCCACCATGCGGCCGGTGAGATTGGCGTGGAAGTCGAGCGCCACGGCGATCGGCGTATCGGGGGCCAGGCCGCGCAGCATGTCGAGCAGCGCCCCTTCGCCGTCATCGATGCTTTCGGTGACCATGGCGCCGTGGAGATCCAGCAGGATCGCATCGCAGCCCTGCGACACCGCCTCGGCCACTGTGTCGCAGAGGTGCCGATAGGCGTCCTCGGCGACCGGGCCGCTCGGCCAGGCCTCGGCCGCTATCGGCGTCACGATCTCCGCCCCTGCCGATTCGGCCAGGTCGATGAAGGCCCCAATCGGCGTCGCCGTGCCGCGATAGCCGGCCAGCGCATCGGCACCGTAAAGCGGCCCATCGACGCCGAAGCGCGCCAGCGGGGTCGGCACCGGCGAAAAGCGGTTGGTCTCATGCTTGACCATGGCGATCACGACGCGCATCGCCGATCCTCCGGCCTGTAGCGTGCGGGACAAGGCGATCCCATCATCGGTCAGAGCCGCCGCGGCCCGTCAAGCCGGAATCCGTGACAGCGGCATCCGGTTCCGGGTGAGGAACACTTCGTCTGCGAAGAACTGAACCATTGACGGGCTCATCGATCGCGGGGGTATTATCAATCCGAGGCTGGCGGAGGCAGGCATGGACCCCGTCGAACGAACCTGGCGCTGGTGGACCCATCTCCTCGATGTGCCCTTCTGGGATCCCTGGCTCGCAACCCTTTGCGTCGCCATTATTGTATATCTTGTCGTTGTTATCATACATAAGATGCTGCGACCGTAGAGTGGCGGCGTCGTGGCTTTCATGGCCTTTGCGCCGGACGGCTTTGCCGATGCGCCGGCGACGCCGGTCGGCTGAGGCCCTCACACTGTTCATGGCGGTGCGCGTCCTCACGCCCGGCATGTTCCGGCGCTGGCCCGGGCGCGCCATGGGCGGAGGGGTACCGGCATGAGCAGCGCCGAATGGATGTTCTCCCGTCCCGGCCAGCCCCGGATCGGGCTGGCACTGGGCGGCGGCGTCGCCCGCGGCTGGGCGCATATCGGCGTGCTGCGCGCGCTGCTGGATGCCGGCATCGAGCCCGACATGGTGGCCGGGACCTCGATCGGGGCGCTCGTCGGCGCCTGCTATCTGGCCGGCAAGCTTGATTCGGTGGAGGACTGGGCGCGCTCCGTGAACCGGTTCAAAGCCGTCAGCTATCTCGACTTCACCATGAGCCGGGCAGGGCTGATCAGCGGCGAGCGGCTGAGCAAGGAGATGCGCGCCCATTTCGGCGACATGACCATCGAGCACCTGCCGAAGCCCTTTGTCTGCATCGCCTCCGACCTGACCAGCGGCCGCGAGGTCTGGCTGACGCGCGGATCCGTCGTCGAGGCGGTCCGGGCCTCCTATTCGCTGCCCGGCGTCTTTCCGCCGATGGCGCTGGACGGCCGATGGCTGGTCGACGGCGCCCTGGTCAACCCGCTGCCGGTTTCCGTCTGCGTGGCAATGGGGGCGCGCATCGTCATCGGCGTCAATGTCAATGCCGATATCAGCCGGCGCATCGCGGCCGGCATCGGGCCGCTGCAGAGCGAGGCCACGTTCGATGTCGACGATGTCGTCCGCCAGGCCGAGAAAAGCACCGGCACGGGCCGCGGCCTGGGCCGGCTTGCCGCCCTGCCCGGCCTGGTGCGGGTGCTGCTGCGCCGCGATCGCCAGGGGCCGAGCGTCTTCGGCGTCATGGTCTCCTCACTGAGCCTGGTCCTCGACCGCGCCACCCGGGCTCGCCTCGCCAGCGACCCGCCCGACGTGCATATCACGCCGCGCGTCGGGCATATCGGCCTGGCGGAATTCGATCGGGCTGAGGAGCTGATCGCACTGGGCCGGGCCGCCGGCGACAGCGCGGTCGGCGAGCTGAAGGACATCCTCGCCCACGCGGATGCAGGTCTCACGCCCCGCCGGTGAACCACGCCGGGCACGATGCCGGCTAAGTGTTTGTCCCGGCGGGACTATTGCCCGGCAGCATCACTGTGGCCAAAAAAACACGGCCCTCGCTAAACGAGGGCCGTCCAGGTAAGGAAGCTTGCGCCAATCCCGGAATATCGTTACGCATCTTTTTAGCAGGCCGCTCGGTTTGCTGTGCCCTTATGGGCGAATCCTCCCTGAACTTGGGCCGTGCGGTGCACGGCCCCTCTTTATCCTGTGTCCGGCGTCAGGCAAAGTGAAATTCCGCAGTTTTCCGACTTTTTTTGCCGCACGGGACCTTCTCCCAGATTTGTCGACAAGAGCCGGGTGCCTTGAGGGCATCGGCCACCGTCTTTTTTGCCCGGTGCCTTGCCGGCCGCACACGGCCGTGCGCGGGGGAAACTCGCGCTCGCCGGGTGGCGCGAACTCCCGCGGCTCTTGCCAGCGGCGGCGCATGGCTTAAGATGAGTGCGGCCAGACACACAAGACATAGGTGCCGCTGTGTTCTCATCGGGCAGATTTGGGCGCCGGCCTCAGTCCGCCGGGCGTTTCGTTGCGGCCACGCTTCTCGTGCTCTTGCTCATTGGCCTGGCAGGCGGCAACGACCTGGCGCGGGCTGACACGGATTTCGCCACCTGGCTGGCCGATTTCCGGGCGGAGGCCCGGGCCGCGGGGCTTTCGGATGCCACGATCGATCGGGCCCTGGCCGGGATGTCGCCGAATCGCCGCGTGCTGGAATTGGACCGGCACCAGCCGGAATTTACCCGGACATTCTGGGAATATCTCGACAATGCCATCTCGCCGGAGCGAATCGCGGAAGGACGGCGGCAGCTCGCCGCGAACGCCGATCTGCTGGCCGCCATCCGCGCCCGCTATGGCGTGCAGCCGCGCTTCCTTGTGGCGTTGTGGGGTCTGGAAACCGGCTATGGCAGTTTCCTCGGGGACTTCCCGGTTCCCCAGGCTCTGGCGACCCTGGCCTATGGCAGCCGGCGGGCGGACATGTTCCGGTCCCAACTCATCGATGCCCTGAGCCTGATCGAGGCGGGGGACATCAGCCCCGGACGCATGCGCGGCTCCTGGGCCGGCGCCATGGGACAGGTGCAGTTCATGCCCTCGACCTATCGCCGTTTTGCGGTGGATTTCGACGATGACGGCCGACGCGATTTATGGTCGAGCGTCCCGGATGCCTTGGCGTCGGGGGCCCACTACCTGTCCGAAATCGGCTGGCGGGGGGACGAGACCTGGGGCCGGGAGGTGCGGCTGCCGGAGGATTTTCCCTGGGTCCTGGCCGATCTCTCGCTGGAACTGCCGCTCGCCGAATGGCAGCGGCACGGTGTCCGCCGCACCGATGGCCGGGAATTGCCGCAGGCCGATCTGACCGCCTCGCTGATCCTCCCGATGGGCCATCAGGGACCGGCATTCCTGGTGTACGACAATTTCCGCGCAATCATGACGTGGAACAACTCCAGCTATTATGCCCTGGCCGTCGGCCATCTGGCAGACAGGCTGGCCGGCGGCGGGCCGCTTCAGGGGCCCCGTCCGGCGATCGGACGGTCGCTGCGGTTTCAGGAAGTGACGGAACTGCAGACGCTGCTTGCTGCGCTCGGCTATGATCCGGGGGAGGCTGATGGCCTGACCGGGCCTCGGACTCGCCGGGCGCTCAGGTCTTTCCAGACGGAAATCGGCGTGCCCGCGGACGGCTTCCCCACCCTCGACATCCTCGGCCGGCTGCGCACCGCGCAAAATGGTTATTCCGCTCGCTGAAGCCGGGGGTTGAGCACTGACCTGTGAACGCGGGAGATGCGGGAAATGCGGGGAATGCCCGACACGGACCACCCGTCCCGCGGCATGTGACGACAGGACCGGACCGGAGTGTGGTTTCTTTTTCTTCGGATTTCGCTTCCCCACACTCCGTGCCGTCCAGCCCTCTGTCGTAGCGATACTTGGGTTTCCTCGAGTTTTCCGGACCTTGCTGGCCCGTCTTTGTCTGTTCCTTCCGGCCGGCCAGTCGGGCAGTGCCGTTCCGATCTTCTGCCCGATATCTTCTGCACGATGCGTCTGATGCCGATCAGCGGCGTCGCGCGCCCCTGCCTTACGAGGTGATCACCCCGACGGCGATGAGGACGGCAAAGCCAGCCACCAGAAGGATCCAGGTGTTTTTCTTGATGACAGACATTTTCTTTGGTCTCCCAGACGTAAAGAACAATTTCATTGCCAAACAGGCGGGCGGACCGTAACGAATTTTTCGCCGCCGGCCCATTGATCCATATCAAGGCTAGGGATATTTCCACCCGCGGAACTCGGATTCGAAAGATTCAGCATCCAATTCCGCCGAGAACGAAATCTCGTTATTTAAGAGCAAGGAATTTATTATTCATTTTCAGACGAAACGAAAATAATATTACGGTCGCGGCGCCTTATGAGCGTAATTCTGCACAGACCCGCCACCCTTCAGGGTGCGGCACCCCATCACGTCACATCGGGGCGATGCGGACGACCTGCATGCGGGAGCTGCCGATGGTCCGGCCCTGGCGGTACAGGTTGTCTTCCCAACGCAGCCAGGTTCCGGTTTCCGGGCAATACCAGGCAGTCCAATCCCCGGCATCGTAGATTTGTTGCCGGGAATCGAGCCAGTGGGTCACCTGCCACCGCCCCTGGACAACGAAGGTTTCATAGTGATCGCCACCGGCCGTCAGGGTCTCGGTCCGGAGCACTTCGGCGAGCTCCGACCGGCGCGCGAGGAACCGGCCATAGCGCCGCGTGATGACCTTGTATTCGGCCCGATTACCGACCGCCAGCGGCCAGAGTCGTTCCAGCGGCTCGGCATTTTCGATGCGGTTGCTGAGGCCCTCCGCACCGCCGAGGAGAACGAGGGAGCGGTAGTATTGCGAGCTCTGCCGCCGCCAATTGGCGTTGCGGAAATAATATTGGACGAGATCAGGGTCATTGCTGTCGATGGTGTAAACCCGGCCATTGTCCAGCGTCAGCCGCAAGCCGCCTTCCGGGGGGGCATAGGCAGAGGGCGCCTCGTCAGGCTGTGCAAGAGGCGCACAGTCCTGCCAGAGCATGGCCAGGTCGAAGTCGCCCCCACCCGCATCGTCCGAAGACCCGGCAACCGTCTCTGCCTCGCCATCCGGATCGGCGCGGCTGTCCGCAGCCGGGAAGACCGACGTCCCTGGTTCCGGCGCAATGAACGCAGCGGTCAGGAGAACCTCGCGGGCCTCGGCGCGCGACAGCCTCTCCGCCACGCCTTCGACCATGCACCGGCATTGTTCGGGGAGAAACGCACCATCGGACCGGCAATGCCTGTCAGCCGCCGCGCTGATTTCGCTGAAGGGAACGCCGCTCAGGCGGTCGCCCGAACGGGTCAGATCGCCCCAAAAGGCGACCATGACCCCGATGATCAGTCCCGCAACCAGAATCGCGGCCGTTTTCATGCGCTATCCCCTTTCGCGGTCATAGACCTGCGGGTTCAGCGCTATCACGCAAATGCCGAGATTCGGTTAATTCCCGGAACGACTATTCAAGCCGCGTCCGACAGCGTCCGCCGGGCGGCACGCGCGCGGCCTGCCGCCTCCCGCAGCCGCGCGGCCGCGCCCGGC
>JAAAOG010000094.1 GCA_009909005.1 Alphaproteobacteria bacterium | reverse complement strand
GAAATTTTTGCCGCAGTCTTCACATCCGTTTTACTGTCTCGCTCTTAGCATACCAGCATAGGTTTCCCCAGACCACGGTCCAACGAGCATGAGCAACGAGAATCAGATTGTCTACAAAGTCCTGACATCCTCTGGCTCAGGCGCCGGCTGGCAGGAACAAGGCCGGACCGCCGACATGAATGCCGCCCGCCGTAAGGCCGAGTCTCTCCATTCCTCCAAGAAGTTCCGGTCCGTCAAAGTCGACAAGGAGTTCATGGATGGCGCGAACGATCGCATGGTGTCGGCGACAATCTTTTCCAGGGACATGAAAGCATCGACCGGCGTCTCGATCTATCTGCTTTTGGCCCTGGCGGCCTGCGGCGGGCTGGTGTCTTTCGTCGTGACCCTGTTCCTGACCGGGGGCAATTTCTGACGCCCGCCCGGGGCCGGCGCCGACGGCAATTCCAACGATCATTGGCCGGCCCAATCGTTCCGGATGTTATCGCCGTCATCGCTATTAAGACGATTTTTTACACTTGATTTGCGGTTATTCGTCCGCATCTGAACGACTGTGCGACACCGTCAGCAGGCGATGGTCCCGGGCCGGATCGGTCATCGGGCCGCATCCGTCTGGGCTCAAAGGCGATGGATCGCGGTCCCAAATTACAGTGTAACAATGAAACGTTCCTGGATTATCGCCGGCCTTGTGGCGCTTGCGGCGGGCGGTTGGATCCTTTCGGGCCAGATCGACCTCGGACACGGCGCCAACGGCTCCACGGCAACGGGCACGCCGAACGCGACGGTGTCGGAGCCCGAGGGACCCGGGACGCGGCCGCGTGTCCGCATCATGGTCAGCACCGCCGAGCCGGTAACCAACGAGCTGATCCTGCAGGGGCGCACGGCCGCCAACCGGCGGGTCGAGTTGCGGGCCGAAACGCACGGGTCCGTCGCAGACGTTCTGGTCGATCGGGGCGCCAGGGTCGCGGCCGGGGATACCTTGGTGCGGCTTTCCGTCGACGAACGGGAGGCACGGCTTGCGGGGGCCCGCGCCCTGGTGGCGCAGCGCGAGATCGAGGCCACGGTGGCTGAAGAGCTCTTTCGGCGCGGCCACCGGGCCAATACGCAGCTGGCCGCCGCCCGTGCGGCGCTCGACGCCGCCCGTGCCGCGCTGCGCGTCGCCGAGGTCGAGATGGAGAACCTGGTCGTCACCGCCCCGTTCGATGGCGTCGTGGCCGAGCGGATGGTCGAAATCGGCGACTATGTCGACATCGGCGATCCCATGGTCCGGCTGCTCGACCTCGATCCCCTGCACGTCGTTGCCCAGGTCTCCGAGCGGCATCTCGGGATGATCGCCGAAGGCACGCCCGGCGCGGCGCGACTGCTCGACGGTCAGATGCTCGAAGGCACCGTGACCTTCGTCGCGCCGGAGGCCAGTTCGGCCACCCGCACCTTCGCAATCGAACTCGAAGCTCCGAACCCGGAAGGGCGGTTCATCGACGGCGTCACGGCCGAACTGACTCTGCCCTATGCCGATATCCGCGCCCATCGCCTCGCCCCCAGCGTCCTGACCCTGTCGGATGCCGGCGTGATCGGCGTCAAGGCCGTTGATGCCGACGACCGCGTGGTTTTTCATCCGGTGGAGATCGTCGACGGCAATCGCGAGGCGGTCTGGATCACCGGTCTGCCCGACCGCCTGCGCCTGATCACCGTCGGCCAGGACTATGTCCGGGCCGGAGACCGGGTCGAGCCGGTGCTGACCGCCCAGATCGCCGAGGGCGAGGAACCGCGATGAGCGGCCTTATCAATGCGGCCCTCGAGCGGTCGCGCGTCGTCATCCTGGCACTGGTGTTTCTCCTGGTCGCCGGCGTCGCGACTTATGTCGGGATCCCCAAGGAGGCCAATCCCGACATCAACATCCCGGTCATCTACGTCGCCATGAGCCTGGACGGCGTGTCGCCCGAGGATGCCGAGCGGCTGATGGTCCGGCCGATGGAGGAGGAACTCCGCAGCATCGAAGGCATCAAGGAGATGACGGCCTCGGCCTATGAGGGTGGGGCCAATGTCGTGCTGGAGTTCGAGGCCGGCTTCGATGCCGACGGGGCCATTCTCGACGTGCGCGAGGCCGTCGACCGGGTGCGGCCGGACCTGCCCGACAGCATGGACGAGCCGACTGTCAACGAAGTCAATTTCAGCCTCTTCCCGGTGATCGTGGTCATCCTCTCCGGCGATGTGCCGGAACGGACGCTGGTCGATATCGCGCGGTCGCTGCGCGATGAGATCGAAGGCATCGGCAGCGTGCTGCAGGTCAATATCGGCGGCGATCGCGAGGAGGTGGTCGAGATCGTCATCGACCCGCTGCTGGTGGAAAGCTACGGCCTCAACGGCAATGACGTGGCGACCATCGTCCAGCGCTCGAACCGTCTGGTGGCCGCCGGAACGCTCGACACGGGCACCGGCCGCTTTCCGGTCAAGGTGCCCGGCCTGATCGAAAGCCTCGACGACATCCTCGATATCCCGGTCTCGGTCGAGGGCGATGCGGTGGTGCGTTTCGCCGACATCGCCACCATCCGCCGCACCTTCGAGGACCCGCAGGGCTTCGCCCGGCTCGACGGGCGGCCGGCCGTGGCGCTGGAGATCGTCAAGCGCAGCGGCGAGAACGTCATCGACACCATCGAGGCGGTGCGAGCGGCGGTCGAGCGCGAACGCGCCTTCTGGCCGGAGACGCTGAGCCAGGCGATCGAGGTGACCTACAGCCAGGACCAGTCGCGCATCATCCGCACCATGCTGCAGGACCTGCAGAACAACGTGATCAGCGCGGTGCTGCTGGTGATGATCGTGATTGTCGGGGCGCTCGGCCTGCGCTCGGCCGGGCTGGTCGGCGTCGCCATACCCGGATCCTTCCTCACCGGCATCCTGGTGCTCGGCATCATGGGCCTGACGGTCAACATCGTCGTACTGTTCTCGCTGATCCTCGCCGTCGGCATGCTGGTCGACGGCGCCATCGTCGTCACCGAATTTGCCGACCGCAAGATGGCCGAGGGCGTCGGCCGGCGCGAGGCCTATGGGCAGGCCGCCCGGCGCATGGCCTGGCCGATCACCGCCTCCACCCTCACGACGCTTGCCGCCTTCATGCCGCTGCTGTTCTGGCCCGGCGTGGTCGGCGAGTTCATGCGCTTTATGCCGATCACCCTGAGCGCAACCCTCGCGGCCTCGCTGCTAATGGCGCTGATCTTCGTGCCGACGCTGGGCTCACGCCTCGGGCGCTTTGGCGGCGGCGCCGACACCGCCCGCCTCAGCGCGCTGGAGACCGGCGACACCATCGACCTGAAGGCCATCGGCGGATCGGTCGGGCTCTATCTGAAGACCTTGTCGCGGGCGCTCCGCCATCCCGGTTTGGTGCTGACGGGCGCGGCGGTCACGCTGGTCGCCGTCTGGGTGCTGTTCGGCCTCTTTGGCCGTGGCGTCGAGTTCTTCCCCGATGTCGAGCCGGAGAACGCCGTCGTCCTCGTCCATGCCCGCGGCAACCTGTCGATTTACGAGCGGGACGCGCTGGTCCGCGAAGTCGAAGCCGAAGTGCTGCGCTTCCGGGACGAATTCGCCTCGATCTATTCGCGCACCGGCGGCGGCCAGGGCGAAGCCGGCTTCGGCCAGGACGTCGCCGAGGACGTGATCGGCGTCATCAACCTGGAATTCAAGCCCTGGGGCGAACGGCGGCCGGCCGATGCGGTGCTGGGCGATATTCGGGCCGCCACCGCCGGCCTGCCCGGCATCCGGGTCGAGACCCGCGAGCCGGAGGAAGGCCCGCCGGTCGGCAAGCCGGTGCAGGTCGAACTCAGCGCCCGCAACCCGGAACTGCTGCCCGAGGCGGTCGCTGCGGTGCGGGCCTATATGGAGAGCCTGGACGGCCTGATCGATATCGAGGACGACCGGCCGATCCCCGGCATCGAATGGCAGATCACCGTGGACCGCGCCCATGCCGCGCGCTTCGGCATCGACGTGGCGCTGGTCGGCGACGCCGTCCAGCTGATCACCAACGGCCTGACCATCGGCACCTACCGGCCCAATGACAGCGACGACGAGATCGACCTCAAGGTCCGATACCCCGCCGAATGGCGCTCGATCGAACAGCTGGGCACGGTGCGCATCGTCAATGATGCCGGGAACGCGGTACCGATCAGCAATTTCGTCGATCAGCAGCCGCAGCCGCTGGTCGGTACGTTGAACCGCACGGCGGGCCGGCGCGTGATGACCGTCGGGGCCGAGCTGGCGCCCGGCATGCTGGCCGACGACATGGTACGGCAGATCGACGCCTGGCTGGCCGACGGGCCCCTGCCCGCGGGCGTCGACTACCGCTTCCGCGGCGAGGACGAGGAGCAGAAGGCCGCTGCCGATTTTCTCAGCAAGGCCTTCGTCGTGGCGCTGTTCCTGATGGCGATCATCCTCGTCACCCAGTTCAACAGCTTCTACAGCGCCTTTCTCATCCTTTCGGCCGTGGTCATGTCGACGGTGGGCGTGCTGATCGGCCTGCTGATCACCGGCCAGCCCTTCGGCATCGTCATGACCGGCGTCGGGGTGATCGCGCTGGCCGGCATCGTCGTCAACAACAACATCGTGCTGATCGACACCTTCGACCGGGTGAAGCAATCGGCCGCCGATGCCCGCACCGCCATTCTGCAGACGGGGGCCCAGCGCCTGCGTCCGGTGGTGCTGACCACCGTCACCACGGTGCTCGGCCTGATGCCGATGGTCCTGAGCGCCAATATCGACTTCGTCTCGCGCGAGGTGGCGGTGGGCGCGCCCTCGACGCAATGGTGGGTCGGCCTGGCCACGGCGATCGTCTTCGGCCTGACCTTCGCGACGGTGCTGACCCTGGTGGTCACGCCCTGCGCCCTGATGCTGCGCGCCCGCGTTGCGGCTGCGGCGGCGCGGCGGCGGGCACGGCGCGGCCGGGCCGAAGCTCAACCGACCCTGCCGGACGGGGTCCTCTCCGACTGATGACGATGCCCAAAGACCAAGCCCCCCGCCGCCGATGGCGCGCGAGGGGCTGGTTGGACGTCAGAGACGGATCGGAGCGGCGCTATTTCCCGGGCTTGTCGCCCTCTTCCTCCCCCTTCTCCATCTGCACGGCATCGCGCATCTTTTCGGCCGTGTCCTTCATGCGTGCCTCGCGCTCCTGACGCTCCATCTCGGCCGCATCGACCTTGGGCTTGTCAGCCTTGTCGGACTTCTTGAAGAGGCCAAACATCGCTTCCTCCCTCGCATTTGCCACAGACTCCATAGGGCGAGGTGGGGCCTCGAAAAACGGCAATCAACTCACCGGCAGCCAATTCGATCCCCCGCACCCCTGGATTTGCACGATTATTTCAAGGTCCGGAGGAGCCCGGGCCAGCCGAGTCGGTGACGTGCGGCGGTGCATCCCGGAAAACGGAACGCGCTTCCAGGGTGCGGCCGAACGTCGTGATCCAGCACAACGCGCCAAAACCCCAGGCCAGCCAGGGGAACCAGCCCGGGAAGAGGCTGATCGCCACCAGCAGGGCGGTGGTTTCCGTGCCCTCCGTCAGCCCGCCAAGGTAATAGAAGGCCTTGCGTCCGCGCGCCGTTGTGGCGATGCCGCGCTTTGCAGCGATCACGGCGAAGGCCAGAAAGGACGTCCCGGTGCCGATAAAGCTGAAAATCAGGAAAGCCGCCGGCAGCGCCTGGTCCGGCCGGCCGAGGGCAAAGCCGAAGACAAAGCCGGCATAGACGATGAAGTCGCAGACGATATCGAGAAAGCCGCCGAAATCGCTGGCGCCGGCATGGCGTGCCACCGCGCCGTCCAGCCCATCGCACAGCCGGTTCGCAAGCAGGAACAGCAGCGCCACACTATAGGCCTGAAATGCCAAAGCCGCAGCACCGGCAAGCCCCAGGACAAGGCCGGTCACCGTGACCGCATTGGGCCCGACGCCCTGCCCGGCCAGCCGGGCACCGGCCCCCGACAGCACGCGGTCGACCAACGGGCGCAGGCGCGCATCGAGCATCGGCCGGCCTCTTCAGGAAATGTTAGCCATCATGCGGGACAGTGTCGGACATAGCGATTTCCCGGCAATTCGGACCTGTCATGAATGCGGCGCTGCAGTCCCAACCCTTGCGCTCCCTGATCCTCATCGCTGAACGCCGCGCGCCGCTCGAGCTGAACGGCCTGGCAACCGACGAGCAGGGCCAATTGGTCATCCGCAGCCCGGTTCCGGCGTTCCAGTTCCGCTTCCGCTATGAGGATCACGATTACGCGGTCGACGTCCTCCCCGGCGCCGCCGGCGGTTTTGCCTGCCGCATGACGGCAATGGCCGGGCGCATTCCCTTTTCCGTCGAAGATGCCTCCGCCCGGCTCAGCCTCCGGTCCCTGATCCGCGCTACGGTCACCGACCGGCCGGTGAGCTACCGGCCGGGCACGCAGGAGAGCCTCTGGGTGGTGGGCGAAGCGGTGTCGGACGATGCCCCGACCCCGGATGCCGTCTTCTTCGAGACGGTCAAGCTGGTCGGCGCCATGCGGTCCTATCTGTCGCTGGCCGCGTCCTATGTCCTGAAACACCCCGGCCCGCGGCTCAGCGCGCCCGGATCGTCTGGTAAAGGCTGACATAGGCCTCGCCCGACCGTTCCCAGGAATTGTCGACCCGCATGCCGTTGACCTGCAGCTGGCGGAAATAGACCGGGTGGCGATGCCACAGGCCGATCGCCCGCCAGAGCGCACTCTCCAGCCCCTTGGCGTCGAAATTGCGGAAGACATAGCCGGTGCGCTCTTCGAACGCCCGGTCCGCATAATTGGCATCGACGACCGTGTCGGCGAGGCCGCCGATTTCCCGTACCACCGGCACGGTGCCGTATTTCAGGCCGATCATCTGGGTCAGCCCGCAGGGCTCATAAGCGCTGGGGACCAGCAGGATCTCCGCCCCGGCATAGATCAGGTGCGCCAGCTCCTCGTCATAGCCGAGTGTCAGGCTGCAGTCGGGGCTGTCGCCGATCTCGCGCTTCAGCGCCTGGAATTCGTGGTCGATATCCGGCTCGACCGCGGCACCGAGCAGCACCGCCTGGGCATGGTTGGCCAGCGCGAAGCCCAGGCCGTACTGGATGAGCGGGCTGCCCTTCTGGCGGTCGAGCCGCCCGACCACGGCGACGATCGGCTTGAAGGCCTCGGAAAGGCCGAGGCGCCGGCGCAGCGCGTGCTTGTTCTCGTACTTGTCGTCGAGCCGTGCCGCCGTATAGGGGCGGGCGATCAGCGGGTCGATCTCCGGGTTCCAGACATGGGTGTCGATACCGTTGAGAATGCCGGACAGCTTGCCGGCATGGTGCTCCAGCGTCTCCTGCAGGCCGCAGCCCTGGTCGGTGTGGCGGATCTCCTGGGCGTAGCGCGGCGAGACGGTGGTCACGGCGCTCGCATAGACGATGCCGCCCTTCATCACATTGGCGGAATCGTGCCGGCGATGGTCGAGCAGCCGGTCCGGCGCCATCAGCTCCGCCGGCAGCAGCCCGACCATACCCAGCACATGCGCCCCGACCGTGCCCTGGTGCCGGACATTGTGCAGGGTGTAGCAGGTGCGCGGATGCCGGAGACCCCGGGCCCGATAGACCTCCTCCAGCAGCACCGGCACCAGCCCGGTCTGCCAGTCATGGCAATGGATGACATCCGGGTGCCGCCCGGTCTTGACGAGGAATTCCAGCGCGGCGCGGGAAAAGACGGCGAAACGCTCCGGGTCGTCGCCATGACCATAATAGACGCCGCGATTGAAGAAATTGTGGTGGGAGCGCGGCTCGATGAAATAGGCCTGCAGGCCGTCGACCATGCCGCTGAACACGCTGCAGGAAATCGACTGGTCGAAATAGGGAATGTGCAGGTCCTCGCCGCAGGGGCCGAACCCCTCGATCCGGTCATAGCGCAGGCAGTCATATTTCGGCAGCACCACCGCAACGCCATGGCCGCGCACCGCCAGTTCGCGCGACAGCCCGTGCACCACGTCGCCGAGGCCGCCGACCTTGGCGACCGGCGCGCATTCCGGCGTCACCATGACGATGTCCATGGGCCAGCAATCCTCGCTCATATGAAAGGCCGCCCCCGGCCGAGGGCGGCGCCAGGCTCACGCCGCATAGACGCGCGGGTCGACCTGCGGGAAGATCCTGTCGATGAATTCCAGCGCGCGGAGTTCGCGCTCGTCGACGGCGCCGCGCCGCAAGGCCGCCGCCAGGGTATAGAACCGCCCCAGATGATCCTTGAGATTGCGCTGGGCGAATTCCACGCTGGTGCCGGTCTTCTGGATGAACGGCCAGTCGGAGGCCTGGGCCAGCAGCAGCGAGCGGGCAGCCTGGGCCAGTGCCCGGTCGAACAGCGAGCCCGGCTCCAGCTCGGGAAAGCTGCGCGCCAGTTCGCGCATGGTGCGCGCCGCATCGTGCAGGTGCGGATAGATCCAGTCATTGGCCGGGTTCAGCCAGACATCGTTATACCCCTGGTCGCCCCAGCTTGAGGCCGCGGGCGTGGCGCGCTGCAGCGTCGGGTTTCGGCTGAGATACTGGGTCGGCGTGATCATGGCGATCATTTCCGGCTCGGCGGCGAGCCGGCGGATCACCGCCTCCAGCCACAGCGGCCCCTCGAACCACCAATGCCCGAACAGCTCGGCGTCATAGGGACACGTCATGTGCGGCGGCCGGTCCATGCCGCCGGCCCGCGCCGCCGCAGCCCGCTTGCGCTGCGCGACGAAATGGTCGGCGTGGTAGGCGACGCGTTCCGCCGCGGCGATCGGGTCGTAGGGCCGCTTGTCTTCGGTCTTGCCGGTAATCCGGTGATACTTGAAGCCGGTGTGGACGCGGGTGCCGCCGGCCTCGACATAGGGCCCGATGGTCTCGAGCGGCAGGTCGAAGCCGATATCGCGGTAGAACTCGCGGTACCAGGCATCGCCGGGATAGCCCTGCTCGGCGCTCCACACCTGGGTGGTCGATTCCGGGTCGCGGGCGAAGACGGCCACACCGTTCGGGCAGGCGATCGGTGCGAAGACGCCATCCCGCGGCCGCGGCGTGGCATGCGCCAGGCCGTGCGTCTCGACGAAGAGATAGCGAAAGCCGCTGTCCTGCGCGATTTCCTCCAACCCGGGATAATAGGAGCATTCCGGCAGCCACAGCCCTTGCGCCGCCCGGCCCATCTGCCGGGCGAAGTCGACGGCGGCGGTACGGATCTGGGCGCGCACCGCCTCGGGCTGGGTGCGCAGCAGCGGCAGATAGCCGTGCGTCCCGGCGCAGGTGATCAGCTCCAGCACCCCGGCATCCTGAAAGGACCGGAAGGCGCCGACGAGGTCACCGCGGTGCCGCTCCTCGAAGAATCGCACGGTGTCGACGAGCAGCCGCGCATACATCCGCGCCACCGGCTGCAGAGCCGGATCGTCGCGGGTCCGCCGCACCTCCTTTTCGGCCAGGTCCAGCTGCCTGGCCAGATGCGCCAGATAGCGCTGCCCGATCAGCGGATCGGCCAGCATGGCCAGCAGCGTCGGCGACAGCGAGACCGTCAGCCGGAAGCGGACATCATCGCGAACCAGCCGTTCGAACACCCGCAGCAGCGGGATGTAGGTCTCGGTCAGCGCCTCGAAGAGCCAGCGCTCTTCCAGGAAGGCCTCGTGCTCGGGGTGCCGGACATAGGGCAGATGGGCATGCAGGACGAAGGAGAGGGTGCCGAGCGGCATTACGGGTCTCCGGGCTCGCCAACCCCAAGGCCGGGGTTCAACAGCAGCGGAATGACGAGAGCACCGTGCGGCAGCGGCCGGCGGATGGAAAAGCTGCCGTCCGGTCGCAGGCGCAGGCGCTGGCCGAACAGGCTGAGCTTGCTGTCGGGATTGGCACGCCCATAGATGTGCAGCTCGGCATTCATCTCCAGCTGGATATCCTCGCGACCGAACTGGAAGCTCGACAGGCTGAGGATGCTTTCCAGCGGCAGAGCCTGGTCGGCGCCGTGCCCGGGCCCGCTCTCCGGCCCGCGTCCCTCGACGGCATGGCCGTTCTGCGGCCCCGGCTGCCAGGCCGGACCGGGATGAGTGCCGTTACCGCCGGGCCCGCCGACATGGGCCTCCGCAAAGCCGTTGCCGGCGCGCGCCCCGTCCTGAGCCGCAGCCTGCGCCCAGCCGGGCGGCGCCTCGGCGCCCGGTTCCTCTTCCTCGAGGACATTGGGAAAGACCCGGCGCAGGCCTTCCTGCACCAGAAGCGGCGCGCCGCCATTGCGCAGCACGCCATTGCCGCCGGCCGGGGCGCCCGGCGCCGCCAGGCCGGTCTGCACATCGCCGCCGGTCACGACGGCCTGCAAGGTCTCGGGCGTGATCTCGAAACCCGGTGGCAGAGGGCCGGCGGTTTCCGCCGCGACCCGGGCTCCGGCAACGCCCGGGCCCTGCGCTCCCAAAGCCTCCGGCAGCCGGGCGACCCGGTGATGCGGCGTCTGCGGCGCGCCGACGGCGATGTCGGCTGCCGCGGCCATGTCGCCGCCCTGGCCGGCGCCGCTGGCGCTCAGCGTTGCTTCGACCTGCCCGATGGCGGTTTCGAGCGCAGAATCCGCCATGCCGACGGCAGCGCCGTCGCCGCCCGGAATGCCGATCGCGCGCCCGGCCGGCACGGTCTCCGGCGCCGCGGCCGCTGGCTCAGCCTCGTCTCCCGCCCCGCGCGCTGCGATCGGCGCGGCGACCGGCTCCGGCGGCCCGGCGATGGCTGGAAAGAGCGCGGCGAAGAGGGCGTCGTCCTGAGGAGGCGGCACCCGCTCATGCAGTTCGGGGAAGAGCGACCGGGTGGTCGGCATCTGCTCGACCGTCAGCCAGTCCAGGCCGGTTTCGGCCGAGGGGCGGGCCGGCGGCACGGCGATGCGGTTGGACCGTGCCAGCCAGACCATCGCACCGTCGCTGCCGCGCATGCCGAGCGCCGCGCGATAGCTGCAGCCGTCGCGCCAGATATCCACATACCAGGCGTTCTTGAAGCCGTGCACCGGCACGTCGAAGGCCTCGGCCACGGCGCCATCGGCACCCAGTTCCTCGAAGCGCAGGATCATGGGCCCCTGGGGCCCCGCAGAGCCGAGGGCGCGCAAGGCGGCGTTCAGGGTCTCGCGGTCGATGGTCCAGTAGGCATGCAGGCGGTGCGGATCCACGTCGAGCAGCACCAGTTCGGTGCGCTCCGATCGACCGGGAAACCGCGCGGCGGCCGCCTCCACAAGGCGCTGCACCTCGACGCGACTAAAGGGAGCCGCCGGAACGTCTTGCGCAGCGGCCGCTGCCGCCGGCGTGCCGGCGGGAAACATCGCCGCGGCCGAAGGCTCCGAAAACCCGGCGCCCGGCGCGATGGCCGCCGGGGCGCTTTCGTCACTGACGGCCGGACCGGCATCCGCTGCGATTTCGCCCGGCTCCGGATCCGGCTTTTCCTGGTTCATTTCGCTGACTCTTTGCGTCGCGGTGGTCTCATCCTTGGTCGTAAAGGAGTAAGGTATACACAGTTCAACCACGCGCCGCCACAGTGACAACGCCTCTCGGACAGGCGGCGGGTAAGGAAACCACCAGGAAACCATTGAGCGGATATCCCGTTCCGCGAGGGTGAGGGCTCCGTCACCAGGGCGATCCGGGAGCCGCAACGCCCCCGGAAATCGCGCCGGGTTCAGTCTTCGGCCGGATGGCGCCCCTCCAGAATGTCGACCGCCGCGTCAAGGTCGGCATGGCATTTGTCGACCCAGGCCTCGCCCCAATAGAAATTGCAGCTGGTCTCGGCCCGTAGCAGCCGCCAATGCGCCTGGTCCAGCTGCGCCAGGCGCTGCGGGTCTTCCGCCGCCGCCTCCAGTGCTTCGCGGAACTGTTCGCTGATGTGCCAGACCCGGGCGAGCGCATCCTTCTGCGGCTGCGAGCCCGTCCATTGCACGAAGCCAACACCATGGTGCCAGCCGGTGTTCCAGGCGCCGCTCGACACCTTGACGCGGCCATGGGCACCGTATTTGTCGAGATAGTCCTCGATGTAAGTCGGGCGAATCGGCGTCCAGTCCTTGCGAATGGCGTCGAGCATGTCGCGATAGAAGACGTGCCAGAAATTGGCCTTGTCGTTGGTATTGCGGAACCAGCCGCCATTGTCGCCGTCAGTCGCGGTCGTCACCAGGGGCGGGAAATCGCACCATTTGGTCCGCTCGTGCAGTTCGTGATTGAACCAGCCATAGTCCATGCCCGACAGCTGCGCATCCGACAGGTCGCGATCGCGGACGACGACGATGATCTCGTCGCCCTCATACTCCGCGATATGCGGGCGGTAGCGCACCTCTTCCCAGCGCATCCGGTCCTCGGGCACCACATGCTCGCTGTCGACCAGGACGTAGCGGTAACCGAGCCGCTTCAGGGTCGGGATCAGCTCCATGCAAAAACCCATTTCCGGCGGCCAGAAGCCGTCGAAGCGGTCGCGCCAGAACAGATGCCGGGCCTTGCCCAGCCAGCGGGTCAGGTGTTCCTTCCAGTCGTTCGGTGGGATCAGCGCCAGGACCGGGTGGTAATAGCCGGTGCCGAGGATGCGGATAATCCGCTCGTTCTGATAGGCCCAGAGCATCGCGCCGAGATCGACGATCCCGTAGACCCGGTTCTGAAAGCCCGGGTCGGACAGCGTCTCCATCAGCGTACCGGACATCGCCAGGTGCACCCGCGCTAGATCCTCATAGTCCCAGAGGGCGCGGGTCACGCGGTCATAGGCGAAGAGGATCTCCTTGGCCTCCCACTCATGGTGCTCCAGCAGATACTCCAGATTGCCGGGCGGCTGGTGCATGTTGAGCACAAGGGCATGGTAGATCGGGGACATCGGGCAGGCTCCCGGCAGACGGACGGCGCGGAACCGCAGATGCGGTCGCGAGACACGCGACTATCCGACCATGACTGCGCCCGTGGGGCAAGTCATGATCTTGCGGTTGACGCGGCGGAACCCTCAACCGGCAGGCCGAACCGGCCGGACAGCCGGTCGGAGCGCTGCGCCCGCGTCACCGGGCAGGCGATGGTCTGCAGGATGAAGGGGTCGAGCGGGGCACCCGGGGCGAGCCGGTCGCGGGCCGCCGCCAGGGCGGCCGGCTGGTCGAGCCCGGGCGCCGGCCGGCCTGTGGCCGGGATGGCGGCGAGCGGCACCGGCGCCCCGCCCGGCGCGAAGGGCGGGCGCAGGCCGAGATAGGCCATGACCCGGTCCAGCCGTCCCGCCGCCTCGTCGTCGAGGACGATGCCGGTAAGGGCCGCATAGCGGTAGTTCGCCGCCCCTTCGGTCTCGTGCATGCGCTGCAGCTGCGCCGGCGTCAGCCAGCTCACCCCGACCGCGACGGTGACGCCCGGCACCGGCCAGAGCCGCGCCGGCACCGCGCCATAGCGGCTGAAATGGCTGGAATAGACGACATCGAAGCCGGCCAGCCGGCCGCCGGTCACCGGGATGACCGTCCCCGGCCCCAGCGCGGCGAATTTGCGAGCCAGCTGCGCCGGCGCCCGGTTCGAGCCGACGGCCAGCACCGGCGTGCGCCCGTCCGGGTCGAATCGCTCGAGCGGCTCGACCCGGCCGTCGACGAAAAGAAAGGGCTCGCTGCGGATGTCGAAGGGATAGGCCTTGGCGATCGCCAGCAGCGCCGCCGGCCCGGTGATGGCGCCGTCACTCGCTGCGGGCACTGCGCAGCATGTCCTGGCAGAGTTGCGGCAGGGGCGGCGGCGGGCCCGAAGGCCGGGTGGCCGGCGCCGGCGGCCGGCTGGGATCGGGGATCCACGAATAAAGCTCGGCATTGCAGCCATCGCCGGCCGGCACCGGCGTCTGCGGCAGGCAGTGCGGCGTACCCTCCGGGCAGACCAGGCGGATATGCATGTGCGAATCATGGCCGAACCAGGGGCGCACGACCCGCAGGAAGGACCGGTCCGGCCAGTCCATCTCGCACATGGCGATCTTGATCGCCGCATGGACGAAGATGCGGGCGACCCGCGGGTCGTCGGCCGCCAGCCGGATCAGTGCGGCATGGTCGCGCGTCCAGGCGCCGTTGACGGTGAAGGCGGCGCGGTCGACCAGCAGGGTGGAATGCAGGCCCTCGCGCTCGGCCCGGGACAGGGCCGGCACGCCGAGCCGCAGCCAGACATCGGCGTCGAGCCCGATCTCATGGCTGGCATGGCCGCTCAAGGGGCCGCCGCGCGGCGCGCTCAGGTCGGCGACGAGGATCGGCCCCAGCCCCGCCGCCTCGGCCCGGTCGCCGAGATCGACCAGATAGTCGATCAGCGCCGGATGACCGTAATAGCGATCGCGGCTCAGCCGCACCACCTGGTAGCCGGCGCCTTCCGGCGGCAGCGGCGCCCCACCCATCAGGCAGCCATTGGAGTAGGTGCCGACGGCGTGCGACGGCGCCGGCGACGGGATCTCGAACCCGCCCCAATCGGCCCCCTGCGCCCGCGCTCCGCCCGGGACCATGAGGAGCATCAGCAGTCCAACCAGCAAGAACGCCGCAAATCCCCCCGCCCGCATGATCCGCTTCCGCCTCCGGTTGAGATGCGCCGGAGTTTAGGCCCCCGCCCCGCCCCCCGCAACCGCCAACGGGCCGGGAGCGTCGGCATCCTGCCGACGACGGCGGCGGGACGCCGCCGCTCCCAGGCGCCATCGGGCGCTTTACCCTGTTCTCCCCCGGAGCGTCGGCATCCTGCCG
>JAAAOG010000208.1 GCA_009909005.1 Alphaproteobacteria bacterium | reverse complement strand
ACCACCACATCCACGGGCCGGACGGGGTGCATTTCTACACCCAGTGCAAGACCGTGACCGCCCGCTGGCCGGCCGCCGACCTCCGCGCCGGCTCCACCTTCGCCATGCCGACGATGAGTTAGCCGTGGCGGGTCGGGAGTTCCACTCCCGACCCGAGGGATCCAACGCCCGCCCTGCTGACGAACGTTCCGGTCGGGAATCTGAGACCCGGCCGGCCTAAAGTGAAGCTTGGGGTGAGCTAAGCGAGCCTCAACATCATTAGTGCCGCCGAAAGGGAGGCTCTCTGCTGTGAATAGCAGCCAGTTCGAGCGGTGGCTAAGAAAACAAGGAATGGAGATCTACAACCGAAAAGGAACCGGTCACAAAGAAGTCAGGTGTCCGGAAACGGGTCGGAAGACGATGCTCCCAACTCACGGGGGAAAACAACAATTAAAGAAAGGCCTCATAGAAGCCGTCAAGAAGGATTTGGGTCTGAAGTAAGCCGAAACACCTAAGTACAACTTTTCGGGGACCAAGAGCGTGTTCGAATACCCAGTGGAACTCGAAGAGATGGAAGAGGACGGCGAGCCGTGGATCATGGTCACCGCCCCTGATCTCCCAGGCTTTCGGACCTGTGGCGACGACCGGCCCTCGGCGCTCGACCATGCGCGCGGCTGTCTCGTCGCGTGGGCATGGGGGCGGATGGAAGAGGAACGTGACATGCCGCCTGCGTCGCCGGCGCAGGGCCGTCCGTCAGTGCGTCTGCCGATCGGCGCGACGCTGAAAGTCCTCATCCATCAGGCGATGCGGTCAGACCGGGTGAGCCAGGCCGAACTCGCCCGTCGGATGAACCAAAATCTGGCCGAGGTCGCGCACATTCTCGACTTCGGCCATGCCACACCGCCGGACCAGCTCGAAGCAGCCCTGGAGGCTTTGGGACGAACGCCGGTAATCGAGATTGCCCGGCTCGAAACCGCGGCCTGAAAGCACGATGGCGCGAGCGTCGACACCCGTGATTGGACGCGAAGAGGACGGCTATGTGGCATGGTGCCCGGCGCTCGACATTGCCAGCCAGGGCGACACGGTCAAAGACGCAAAGGCCAATCTGGCCGAGACCCTCGCCTTGTTCTTCCAATGCGCCCCGGAAGAAGAGATTGCGCGGCGCATGAAGGAAGACGTCATTGTCACGCAGATCGAGGTCGTCGTTGGGTAAGCTGAAGTTTATCTCCGGCCAAGAGGTTCGCAAGATTCTGGAAGTTCTGGACAAGACTGCGAGCTAGGGCGACAAAGTCGAAGAGGCGCGGACCAGGGATGACTTTACCAATGGCCAACTATGCCGGCGGATGCCTCTGCGGAGCGGTGCGGTTCGAGGTCAATGGCCCGCTCACCGACCTTCACGCCTGTCATTGCAGCCAGTGCCGGCGGCAGAGCGGGCATTTTCCCGTTGCCGCTTCGGCCAGGCTGTCAGAGTTCGTGCTGACCGAGACGCGCGGCCTCAAATGGTACCGGTCGTCGGAAACGGCCCGGCGGGGCTTCTGCGCCGAGTGCGGCTCGTTCCTGTTCTGGGACGGCGGCAATGATGAGATGAACATCAATGTCGGCAGCCTCGATCCGCCGACGGGCCTGAAGCTCGCGGGGCATATCTTCGTCGACGACAAGGCCGATTATTACGAGATCACCGACGACCTGCCGAAATTCGCAGGCTTCGACAAGCCGATCACCGGCTAAGAACGGAATCCGGAGACGGTGGTCTGCGCCGCTTGACGGTGCCATCTCCGGCCTTAAGCTGGCTCAGGGTTAAACCTATCGGAGCGGTGGCGGGCGATGGACGACATGGCGGGCGGGGTTTCGGTGCCCAATGATCTTGAGGCCTTCTGGATGCCGTTCACGGCGAATCGGCAGTTCAAGAAGGCGCCGCGCCTGTTCGTCTCGGCCGAGGGCATGTACTACACCACCCATGACGGCCGTCAGGTGCTGGACGGCACGGCCGGTCTCTGGTGCGTCAATGCCGGCCATGCCCGCCCGAAGATCGTCGAGGCGATCCGCCATCAGGCCACGGTGCTCGACTACGCCCCGCCCTTCCAGATGGCCCACCCCGGCGGGTTCGAGGTCGCTTCGCGCCTCGCCGGCCTGCTGCCCGGCGATCTCGACCACGTCTTCTTCACCAATTCCGGCTCGGAATCGGTCGACACGGCGCTGAAGATCGCGCTCGCCTGGCAGCGGGCCCGCGGCGAGGGCTCCAGAACCCGCCTGATCGGCCGGGAGCGCGGCTATCACGGCGTCGGCTTCGGCGGCATCTCGGTCGGCGGCATGGTCGCCAACCGCAAGCAGTTCGGCACGCTGCTGGGCGGCGTCGACCATATCCGCCACACCCATGACCTCGAACACCAGGCCTATAGCCGCGGCCAGCCGGACTGGGGCGCCCATCTCGCCGACGATCTGGAGCGGCTGGTGCAGCTGCACGACGCCTCGACCATCGCCGCGGTGATCGTCGAGCCCTTCGCCGGCTCGGCCGGGGTGCTGCTGCCGCCCAAGGGCTATCTCGAAAAGCTGCGGGCGATCTGCGACCGGCACGGCATTCTGCTGATCTTCGACGAGGTGATCACCGGCTTCGGCCGTCTGGGCCGCTTCTCCGCCGCCGAGCTGTTCGGCATCCAGCCCGACATCGTCACCCTGGCCAAGGGCCTGACCAACGGCTCGGTGCCGATGGGCGCCGTCGTGGTGCGCAAGCCGATCTACGAGGCCTTCATGCACGGCCCCGAGCACCTGGTCGAGCTGTTCCACGGCTACACCTACTCCGCCCACCCCCTGGCCTGCGCCGCGGCGCTCGCGGCCTTCGAGACCTATCGGGAGGACGGGCTGTTCACCCGGGCGGCCGAGCTCGGCCCCTATTGGGAAGACGCCGTGCACAGCCTGAAAGGCGAGCCGCACATCATCGACCTGCGCAATATGGGCCTGCTGGCCGGCATCGAGCTGGAGCCGCGGCCGGGCGAGCCGGCCCGCCGCGCCTTCGATGCCTTCCTCGCCTGCTATGAGGCCGGCGTGCTGATCCGCACCACCGGCGACATCATCGCGCTCACCCCGCCGCTGATCATCGACAAGCCGGAGATCGACCGCCTGATCGACACCGTCCGCACCGTGCTGCGCGGAATCGACTGAGCACCGGAGCCCGCGATGGAGACGCAAGACGATCAGCGTATCAGGGAGGTCATAGCCGGCCTGCACGGCATTTTCGCTGCCGCCTACCCGCCAAAACCAATGCATGACGATCGCCATGAACGCGTCGCGGCGTAGGACGAGGACCTCGCAAAAGCCCAGCCTGATCCCTATGTACAGTCTTTCAAGGATTACTCGTTTTAGATGCAAGACATGGGAGGCCAGTAATGAGATCCATCACCGGAACCTATGCCGATGTTCGGCGAAAACTTCAGGAGCTTAACGTCCCGGATAATCAGGAGATGACGGTCACCTTTGATACGGCCGAGAGGGGCCAGGCTCTGCAAGAAATAATGGACGAAATGAGCGATCAGGCCGAACGGAACGGACTGACCGATCTTGACATCATGAATATTCTTGAAATCGACGAGGAACAATTCCAAAACATATTCGGACATTCTTCTACAACATGATGGGGTTCAGGCATAATCACTCCTTATCGGCGGTGATTGATACTGGCGTGTTTGTTAGCGCCGCCCTGCGAAAGGGGTCGGCTCCGAGGCAGCTGACGGATTTCTTCATCAAGAATGGGAAAGTGGTTTTTTCTCATCAAACGCTCCACGAGCTTTCGTCTGTCTTGTTTCGTCCAAAGTTCGACCATCTGGTAACGCTCGCCGTCCGACAGGAATTTTTGATTGGAATTCTTTCTTCTGCAAATCTTTGCATTGTACAGGAACATGTCAGTATATGCAGAGACCCAAAAGATGATATATTTCTGTCAACAGCCCTGGCCGGATGCGTCGATATCATAGTCTCGGGCGACAAAGACCTCCTTGTTCTTCATCCCTTTCGAAATATCCCTATTCTCTCGCCAAGCCAGTTCCTTCAGGAAATTTTCTCCCTTGACAAGGGCTGAGGCGGGGCCGACCCCCTCAATGCGCTTCGGCCCAGTTGTTGGCGATGCCGGCTTCGGCGACCAGGGGTACGTCGAGATGCGGGTGGGCGGCGGACTCCATCACGCGGCGGGCGAGGGCGGCCGTCGCTTCGGCCTCGTCGTCGCGTGCCTCGAAGACCAGCTCGTCATGGACCTGCAGAAGCAGGCGGGCGGACAGGCCCTCGGCCGCCAGCGCCCTGGGAAGGCGGGCCATGGCGCGCTTGATGATGTCGGCGGCGGTGCCCTGGATCGGCGCGTTGATGGCCTGGCGTTCAGCAAAGCCGCGCCGGGCCGGATTGGGGTCCTTGATGCCGGGGATGTGGCATTTCCGCCCGAAGCGGGTGGTGACGAAGCCGTGTTCGCGGCAAAAGCGCCTGGTCTCGTCCATCCAGTCCTTCAGCTCGCCGAAGCGCTCCAGATAGGTCTTGATGAAGGCCGCCGCCTCGCTCTGCGGAATGCCCAGCTGATTGGCCAGGCCCCAGGGGGAAATCCCGTAGATGATGCCGAAATTGATGGCCTTGGCGCGCCGGCGGATGTCCGGCGTCACCGCGTCGAGGCCGACGCCGAAGACCTGGCTGGCGGTCAGGGCATGGATGTCGATGCCGTCGCGGAAGGCCTGTTTCAAGGCCTCGATGGCGGCGATCTCGGCCACCAGCCTGAGCTCGATCTGCGAATAGTCGACCGAGATCAGCTTGTGGCCCGCTTCGGCGACGAAGGCATAGCGGATCTGCCGGCCGACATCGGTGCGGATCGGGATGTTCTGGAGGTTCGGCTCGTTGGAGGACAGCCGCCCGGTATTGGTTGCCGCCAGGCTGTACGATGTATGCACGCGCCCCGTACGCCCGTTGATGTCCTCCTGCAACGCCTCGGTGTAGGTGCTCTTCAGCTTGGCCAGCTGGCGCCAGTCCAGCACCTTTTGGGCGATCTCATGCCCCTGCGCGGCGAGCGGCTCCAGCACTTCCGAGCCCGTCCCGTACGCGCCGGTCTTGCCCTTCTTGCCGCCGGCAAGCCCCATCTCGCTGAACAGCACCTCGCCCAGCTGCTTGGGCGAGCCGACATTGAAGGCGTGCCCGGCCAGCCTGTGGACCTCCGCCTCCAGCGTCGCCAGCTCGTCGTTGAAACGCCGGGTAAGATCCTGCAGCACCAGTTTGTCGACCTTGATGCCGGCCTGCTCCATGGCGCCGATCACCGGTACCAGCGGCCGCTCCAGGGTCTCATAGACGGTCACCATATGGTCGGCCAGCAGCCGGCGCTTCAGGATGCGGTGCAGGCGCAGGGTGATATCCGCGTCCTCGGCCGCATAGTGCAGCGCCTTGTCGAGCGGCACTCTGTCGAAGGTGACCTGCGCCTTGCCGCTGCCGGTGACCTGCTCGTATGTCGTGGTCGTATGGCCGAGATGCAGGTCCGCCAGCTCGTCCATGCCGTGGCCGTGCAAGCCGCCGTCCAGCACATAGGACATCAGCATGGTGTCGTCGACCGGCGCCATGGCGATGCCGAAGCGGGCCAGGACGTGCCAGTCATATTTCAGGTTCTGGCCAACCTTGAGCACCGAGGGGTCCTCGAGCAGCGGCTTGAGCAGGTCCAGCACCCGGTCGCGGCCCAGCTGGGCCGGCGGGCCGTTCTCCCCCTCCAGCCCCAGATCGCCGGACCCGACATGGCCGACCGGGATATAGCAGGCCCGGCCGGGCTCGACGGCCAGCGACAGGCCGACCAGCCTCGCCTCGGCGGCGTCGAGCGCCGTCGTCTCGGTATCGATGGCCACGGTGCCGACCTCGATCGCCCGATCGATCCAGGCCATCAGCGCCTCTTCGGTCCGGACCAGGTCATAGGCGACCTCGGCCGGCGGCGTCGTCGCCGCGGCATCTGCCGTCGCGGCACCTGCGGCTGTATCGGCCGTGCCGAACCGCTCCTCGGCCCGCGATATGATCGTCCGGAACCCCTGCTGGCGCAGGAAGGGCAGCAGCCGGGCCGGGTCGGGCGGGGTGACGGTGATCGCTTCCAGCGGCATCGGCACCGGCGCATTCTCGTCCAGCAGCACCAGCCGGCGCGACATGCGGGCGATCTCGGCATTGTCGATCAGAGCCTGGCGCCGCTTGGGCTGCTTGATCCCGGGCGCCTGGGCCAGCAGCGTCTCGAGATCGCCATACTGGTTGATCAGCTGTGCCGCCGTTTTCACGCCGATGCCGGGCACGCCGGGCACATTGTCGGTGCTGTCGCCGGCCAGAGCCTGGACATCGACCATCTTCTCCGGCGGCACCCCGAATTTCGCCTCGACCTCCGCCACATCGATCGGCGCGTTCTTGATCGGGTCGAGCATGGTGACCCCACGGCCGACCAGCTGCATCAGGTCCTTGTCGGAGGAGACGATGACCACATGCTCTCCACGGTCCCGCGCCTGGCGGCAATAGGCGGCGATCAGATCGTCGGCCTCATAGCCCTCGACCTCCATCATCGGCAGGTTGAAGGCCTCGACCGCCTCGCGGATCAGCGGGAATTGCGGGACCAGCGCCTCGGGCGGCTCCTCGCGATTGGCCTTATAGTCCTCGTAAATGTCGTTGCGGAAGTTCCGGCGGGCGGCATCGAAAATCACCGCCACCCGCTCGGCCTGCAAATCCGCGAGCAGCTTCATCATCATATTGGTGAAGCCGTAGACGGCGTTGATCGGCGTCTTATCAGACGGCCGGTTCATCATCGGCAGCGCATGGAAGGCCCGGAAGATGAAGCCCGAGCCGTCGACCAGATAATAGGTCGGCGTGCCGTCCGGCGCGGCGGCGGGCAGCGGCGCCTCGGCATCGGCGGCGGGCGGTCTGGCGCGGTTGGGGCTGGTATCCGGCGGCGGCATAGGCGGCACGAGCTCGTCGTTTCGGGACGATATAAGAGCATATCCGGCCGCCCAAAGCGATGGTGCCGGCCGCTGTCCCCGGGGGCCGGCGGGATAGGCCCCGACCGGGGGGCCGGACCGCGCTTTAGAATTTCTTGACCATTCCCGTGTTCATTTGGAACCCGGAGACGCGACACGCCGGAAGACGATATCATGCACAGACTCGAGGCGCTTTGGCCTCACAGCCGCGAATTCGTGCTCTACGGCGCCGTCAGCGGCGCCGGGCTGGCGGTCGACCTGGCGCTGCTGATCGGCCTGACCGAGCTTGTCGGCATTCCCTATCTGCTTTCGGCGGCGATCGGCTTCACCATGGGCGCCGTCGTGGTCTATGCGCTGTCGATCGGCTGGGTCTTCCAGGCGCGGACCTACCGCGACCGGCCGGCCAACGAGTTCATCCTGTTCGTGATGATCGGCATCGCCGGCCTGATCCTCAACCAGGCGATTCTGTATGCCGGAACCGACATGATCGGCGCCCACTATACCTTTTCGAAAATGGTGGCCATCGGCTTCGTCTTCTCCTGGAATTTCGGCGCCCGCAAAATGCTGCTCTTCACCCGAGAGGCCCATCCATGACCGAGAAGACGGCCGTCATCATCGGCGGCGGTCCGGCCGGCCTGACGGCGGCCTACGAACTGCTGGTGCAGGCGGGGATCCGGCCGGTCGTCATCGAGGCGACCGACGATGTCGGCGGCATCTCCCGCACCATCAACCATCATGGCAACCGCATCGACATCGGCGGGCACCGCTTCTTTTCGAAGTCGGACCGGGTGGTCAACTGGTGGCTGGACTTTCTGCCCCTGGACGAGAGCGGCGACAGCCGTGATCCGGACACGCCGGCCATGATGGTCCGCTCCCGGGTCTCGCGCATTCTCTATGGCGGGAAGCTCTTCCAGTATCCGCTGTCGCTGTCGCCCGACACGGTCCGCAAGCTCGGCCTGTTCAATACCCTGCGCTTCGGCCTCAGCTATCTCGCCGCCCGCCTGCGCCCGATCCGGCAGGAGCGCAGCCTGGAGGACTTCCTGATCAACCGGTTCGGCCGGCGCCTCTACGCCCGGTTTTTCGAGGAGTATACGGAAAAGGTCTGGGGCGTCCCCTGCCGCCAGATCTCCGCAGAATGGGGCGCGCAGCGGATCAAGGGCCTGTCGATCACCAAGGTCCTCAAACACGCCCTGCGGCGGGTCCGTCCCGGCGATGTCGCGCAGAAGGGGGTCGAGACCAGCCTGATCGAGCGCTTCATGTACCCGAAGCTCGGCCCCGGACAGCTCTGGCAGACGGTCGCCGCGCGGGTGTCGGCGCTGGGCGGCGAGGTCCGGCTCAATCAGCAGGTCACGGCGCTGCACCATGAGGACGGGGCGGTGCGCGCCGTCACCGTCCGCGACGCGGCCAGCGCAAGCTACCGTCTCGACGCCGACGTCGTCATCTCGACCATGCCGATCAAGCACCTGGTTGCCGGCCTGGACCCGGCGGCGCCAGCCGAGGTGGCGCGGATCGCCGACGGCCTGGTCTATCGCGACTTCCTGACCGTCGGCCTGCTGGTCGACCGCATCGAACTCGGCGGCGGCGCCGACGGCACGACGCTGGCCGCGCGGGTACCGGACAACTGGATCTATGTGCAGGAGCCGGGGGTGAAGCTGGGGCGGATCCAGGTCTTCAACAATTGGAGCCCGCACATGGTCGCCGATCCGACCAAGGTCTGGATCGGGCTCGAATATTTCTGCAACGAGGGCGACGATCTCTGGGAGATGGGCGATGGGGCCCTGTTCGACCTGGCCGTTGCCGAGGTCACCCGCCTGGGCCTGATCCGGCCCGAGGCCGTGCGCGATTCCATGGCCTACCGCATGCCAAAGGCCTATCCCGCCTATTTCGGCACCCATGACGAGCTGCCGGCGATCCGGCGCTATGTCGACGGCTTCAGCAATCTCTATCTCGTCGGCCGCAACGGCATGCACCGCTACAACAACCAGGACCATTCCATGCTGACGGCGATGGCCGCGGTCGACGCGGTTCTCGGCAAGGGCGACAAGGCGGCCATCTGGTCGGTCAATACCGAACAGGACTATCACGAAGCCAAGACGAACACGGCGGGCCGCGCCGGCGGTGTGATGGCCGGGCAGCCGCAATCCGCCTGAGCGCCATCGCCGCCTCCGGCCCGCCAGCCGCCCTCGCCTCACCGGTCCGCGGCGAATGCGCCCGGCTGTGCTCCCGACGCGCTCGATTCCGGCGTACGACGCGATAGCCGCTTGCCTTGGCGGGTCTTTCTCGGTTCCAGTGCCGGGAATTTCGAGGATGCCGGGAGAGGCTGGCCGTGCCCGAATCCGGGTCGACCATTATCGGATTGAACGCCGTCATCGTTGCGGTGCGGGACCTGTCGCCGCGGGTTCTGGTCGTGCGCCGGGCGAGCCACGCCCTGGCCACCCCGGCCCAGCGCGGCGAGCCGGCGGCCGCCGGCGAGAGCCCCGATGCCCTGCCCTTCGGCCCCTTCGGGCCGGAGCGCCACCGCACGCTGGAACTCGGCCTGCGCGACTGGGTGGGCCGCCTGACCGGCCTGAACCTCGGCTATGTCGAGCAGCTCTACACCTTCGGCGACCGCTTCCGCGACCCGCGGGAGCTGGAAGGCGGCCCCCGCGTCGTCTCGGTCGGCTATATCGCCCTGGTGCGCGAAGCGCCGCTGTCCGGCAGCGGCGAGGCCTATTGGCGCGACTGGTATGATTTCCTGCCCTGGGAGGACTGGCGCAACGGCCGGCCGCCGGTCATCGACACCCTGCGCGACGGCCTGCAGCAATGGATCGAACGGGCGAACGATCCCGACACCCGCCAGGCCCGCCGCGACCGGGTGGCCATGACCTTCTCGCAGGAAGACGCCACCTGGGATGTCGAGCGGGTGCTGGAGCGCCACGAGCTGCTGTACGAGGCGGGCCTTGTCGCCGAGGCGCAGCGCGACCGCCGCGCCTGGACGGCCCAGACCGGTTCGGGCGGCGTCCTGCCGCCCTGGATGGAAGCCCCGCTCGACGAAAGCTGGCGGCCGCCGGGCGGCGCCATGGCGCTCGACCACCGGCGCATCCTCGCCACGGCGATGAGCCGGTTGCGCGGCAAGCTGAAGTACCGGCCGGTGATCTTCGAGCTGCTGCCGCGCGAATTCACCCTGCTGCGCCTGCAGCAGGTGGCCGAGGCGCTGAGCGGCGTGCCGCTGCACAAGCAGAATTTCCGGCGCCTCGTCACCCAGGCGCGGCTGGTCGAGCCGACCGGCCGGTTCGACAGCCAGACCGGCGGACGGCCGGCCGAGTTGTTCCAGTTCCGCCGCGAGGTGCTGCGCGAACGCCCGGCCCCGGGCGTCGGCATCCCCGCCCTCCGCCTCGTCCATTAGCAATTCTTGTCGTCGGAGGGGTTGCCGGCCGGGCGGGCGGAACCACATAAGGCGCTTGACTTCGGATATGCTCCCTGCGAGCATAACAGCTTCGTAATGCTCAGCCTGAGCATATCGGTCCGCCGAGAAACGCTTGGTTCCTGTTCCGAGGTCACCCGGCCTCGCGCCGTCCCCCGAAACCCACGCGATGTGGAGGAACGCCGATGACGCCATTCGACAGCCCGCCCGTGCCGCCCTCCGGTCTGCCCTACACCAAGGAGGTGGCGGACGCCACGGCTGCGCTCTACAAGAAGGTCGAGCGGGTCATCCCCGAGATCGAATGGCCGGTCCACGCGCCCTATGTCCACGCGATCAACCGGCTGAAGGCGGAAAAGAACGCCGTCATCCTGGCGCACAACTACATGACGCCGGAGATCTTCCACTGCGTCGGCGACCTTGTCGGCGATTCGCTGGCGCTGGCCCGCATGGCGGCCGAGACCGAGGCCGACGTGATCGTCATGGCCGGCGTGCATTTCATGGCCGAGACGGCGAAGATGCTGAGCCCGGAGAAGACGGTCGTCATCCCGGACGTGCGGGCCGGCTGCTCCCTCGCCGAATCGATCACGGCCGAGGATGTCCGGCTGATGCGCCGCCGCTACCCGGACGCGCCGGTGGTCACCTATGTCAACACCTCCGCCGAGGTGAAGGCGGAGTCGGACATCTGCTGCACCTCCGCCAATGCGACGAAGATCGTCGAGTCGCTGGGGGCGAAGCGGGTGATCTTCCTGCCCGACGAGCATCTCGGCCGGCATGTCGCCAGCCAGACCGATGTCGAGATCATCCTCTGGCGCGGCGCCTGCGAGGTGCATGAGCGCTTCACGGCCGAGCAAATCCGCGACTATGTCAAGCCGTTCGGCGATATCGCGGTGCTCGCCCATCCGGAATGCCCGCAGGACGTGCTGGCCGAAGCGAACTATGTCGGCTCGACCGCCGGCATGATCGACTATGTCGGCAACCGCAAGCCCGGCCGTGTGCTGCTGGTCACCGAGTGCTCGATGAGCGACAATGTCGCCGCCGAGCATCCGGACATCGAATTCGTGCGGCCGTGCAATCTCTGCCCGCACATGAAGCGCATCACCCTGCCCAAGATCCTGACGGCGCTGCAGACCCTGGAGCCGCGGGTCGAGATCGACCCGGCCGTCGCGGCCCGGGGCCGGCAGGCGGTGGAGAACATGCTGGCGGTGCGCTGACCGCGGCGGCCGGCCATCCGGTTATCCCTGCGTTACACCGGAGTCTCGACGGGCATGTCCACCTTTGAACGGACGCATCCGGCACCGCTGCTGCCGCTGCTCTACGAGCCGATGGTGCGGCGGGCGCTGGAGGAGGATCTCGGCCGGGCCGGCGACCTCACGACCGACAGCGTCGTGCCGCCGGGCGCCACCGCCCGGGCGGCGCTGGTCACCCGCCAGCTCGGCTGCGTCGCCGGGCTGGAGGTGGGCTTATCGGCCTTCACCATGCTCGACCCGTCCATCTCGATTACCCGCACGACGCGGGACGGCCATATGGTGGCGCCGGGCGACAGCCTCGCCGTGATCGTCGGTGCGGCGCGCACCATCCTCAGCGGCGAGCGGGTCTGCCTCAATCTTCTGGGCCGGCTGTGCGGCATCGCCACCACCGCCCGCGCCGCCGTGGAGGCGGTCCGCGGTACCCATGCCCGCATCACCGGCACCCGCAAGACCACGCCCGGTCTCAGGATCGTCGAGAAATATGCCAAGCGGGTCGGCGGCGCGCTCAACCACCGCTTCGGCCTGGATGACGGCGTGCTGATCAAGGACAACCATATCGTCGCCGCCGGCGGGCTGAAGCCGGCCGTCCTGCGCGCCCGCGCCGCCGCCGGCCATATGGTCAAGATCGAGGTCGAGGTCGATACGCTGGAGCAGCTGGACGAGGCCCTGACCCTGCCGATCGATGCGGTTCTCCTGGACAACATGCCGCCCGACATGCTGCGGGAAGCGGTGCGGCGGGTGGACGGCCGGGTGATCACCGAGGCCTCGGGCGGCATCACGCCCGATACGGTCGCCGAGGTGGCGGCCACCGGCGTCGACATGATCTCGCTCGGCTGGCTCACCCATTCGGTGCCGGTCCTCGACATCGGCCTCGACTTCGACCCCACCGGAACCCGCAAGCCCCCCTCCGGCCTGGACTGAACCGAAGGCCCCGCCGGAAGCCATAGCTGCGCCATCACAAGCCTGCCCCCTGCGTCGCCCGGCCGGAAACACAACTTGAAATGGAATACAAGCCCGGCAAACCTCCATGCCGGCACCTGCCGGCCGCGAGCCTCAGTCTCACATCTTGCTTCGGAAAAACCGATTTCCTCAGTTAGTTTTCAATCTATTCAATTCTACCGTTGCGATAAATTTTGTCATATGGGAAATAACTCTTAGGCAATTGGCTTAAAGTAGGAAAACGGATGAAACGCCTGTGCTCTGCCGCTCTTCTGTTGCTGTGCGGATGTGCCACGATCACCGAAGGGTCGGATCAGTCCGTGACGGTGATGACCGACCCCAGCGGGGCCCAATGCGAACTGCGCCGGGAGGGCAGTATCATCGGGGTCGTCAATCCGACGCCGGGCACCGTCCAGATCGATAAGGACAAGGACACGATCACCATATCCTGCGAGCTTGAGGGCTATGAGCGGGGGATGGGCACCCTGGACTCGGAGTTCGAGGGCATGACCGCCGGCAATCTCCTTTTCGGCGGCATCATCGGGGTCGGCGTCGACGCGGCGTCCGGCGCCATGCACGAATACCCCTCGACCTTTACGCTGATCCTGGACGAAATCCTGGAGGAAGAGCTGGAAGAACCCGCCGCGGACGACGACGCCACGGCGGAGGAGCGCTATGAGGAGACACCCGCGCTGTATTAGTCCGGGTGGGTGGGGGTGAGCAAAGCGAACCCCAACTTTTGGCTGTTTCATCGCCACAGGCCGCGGCGGTGTTGTTGGGCGGTGCGTTGTTCGACGGTGTAGCTCAGCGTTGATTTGCTGGGGTTCGCTTCGCTCACCGCCAGCCTACGGATTGCTGTTTGCAGCGTGTCCGCATCCGCTGCCCGGCCAAACTCCAACCCACCAGATTGGCAACGTCAGCAGGCGAAAGCGGCTTGCGGCATCGGCCTGCATAAGCAATATCAACTTTATGAATAGCCGGCATCGCAAGACACTGGAGGCCGTCTTTGCGGAACCGCAGGCCGCCACGGTTAATTGGGCTGACCTCGAGGCGCTGCTGGTTGCCGCCGGCGCCCGGACGATCGAAGGGCGCGGGTCCCGGGTGCGCTTCGAGAAGGATGGCGAGGTTGAAACTTTCCATCGTCCTCACCCGGCCAAGGAGGCTAAGCGCTACCAAGTGCGGGCAGCCCGAGCATTCCTAACGCGGATCGGGGTTACACTATGAGCAGGACTATGGCATATCGCGGTTATACAGCCGACATCGCCTTTGACGATGAAGACGGGCTGTTCACAGGGCGGATTGCCGGGATACGCGACGGCGTCGGCTTTCATGCTGAGACCGTGGCGGACCTGCGGGCGGCCTTTCACGAGGCGGTGGACGACTATCTGGAGGCTTGTGAGCGGATCGGCAAAGCGCCGCAACAGGCCGGGTCTGGGCCGGTCATGGTCGGTATCAGTCCGGAGGTGCATCGCCGGGCCACCCATGCTGCAGAGCGGGCAGGCAAGAGCCTTGATCAATTGACCGAAGAGGCGCTGGAGATGGCGATGCGCCCTGACGTCTAAGGTCGCACATCGCTTGGCTTGCCGGGCCCAGCGATCGGCAGCCACCGCGTCATAGACAGGCGTGACCTCATCTTGGAGCCGGCGCTCGACGGCAGCATCGCATTCCTGGATTGCCCGGGTCCTAAGGCCAGCTTTCCCGGTTGGGCGGGTATTCCTCCGGTTTGGCGAGGGAGAGGCCAACCGATCCTGCAGAGCCGATATAGAGGCGGTGGCGATCGAGGTTTTCTGATAGCGGCACGCATTGACGGCGGGCGCCGTGATCGATCAAATCCCTCCGAGACGAGAACAGGCCGACCGGCCGCCGTAGGGGAGCTCACGATCATGGCGTACGATCCGGACAACATTTTTGCCAAGATCATCCGCGGGGACGTGCCCTGCAAGAAGGTCTATGAAGACGACCACACCCTCGCCTTTCACGACATTAACCCGCAGGCGCCGGTCCATGTGCTGGTCGTGCCGAAGGGACAATATGTCGACATGGAGGATTTCACCGAAAAGGCCTCGGAGGCGGAGATCGCGGCCCTGTTCAAGGCGGTCGGCATTGTTGCCCGCCAGCTCAACCTTCAGCACTCGGGCTACCGCTTC
>JAAAOG010000003.1 GCA_009909005.1 Alphaproteobacteria bacterium | reverse complement strand
GCACCGGTCGAGGATTGTTTGACATGTCCGCCGTTCCCCGTACTCTGTCTTCGGAAGCTGTAATGTCGCCATTGTCGTTCATCTGTCCCGGAAATCGACCGCAGGCATTGGAACTCCCCCTCGGCGCCATACCTTCCGGAGTGGTTGTCGCGGTTTGCCAATCCCGGCGCCGCCGGCAATGAAACTTGAACCGGGAAAGGACGATTCCATCAAAATGAATTTTGCGGATCTTGGGCTGAAACCCGAAATCCTGCAGGCCATCGCCGAGGTCGGCTATACGACGCCGACCCCGATCCAGGAGCAGGCGATCCCCGTCGTTCTGAAAGGGCGGGATGTCATGGGGATTGCGCAGACCGGCACCGGCAAGACCGCCGGTTTTACGCTGCCGATGATCGAGCGTCTCGCTGTCGGGCGCGCCCGGGCGCGGATGCCGCGCTCGCTGATCCTGGAGCCGACCCGCGAACTGGCCACGCAGGTCGCCGAGAACTTCGAACTCTACGGAAAGCACGAACGGCTTACCCATGCGCTGCTGATCGGCGGCTCCAGCTTTGAGGATCAAATCCGCAAGCTCGACCGCGGCGTCGATATTCTGATCGCGACGCCGGGCCGCATGCTCGACCTGTTCGAGCGCGGAAAGGTGCTGCTGGCCGATGTCGGCATCCTGGTCATCGACGAGGCCGACCGGATGCTCGACATGGGGTTCATCCCGGATATCGAGCGGATCGTCGGCCTTTTGCCGCGGGCCCGACAGACCCTGATGTTCTCGGCCACCATGCCGCCGGAAATCAGCAAGCTGGCGAACCGTTTCCTTGCCGATCCGATCGAAGTCAAGGTCGCCCGACCCGCCACCACGGCGGAGAACGTCTCGCAGCACCTCGCCGTCGTCGCCGCGGACGACAAGCGGGAGGCGTTGCGCCAATTGCTGAACCAGGAGGATGTTCGCAACGCCCTGATCTTCTGCAATCGCAAGCGGGATGTCAGCATCGTCTATCGCTCGCTTGCAAAGCACGGGTTCAATGCAGCGCAATTGCACGGCGACCTGCCGCAGAGCACGCGCACGGAAACGCTGGAATCCTTCAAGCGCGGCGATACGAAAATTCTGGTATGCAGCGACGTTGCCGCCCGCGGGCTGGACATCAGCGAGCTGAGTCACGTCTTCAACTTCGACGTGCCCACGAATCCGGATGATTATGTGCACCGCATCGGCCGGACGGCGCGCGCCGGACGATCGGGACGCGCCTTCACCCTGGCCACGCCGGATGAAGGAAAATATGTCGCGGGTATTGCCAGGCTGATCGACCGGACGCTCGATCAGGTCGAGCTTGGGGGAATCGAACCCGTATCCCTGTCGGATGATGACGGCCGCCGCCGGCGGCGGAAGGCCAAGCCTGCGAAGCGGGAGGCGCAGAAAGGCGAGGCCGAGGCGGCCAGGCCCAGGGCCCGGCGCAGCGATTCCAAGGACCAGCCGGCACCGCAGCAGCGCGGCCGCGGCGGAGAGGACGACCGACCCGGCACGCCACAGCCGACCGCCGACCGCACCCGGACGCCGGCACCGCCGCGCCAGGGCAGGCCGTCGCGGGAGGAGGACAGCGCCCCGGTCGGCCTCGGCGATCATGTCCCGGCCTTCCTGCTGCGGCCGATCCGCCGTCCCGAACCGCCCGTCAAGGACCGGACCTCGCACGACAGCTGACCGCATGACAGCCCGACGGACCGGCCTCGGCCGGTCCGCAGCAGTCCATACGCCCGGGTCTCAGTCCATGGGAATATGCAAGGCGATCCAAAGGTCGACCGCCGGCGAAGGATCGAGAGCCAATCTCGAAATCTCGATGCGGACCTTTTGTTCCCTTCCTTCGGAATTATAGGTAATCATCGGCACGCGGCAAATTCTGTCGGCTCTTATCTCATTTCTCATCTCGGCAATGGTCGAAAGATCAGTCTTGTCACCAGAAAAGATTTTTGTTGTCCACTTTATCAGTCCCTCACGCGAATAGGCATAGAGGTCGCAGAAATGCCTGTTGACATAAACAATCCTTGGCCAGCGGTTTTGCAGAGACGGCTTCGTGATAATCAATGGTGCAGGAACATTATCGTAGATACGATCAATCATCTGCATGGATGGCGTTTTATTACGAAAGACATCAAAGGTTGCTTCCAGCAGCGAGCGCGGATCGGACATCAGTTGCGGGGAGGTCATGGGTCGGCCCTTCTGAACAACGCCGGTCCGTCGAAACACAAGATAGTAATCCTACCTCCAAAATCGGCAACGCACAATCCTGCAATTGCCGCGTTAACCATTTGAGGCCCTCGGGAGGACTCAGGCCAAAACAAACCGAATTTTCATGGGTCGATTTAGCCAATAGCGCGATTACTTTTCCTGTCTTATTAGCGCCTCACATGAGAATGAGACGCGATTTCTTTTGGTGCCGGGCGATCATCGAACCTTGGACCGCCGCAATTCCTTCATGACCATTGATTTGCTCTCATCGACGGCCCGGCTCTTGGTCTTTCCCCGCCTTTCGTGCCGCGCAGGAGCGGCCCGGCTTTGCGCAGCCGCAACCTTCGTGTAGGCTGACCCAAGACTTCCGGTCTCCGATCCCGTGGGCCGGAGTCTGAGCCCGGCTCCGGCTCCGGCTCCGCGCACGGTGAGCATCGGGCCGGTCCCCTTGCGGCCCTTCCTTTTCGCATCGGCATACGGCATGCGTGCTTCGTCTCTTTCCTTCGGGCTTCTGCTGGCATTCGCGCTGTCGGCCGGTCCTCTGCCCGCGCAAGAGGTCGAGCTGACGGAAGAGCCCGCCGTGCTCACCGCCGACGAGGTCGTTTACGACGAGACGCTGAATCTCGTCCTGGCGCAGGGCGAAGTCCGGGTGTCGCAGGGACAGCGGCTGCTGCGGGCCGACCGCGTGACCTATAACCAGACCGACGACATCGTCACGGCCAGCGGCAATGTCGTCCTGGTCGAGCCGGGCGGCGAGGTGCTGTTCGCCGAATATGCCGAACTCCGGGGCGATCTCGCCGACGGGTTCATCCGCGAGGTCGGGCTTCTGCTGACCGACGATTCCCGACTCGCGGCCAATGCCGGCGTCCGCCGGGCCGGACGGATCACCCAGGTCGAAAGGGCCGTCTATTCGCCCTGCGATCTCTGTCCGGAACAGCCGGAGCGGGCGCCGCTCTGGCAGTTGCGCGCCGCCGAGGTCACCCATGACAGCGAGACGCTCGACATCACTTATACCGACGCCTTCCTCGACATCTATGGGATCCCGATCCTGTACAGCCCCTATCTGTCGCATCCGGATCCGAGGGTGGAGCGTCGCACCGGCTTCCTCGCACCGACCGTGGGAAGCAGTGGCGACCTCGGGCCCTTCGTCATCGTGCCCTACTATATCGATATTGCGCCGGAGCAGGACGCCACCGTCCAGCTCGGCCTGACCCGGGATGCCGGCGCCATCCTGCTGGGCGAATACAGGCGCCGCTTCGAGACCGGAATCATCGATATTGAAGGAAGCATCAATCGCAGTGAACGGATCGTCGATTTCCAGGAGCCGTCGCAGCGCCAAGAGGAGAAGTTCCGCGGCCACCTCTTTGCCGACGCCCGGTTCGATCTCAATGAACACTGGCGCACGGGCGGAACGCTGAACCTGGTCTCCGACGACACCTATCTCGATATTTTCAATATTTCCGATGCGGACGTCCTGCGCAGCCGTGGCTATCTGGAAGGATTCTACGGCCTCAGCTACGCCGCCGCCGAGTTCTACGGCTTTCGGGACCTGCGCCAGGACAGCGAGGAACAGGCCGGCATCCTGCCCTGGCTGACCGGCAACTACATCACGGAACCGGGCGCGGTCTTCGGCGGGCAGGGCGAAATCGATGCCAGCCTCGTCAATTACACCGACAATCCGGCCGGATCGGCGCAGACGGTCCGGCTGTCGGTCCAAGGATCATGGCAGCGCGACCTTTATTCGGATTCGGGCCTGCTGACCAGCCTTCTGGCCAGCCTGCGCGGCGACGTCTTCTGGGTCGACGACCTGATCGATCCGGTCGATCCCGAGCGGCCCCAGCGCAACGAAACCACCTCGCGCCTGTATCCTCTCGCCCAGGTCACCGCGCGCTATCCGCTGGTCCGCCAGTCCGAGCACTGGCGGCAGCTGATCGAGCCGATCGCCTCGGTCACGGCGGCTGCCAGCCTGGACGATGCCGACGATATCCCGAACAATGACAGCCTCGCGCCGGAGTTCGACGCGAGCAACCTGTTCGAGGCCGATCGCTTTCCCGGCCGCGACCGGGTCGAAGAGGGGGTGCGGTTGACCTATGGCCTGCGCACCGGGCTTTTCCGGCGCGCCGGCGGCGCCGCCTCGCTCTTCCTCGGGCAAAGCTACCGCTTCGACGAGGAGGAGAGCTTCCCGGACGGGTCCGGTCTGCGCGACAATCTTTCCGACGTCGTCGGCCGGATTACGCTCCAGGCCGGCCAGTATCTCGACCTCGACTATCGGTTCCGGTATGACGTCGAGGATCTCGCATCGCGCCGGCACGAAGTCCGGGCGAGCGGCGGCGTCCCGATCTTCCGGGTCGCCACGACCTATACCTTTCTGGACGAAGCGGCCAGGTTCGAGGAACCGGAGGACCTGGAAGAGATCGTGGTGGCCGCAAGCTCGCAACTGACGGACTACTGGTCGACGCGCGCCTCCATCCGGCGCGATCTGGCGGATGAAGAAACGCGGCAAATCTCCTTCGGTGTGGTCTACAGCGACGAATGCTTTACGGTATCGGCAAATTTCCTGCGCGATCGCACCGAGGATCGCGACCGCGAAGACGGCAATACGATCTTCTTCACGGTCGCCTTCCGCAATCTCGGGGAGCCCCTTCGCCTGGGCTCCAGCGGCCTTTTCTAAACCCGCGCCGTTGCGGCCCACCCTTGCGCACCCGCAAAGAGCCCACCGGGCTCGCGGCTGCTGAAGCGAAGACCGCCGTCTCATGACCCTGCAGCTGGACATCGACCTGCACATGTGGGTGGTCATCGTCGTTATGGCCGCCGCGATGGTGTCCTTCGCGCTGGAACGCATCTCGCTGGAGATGACGTCGCTGCTGGCGCTCGGCTTTCTCCTTCTGTGGTTCCAGATCGCACCGCTTACGGGTGCCGACGGCGAGCCCCTGCTCCCGCCTCAAACGCTCTTGCAGGGGTTCGCAAACCCGTCGCTGCTCGCCGTGCTCGCCCTGCTGGTCATGGGCCAGGGCATGATCCAGACCGGCGCCCTGAACGGGCTGACGAGCGTGCTGGTGCAGGCGACGCGCAAGCGGAAAAGGCTGGGCGCGGCCGGCGTCTTTCTCGGCGTGCTGCTCGTCAGTGCCTTTTTGAACAATACGCCGGTGGTCGTCATGTTCATCCCGATCATGCAGACCATCGCGCTCCGCCTGGGCTGGGCCGGCAGCCGGCTGATGATGCCGCTCAGCTATGCGGCGATCCTCGGCGGCATGACCACGATGATCGGCTCCAGTACCAATCTTCTCGTATCCAGCGCCCTGATCGATCTCGGACAGCGCCCGCTCGAGATGTTCGAGTTCACCCGGCTGGCCGCCGCCATGGCCGCGGTCGGTGCCGTCTACGTCATTTTCATCCTGCCGCGGCTGCTGCCCGACCGCGGCACTCTGGCCGGAAGTTTCGTCGGCGAAGGCAAGCAGTTCATCGCCGAGATCGACATCACCCCGGAGAGCCGGCTGGTCGGCGCCAGGGCGGCGGCCGGCACCTTCAAGGAACTGCCGGACGTGACGGTCCGGCTGGTCAAGCGCGGCGAGCAGATCATGCTGCCGCCCTTCGATGACGTGGTGTTGCGGCCCGGCGACGTGCTTATCGTCGCCGCCACCCGCCAGGCCCTGACGGAAGCGCTGACCCGCAATGCCGGCTATCTGCTGACGCATGAAGGCCATGACGCCATCCCCACCGGCAATGGCACCGGCCGCCGCCCGGCCGAACGGGTGCTGACCGAGGTGATGATCGCGCCGGCCAGCCGGATGATCGACCAGACCGTGGACATGATCGGCTTTCGCCGCCGCTTCGGCTCCCTGGTCCTCGGCATTCAGCGGCGCGGGCGCATGGCCCGCATGCGGATCGGCGAGATCCGCCTGGAAGCGGGCGATGTCCTGCTCATCGCCGGGCCGCGGGAAAGCGTCGATGCGCTGGCCAACAACCCCGATCTGCTGCTCATGGCCTGGACGACCCGCGAGCTGCCGGAGCTGCAGCGCGCACCGCATGCCGTGCTCATCTTTCTGGCGACGGTCGCCCTGGCGGCCAGCGGCTTTTTGCCGATCCCTGTGGCGGCCTTTGTCGGCGCGACGGCGATGATCGCGACCGGCTGCCTCAATCTGCGTCAGGCGATCCGGGCGATGGACCGGACCATTCTGCTGCTGGTCGGCTCGGCCCTGGCGCTCGGCAAGGCGCTGGAAGCCACCGGCGGGGCGCAGTTCCTCGCCCGCGCCATGATCGAGTCCTTCGGGGGAACCGATCCGCTGACCAACATGGCCCTGCTGTTCATCATTGTCGCACTGGGGACCAATGTCCTCACCAACAACGCCACCGCCGTGCTGTTCACGCCGATCGGCATCAACCTGGCCTTCGACCTTGGGCTCGACCCGTCGGTGATGGCGATCACGGTGCTCCTGGCGGCCAACTGCTCCTTCGCCACGCCGATCGGCTATCAGACCAACCTGCTGGTCATGGGGCCCGGGCATTATCGGTTCTCCGATTTCCTGCGTGGCGGCGTGCCGCTGATGCTGCTGATGTGGCTGGTCTTCTGCCTGCTGGCACCGCTCCACTTCGGACTGTGAGCCGGAGTCGCCCGGCCCGGGCTGCGGGCACTTTTCCGTCCTTCCGGTGATGCGGGCGCTCGATTTTGGCGCTAGAATTCCCGGCGACACTCCGCCATCACAGCCGATAATCGATGTCTCTGGGCCTGTATGATTACGAGCGGCGGCACAGACGCCGCGTGTGGGCGCGCCTCTTCCGCTTCGGTTTTTTTCTGACGTTTATTGTCGGTACGGGGCTTTTCGCCTACCAGACCGGGATTGAACAGCACCGTGCCAAGGAAGAAGAGTTGCAACAGCGCATCCAGGACCTGCGCGCCGATGCCGCGGACTGGGAAGCCTATGCCGACCGGAAGGAGGAGGAGCTGGACGATGCGCTTCGCCGGCTGGAGGAGGTGACGGCGCAGTACCGGCGCGAGGTCCCGACCGGGGAGCTTCGCCGCCTTACCGACCTGGTTGCGGCGCGCCTGCGCGAGGGGATCGACTCGCAGCGGCTGGCCTTTTTCATCGACGCCGCCGGCCCGCCGCATGACTGCTCGCAGCCCCGGACGCGGTCCTTCTTCATGGCCACGCCCCTTTGGGACGGGCCGAACACCTCAACCGCCTTTGCCGAGGGGCGAATCATCGTTTCGGGGCTGGGCGAGAACGCCCGCGACGGCCAGGGACAGGTCCTGCCGCAATTCGATCCGACGGAAGAGGTGACCCTCACCTTCACCACCATCGACGGCGAGGAAAGCCGTGTCGCCGGCACCTTGCCCCTGCAGCACGCCATCGTCGTCGGCAATGAGGAGTTTCGGTTTTCCGTGACGGAAGGGCGGACGAGCATGGTCGACGTCACCGCCGACCGCTGTCCTTTCCCTTGACAGCGAGGAACCGCGACACCACGCGCGGAAGATGAACGTCCCGGGTGTCAGGACCGGTCAAATTGCGATGGGATTGAGCGGATACCCTCCACTCAACCCCCAAATCGCTCACTGTCGACACCGGAGCAGGCATCACGCTTTCGGCAACCTGCCTCCGGATGGCGACGATTTACCGGGCCGCGCCGGTCCGGAGGGGACGGGCATGCGACAGCATGCTGATGCCTTGCTGGATTTCGTCGATCGCCGCTTCGGTCTGGCCCTCTTCGCACATTTGCGCGGCTTCTTCCCGACGCTCCTGGGCAAAGGCGACATAGGGGTTGGGGGTGGCGGCGGCATCCCACTGCGATACCTCCTCCAGATGCTGGTCGAAGACACGCAGCATATTCTCGCAGTTCTCCTGCGACGGCTGGGCCATGGCGAGGGAGCTGCCCAAAGTCAGAGCCAGGACGCCGGTCGCGACCATCAGTGTCTTGCGCATAATTGTTCCTCCTTGTTTGCGGATGAACCCGGCAGAGCGGCGCTGCCGGCAGAGTCACGCGAGAGGAACAACGGCACGGGGGGAAGGTTCCCCCATCCCGTGACAGCCTATTTCTGTACCCACTGGTTTTGCGTATTCATGTACCAGACCCCCGGCGGCAGCCGCTCGATCAACGCCTGGCCGGCCTGCTGTTCGACCGCGGCAAGCGGCACATCGGTCTGTTGGGCGATCTGCCGATAACGCTGGCGCCGCTGCCGGTTGATACTGTCGACCAAATCGCTGACGCCGGGCGCGGAACGCCGTGCCGCGACATAGCCGTTGGGCAGTTCCCCGACAAGGCCCTGGACCCGTGCCTGATCGAGCGTCAGCGCCCGGGCGGGACCCGGCAACAGGGCAGTCAGTCCGGCTGCCGCACAGCCGGCCAGGACCAATCGTCGACCCAATACCCTCATTCTCGTTCCTCAGGATCAGAAGATGTCGTCATTCTCCTGGAACGCCTCTTCGAGCTCGCGGTCGATGCGCACGCGGACCTCCTGCTCAATCCGGACGTTCAAATTGATCTCGATCGGCTCATCGGGGGCCTGAACCCGCACCGTCGGCGAGCAGGCCGCCGCCAGCGTCGCCGCCATGAGCAGCAGCACGACGCGCGCCGCGCGCCCGCCTGCCCGGTGTCCCTGCCGTTCCGCCTGCTCCATCGCCGCTGTCATTCCTGTATGGCTTCCAGTGTCTCCAGGATGTCGTCCGAGACGGACTGTCCGGCGCGGCGACGATAATGCTCTTCCAGCCGCTCCGCCAGACGGCCGGTTTCCAGGCTCCGGCGCAGGACCTCCGACAGCGCCCCGGAGAGGTTGACGGTCAGGGCAATCGGATAGCCGCCGTACAGCTCCGGATTGGCGCCGCGAATTCGCACCTCGCCCGTCATCTCGCCGCCGATCGCGCCGCTCAGGCTGAGCCGAAGCGACTCGTATTGAAAATTGCGGACAGCCTCCGCCAACAATTCGACGCCGCCCTGACCGGGTGGCCCCGGCGTTCCTTCGACCTCGCCCGCACCGGCGAAGCCCGCCAGGCCGGCACCCGTATAGCGGATCACGCCCGGCCCCTGCGATTCCAGCACGGCATCGTCGATACGGATCATGTCATTCAAAAGGCGGAGGGGGATGCGCCCCGACAGCCGGCCGGTGGCCTGCAGATTGGCGATCTCGGCCAGGCCGACCAGGGTGGCGACATCGAGGTCCGCCGCTCGTACGGCGATCCGGCGTTCGCCATCCCGGTCCAGACCGAGCGTGAAGGGCTCGGCGCTCAGGCTGCCGCCGGCCAGGGCGAAGCGCAGGTCGGACACCGACAGCCGGTCCGGCCCGCGAAAGCCGAAGACGACGCGGCCGTCCCGCAGCGGCAGGCCGAGACCGACACGGCCGATCGCCAGTTCCTGCCCGTCCCACAACACCAGGGGATCGAACGATGCAACCACCATCCGGCCCTCGACGTCCAGCACCGCGACGCTGTCGATGAACAGGTCGAGATCGGACAGCGCAACCCGCGCCCAGTCATGCGCTTCCGCCCCCCAGCCATAGCTGAGCTCGGCCGACAGGCTGCCCGCGGCCTCGCGAACCGGCGTCGCCGCCAGAATCGGGAACAGCGTGCGCACCGACCGGACGCCCGGCGCGACGCTGACCGGCGCCAGGCTGAGGGCGACATGACCGGAGCCGGTCTCCAGGACCTCGCCGCGCGCAATCAGCCGCAGCGCCCCGCCGACGCCTGTACCGTCGGCTCGAAAGGACAGGCGGCCCCGCCGGTCGACCTCGCCGGACGCAGTCAGGGCCAGCGGCGCAATCCACGCCGGGTCGGCCAGGGAGCGCAGCTGCCCTTCGGCCAGGTCGATGGCGAGCGGCGGCTCGCCGGCCCGGAAGCGCGTCGCAACGCCCAGGTCTTCGGCCCGGAGGGCGGCTTCCGGCACGGTCAGGGTCGCGCCGGCCAGCCCGACGCGCACGTCATGGTCCCCGCCCCCGGCATCGACCTCCCCCTCGATCGCCAGGCGCTCCGCCGAAAGCTCCGCCGCAGTCGCACCGACCGTGAGCGGCACGCTGATATCGGCGGCTCCCGCCTCGGCAGAGATCGCCCCGGCCCCGTCGCCGGACAGGGTGACGGCCAGCAGGGTGCCGTCCTCCGGCCCGTCGAGACAGAGCGCAATCCCATCCGGCATGGCGACACCGTCGCCGATCCGGACGGAACGCACGGCGATGTCCACGCAGGCATCCGGCCGGAACACGGCCTGCCCGCCGGCGACACGCAGCGTTCCGTCCAGCCGGACCTGCCCATCGCGCACGGCGACATCGCGGGCGATCGTGCCGTCGAGCCCCAATTGTGCGGAGAGCCGGCTGTCGGTGACGCCATCCTGCCATTGGCCATCGACCCTGACCTCATCCGTTACGAGCCACGCCGCACCAAGGCGGATCGGCAGAGCGGCAAGGTCCCCCTGCCAGCTTAGTCCGGCAAGCGTCCCATCCTCCGCCAGCGTCGCCGCCAGTCGGCCATCGCCGAAGATGCCACCCAGGCGGCTGCGTACCGCGACCGGGCCGGCAAGCTCGGCCGCGAGACCGTCTTCCGCGCGCGCCAGCGCGGCTTGCGCCGGCCGGCCGTCGGAGCCCAGGGTCAGGACACCGCGCGCCTGCACCCCCTGCCACAGGCCGGCAAGCAGCCAGGGCCGGTCGCCGCGCAGGTGCAGCGCATCGCGGCCGGCCTGCAGCCTGCCGGACACACTCAGGCTGCCGTCCTCCATCACGCCCGGCAGGGCAAGACGCCGCAGGCGCACGGCGACGCTCCCTTCCGCCTCCGCATCCTCCGGCCAATGCCCTGTCGCGGCCAGCGCCCGGAGGTCCGGCAGCGGCACCGTCAGCGCCGCCTCGACCCGGCCACGCCCCGTCGCCGCGAGACCGAGAACCGAAGCAAGCGAATCGAGCCGGCCGGCCTCGGCCATGGCCGACACCGCAAGCCGTTCCGCGCCGTCTTCCCCGGCACGCCGGGCCTCGACCGCCGCCCGTCCGGAAAGGGCCGGCACGCCAGCCCGCATCGAAAGATGGTCGATCCCGTCAGGACCGCCGGCGCCCCAGAAGGCGATGCCCTCCAGCCCCGGCCCCGGCGTCTCGACCGGTTCGGCGGTTGACACGAGGCCGGCGAGGGTCCGCAGGCCGTCCGGCCCGGCGGTCGCAGCTGCCAGGCCGGTCAGCGCCGCGGCCTCGAAACCGGCCGCCCGGGCCTCCCCCGCCTCGAGCGCGGCAGCCATATCGACCCGGAAATCCCGTCCGACCAGTCCGGCGAAGCTGAGGCGCGCCTGTCCCCGATCGCCGGCGATCTCGGCAGCGCCCCGGAACTGCAGTCCTGCCGCCACCGGAACCGCGTCCAGACCGCCGACTTGCACGGTCAGCGGTCCGGCCATCGTCTCCATCATCGCTGTCGCGTCGGTGACCCGGAGCCGGCCGATCGGCAGATCGGGCAAGGCCGCCGGGCCGGCGGCTTCGCCCGGCATGGCCAGAGCCGGCAGTGGCCCCGTCACGGCCACGCCCTGCAGCGTCACGCTCTCCAGACGGCCATCGGCAATCAGCCGCCGGAGATCAAAGAACGCGTGCACCATGTCGATCCGGACCGCGCCGTTGGCGAGCACCACATGGTCCAGCCGCGCCGACCCCCAGCCGACCCGCGCCAGATCCAGGCTGTCGACCGGCACCCCCTGATCGCGCAGCACCGCCTCCAAGGCCTCGCCCGCCACGCGCCGGCCGGCGACCAGCACGACGGCTCCGATCGCCAGAGCCAGAACGACAATCCCGATCAGCATGCCGCGTCGGCCCATGCCCGTTTCCCGCTCCCGTTCTTGGAGTGGCCGAAGCCATGCCTTAAGTGTGGCCCCGCAGGCAGGGGAACCAGGGCAGGCCCATGGGCAGGGCCGCAGGCGGCGCCTCAGCGACACCGGTGCCTGCGTGAAAGAAGGACGCCACGATGGCCTTGATCACCGTCGCCGCCGTTCAGATGGCGTGCGGGCCGGATCCCGACACCAATCTCGCCACGGCCGAGCGCCTGGTGCGACGGGCTGCCGAGGGCGGAGCGCAGATCGTGCTGCTGCCGGAGCTTTTTTCCACCCCCTATTTCTGCAAGGACCAGGATCCGGCGTTCTTTGCGCTCGCCGGTCCGGTCGAGGATCACCCCGTGCTCGCCGCGATGCGCGTTCTGGCCGCAAAGCTTGGGGTCGTTCTGCCAATCAGCTTTTTCGAACGTGCGAACAATGCGCATTACAATTCTCTGGCCGTGATCGATGCCGACGGCAGCCTGCTCGGAACCTATCGCAAGTCCCATATCCCCGACGGCCCGGGATATCAGGAAAAGTTCTATTTCAATCCGGGCGACAGCGGTCTTCCGGTCTTCCGGACCCGCTATGCGGCGCTGGGCTGCGCGATCTGCTGGGACCAGTGGTTCCCGGAGGCCGCCCGCATTCTGGCGCTGAGAGGTGCCGACCTCCTCCTGTATCCGACGGCAATCGGCTCGGAACCGCAGGATCCCGGCCTGGACACGCGCGCGCACTGGACCCGGGTCATGCAGGGGCATGCGGCGGCCAATCTGGTCCCGGTGATCGCCGCCAACCGCTTCGGCAGCGAGGTCGGGCAGAGTTGCACCATCGATTTCTATGGCAGTTCCTTCATCGCCGGACCGACCGGCGAATTGGTGGTGCAGGCCGAGCCGGCCGGCGAGGCCGTGCTGACGGCACGGTTGGACCTGGCGGCGATCCGCATGCGCCGGGTTGCCTGGGGCGTGTTCCGCGACCGGCGTCCCGATCTCTATGGGCCGCTGCTGACCGGCGACGGCGGCGGCCCGACCCTCTAGAGGGCACGCCGAAGGCGCGAAGCCCGACCCCGCCCACTCTTTTGCTTGGCACGGCGGCCGACGCGGAATACGATCGCATGGCATTCGGCGTTTCTGGACTGGGCTGCAGCCGTGTTTGCCCTTGCAGTTCTGCGGGTCATCGTTTTGGCCGGCACTCTCCTCATTTTGCTGGCCGCCCCGCTGGCGGCGCAGGGACCCGGCGGGTTCGGCAAGCCCGGGGCCGTCGGCCCGGCCCTGGGGCCGGCTATCGATCCGGCGCTCGAGTCGATCGCGCCGGACCCCGACCGGCCGGTCGGGCCGGGGCGAAGCGGCCCGGACGGTCCCGAACCGGCGGAAGACGAGCAGGAGAGTGCGAACGGGGACGACGGCCGCCCCGCGCCCTCGGCGCTCGAACGCCATTACAGCGAGCGGGCCGGCCAGCCCTTGCGCCAATTCGGCTATCGCCTTTTCGAAAACCGCAACCGCGCCCCGCCGGCGCCGCCCGGTCCCGTTCAGGCGGATTATGTCCTGGGGGTGGGCGATGTCCTATCGGTGGCCCTGCGCGGTGAAGTCAATGTCGATCGGCTGGTTCCGGTCCGGCGAGACGGCCTGCTGCTGCCCCAACTACGGCTGATCCCCGCGGTCGGGCGCCCGCTGGGCGAAGTGCGTTCGGAGCTGGAGGCCGAGACCGCCCGGGTTTTCGGCGACACGCGGCTTTTTCTGTCGGTCGCCGAGTTCCGCCGGATCGCCGTTCAGGTCCTCGGGGAGGTCGGCGATCCGGGGCGTCATGCCCTGACGCCCTTTGCCACGGTCCCGGATGCCCTGAGAGCCGCCGGCGGCATCAACCGGCTCGGCAGTCTGCGCGCGCTGGCGCTGATCCGCGACGATTTGCGCCGGCCGATCGACCTCTATCGCCTGCTGCAAGAGGGCGACAGCCTTGCCAACCGGCCGCTGCGTGACGGCGACCGGCTGTTCGTGCCGGCCCTCGGCCCGACAATCGCCGTCGCCGGCGCCGTCCGCCGCCCGGGCATTTTCGAACTGCCGCCCGGCGATGTCGCCCTGCCGCCCGAAGACGCCATGGCCTTGGCCGGCGGCGCGATCGTGCCCGGTCCCGGACGACGCCATGTGTTGCGGGTCGGCAGCGACGGGCTGGAGCGCGTCCTGCCGCTCGATCCTCCCGATCCGGCAGTGCACGGCGATCCCGCGCGGGATCCGCATCGCCTGCGCGATGGAGATATCCTGCAAGTCCCGGAAAGCCGCCCGCGTCGGACCGGCCTGGTGTCGCTGGCCGGTCACGTCGTCACGCCCGGCCCGCGCGCCCTGCCGCCGGGCGAGACCCTGGCCGGCCTGATCGAGGATGAAGCGGCGCTGGGCCCCGATCCCTATCTGCCCTTCGCGGCCCTGGAAGCCACCGACCCGCGGAGCGGCACCCGCCGGCTGCAACCGGTCGATCTCGGTGCCGTTCTCGACGGCCGCAGCGATCACCCGCTCGGCGACGGCGACAGCCTGCTGGTGCTGTCGGCCGACGATGTCCTGTTCCTGACCGCCGCACCGGTCCTGGAGCTGCTGCGCGGCGAACCGCCGGTGCCGGCCGATGTCGAGAAGTGCCGCGGCCTCGCCGCTCTCGACCAGTCGCTGAGCGGCCCGCACGGCAACGGCCTTGCCGGCAGCGCGCTGGCCGCGGCGGCACAGAGCCTGGCGCCGTCCGGTGCCCTGTGCCCCGAGCTGTTCGATGCGCATCCCGACCTTCTGCCCCTCGCCCTCGCCCATGGCGTGCTGCTGTGGGAGGGCGTGATCCGGCCGGGGATCTATCCGGCTGCCGGCCGAATGGCTGTCGACGCGCTCGTCGCCCAGGCCGGCGGCGGCCGCGGGGCGCCGGGCAGCCGGGCCGGCCCCGGCGCCGTGATCGGCGCGCGTCTTCGCCGCATTCCCGTGGTGCTCGACGGCTTCATCTGCACCGCCGCCGCGGCGCC
>JAAAOG010000204.1 GCA_009909005.1 Alphaproteobacteria bacterium | reverse complement strand
AGGACAGCCACTATCGGCCCCGGTGCAATAGGCAGAGAGCAGGCGGAGCGACTGGAATCGTGGTCATGGTCCGGGACATGACCTTCGTCTGTCCTGAACGGACCATAGCTATTCGTTCTTTTCGGGAAATAGTCCCGGCATCCAGCGTGTGGCCAGCCGTGCCGGGAAGGCAAGGCGCAGCGGCGCGCGGGTGCTTTCAGAGACCAGCACCTCGCGGTCGAGCAGGGCGGCCGTCACCCGCCGCGCCTGGCGTTCGCCGGTGCCGAGCAATCCGGCGACTTCGCCGCGGGGCAGCTCGCCGCGATACAGAACCGCTTCAAGGATTGCACCCGCTTTGGGCGGCAGTGCATCGGCGCGACTCTCTTCTTCGGCCCAGAGGAGGATACGGCTGCGCAGGCGGGCGGGCTGGACCAGCCCTTCCATGAAATCCACCTGATCGATGCAGGCGGTCAGGAAAAACCGCGTAAACGCGGCAAGAGCTTCCTCGCTAAGGTGGCCGCGCCCGTCCAGATCATTGCGGCGGGTCTGATCGCAGGCAGTCAGATGGGTCTTGTAAGCGGACTCATTCCGGGCAAGGCCTCTGGCGACAGACCAGATGCCGCCTGTATCGAGCGCCTCACGCAGCATGGCGTCGGACATCAGCCGGGCCACTCGCCCGTTCCCGTCCAGAAACGGGTGAATCCAGAGCAGGCGGTGATGGGCTGCCGCCGCCGCAAGGATGGCGTCGGTCTTGCCAAGTCGGCTGTAAACCGCTTCAAAGCGCGCAAGAAAGCGTGGCAGAGCGCCGGGGCTGACGGGGATATGCCTGCCCACCTTGACGTCGTTCCGGCGCCATGCGCCGGGAATGACCCTGATACGCTGTCCTGTCTCCGGATCTTCCGCCCGAAGCAGATCGTCCGGAAGAAGCGCGCTGAACCGCCGGTGAACTTCCTGCAATCCTTCAGCGGCGGTCATGCGCCCGTCCAGGCCTCCACTGTCGATCCATTCCTGGACCGTGATGTGCGCCCTGGCCTCGAGCTGGAGGTTCCTTTTTTGCCGGTCGGCGCTGTAATCGTTCTTGAGCGCGCGTTCGATATCGACCGGGTGCGTGTCATGTCCCTCGATCAGATTGCTGTAATAGCAGTTCATGGCGCGAACGAGGCCTGCGAGCGCCCCCGATAGGCCGGCGGGCAGGCTGCGCCGGAAACCCGCCGCACTGGCAGCCAGCTCAACCGCCAGGTCTGTCAGGGCCGTACGGTGCCGGGAGCTCTCGCCCACCAGCAGCGGTTCCATCAGGCCTGTGGTTTCGCCGCGGTCTGCCGCTGGAATGTCCGGTAATTTGTCCGTGTCGGCGTCATTCATAAATCAAATATTATCATCATGTTATGAGGTAAGCCAGCCTCTTTGTGTCCGCATGAATGTCCGGTTTTATGGCCGGTTGGTCTGTCTTATCCGGAAAGCCCGGGAGGCTCACTCGAACACGATCCGCGGGAAGTAGAAGGAGACGACCCAGTTCGGCTGGTCGACGATCTCGCTGATCCGGAGATCGGCGCAGACGCTGCAGAGCAGATAGGCGTCGACCGCCGACAGGCCCTGGGTGGTGCCCAGATGCTCGATCATCTCGCTGACGGCGGCGCGGGCGCCCTCGAAGAGGTCCGGGCCGATGCCGGTGGTCACCCAGAAGCCGCGCTCGTCCTTCGGGCGCGAGACCGGGCCGGGCGTGCAAAAGCGCGGATGGCGCGGCGCCGCGCCCTTGACGACGTCCAGCTGCAGGGTGACGGTCATCGGGCTTTCGATCGCCGTGCCGCAGACCTCGCCGTCGCCCTGGGCGGCATGGGTGTCGCCGATGGAAAACAGCGCCCCCGGCACCTCGACCGGCAGCAGCAGCTCGGTCCCCGCCGCCATATCCCGGATGTCCATATTGCCGCCGACCCGCCGCGGCGGGATCACGTCGTGCCGGCCGGGCGCGGCCGGGGCGAGGCCGATGGTCCCGGCAAAGGGCTTGAGCGGCACCCGCCCGCCCGGCCCGTAGAGCGCCGGCGTCAAACCCCGGGCGTCATAGGACCAGAGCGCCAGGGCCGGGTCGGGGAACTGGTCGGCCAGCAACCCGAAGCCCGGGATGTTCGCCGTCCAGCCCCAGCCCGACGGCGCGTAGTCGAGCAGCGTGACCTTCAGCGCGTCGCCGGGCTCGGCGCCGTCGATGAAGACGGGTCCGGTCACCGGGTTGACGCGCCCGGGATCGATCCGGGTGACGGCTGTGACGTCGCTCTCCGAAGTGATCTGGCCGCCCGAAGCATCGATGACCTCGAAATCCAGCACCGTGCCGGGCGCCACCCTCAGCCTTGGCGGGATGGCGTTGTCCCAGCCAGTGTGATGGTCGTGGTGGTGGATCGTATAGGCCGGCTTGCGGGTCATGACGATGCGATCGCTGCTGCCTGGGTTCGAACGTGGCGCGGCACGGAAAGCGAAGTCCCGCCGCGCCGTCAGCCGGTTACACCACCTCGGCGGCCAGCTGGGCGGCGGCGAGGTCTTCCAGAGCCATGCCGACGGATTTGAACAGGGTGATCTGATCGTAATAGCGGCGGCCGGCCCGCTCGCCGCGGGCGAGGTCGAACAGGTCGCCGGCAATGTCGTCCCGGCGCAGCACGCCGCTCTGGATCGGCTGGATGATGTCGCCGGCCTCCGCCAGCGCGCCTTCGCGCGAGTCCACGAACACCCGGGCCATGGCTACGGCCGCGTCATCGGCCTCGCGGGCTTCCGGCGTATGGCCGCCGACGAGGTCGAGATGGGTGCCCGGCGCCAGCCAGTCGCCGTGGATCAGCGGCGTCTCGGAGGCGGTGGCGCAGCAGATGACATGCGCGCCGCGCGCCGCTCCTTCCAGATCCTGCGTCGCCCGCACCCGGAATTTCGGCCTGTCCATGCGGCTCGCCAGCCTGTCGGCCTTGGCGGGGGTACGCCCCCAGATCAGCACATGGCAGATCGGCCGGACGGCGGCATGCGCCAGGATCAGGTGCGGGGCGAGGGCGCCGGTGCCGACCATCAGCAGCCGCTCGCAGTCCTGGCGCGCCAGGTACTGGGCACCGAGGGCGGAGGTGCAGGCGGTGCGCCGGTTGGTCAGGGCCGGCCCGTCGATCAGTGCCAGGGGCGAGCCGGTCTTGCCGTCGAGCAGCAGATAGGCGCCCATGATCGTGGGCAGCTTCCGGGCGGCATTGTCGGGGAACAGGGTGGCGATCTTGACGCCGATGTGGCGGCCCGTCTGCCAGGCCGGCATCAGCATCAGCGTCGCGTCGTGCTCGCCATAAGTGGGGATGGTGTGGCGGTGGCGGAGCGGGGCGCCGCCGCCGAAGCGGAAGGCCTGGCGCAGACGCTCGACCAGGACCCGATAGTCGAGAGCCGCTTCGATTTCGGAGGCGCTGATGATCCGCATGCGGGACCGGTCACGCGGGGCCCGAGGCGAGGCGCCTCAGCGCGCCGCGATCGCCGCCTCTTGCCGCTGCTGCGCCGCCGCCGGACCGCCCAGGGCCGGGTGGGCCGGCTGGTCCAGCTGGGCGGCGTTGTGGGCCGCCTCGGACGCCGCCTTGGACCGGTTTGTCTCGGCCTCCTTGCTCATGCTCTCGTCAAGCTGGTCCTGACGGGCGCGCAGCCGCCGCACCTCGGCGGTCAGCCGCTCGATCCGCTCGGACTGGCGGCGGATGCGGGCGCGATGGCGACCGGCATTGACCCAGCCGACCAGCCAGCCGAGCAGGAAGGTCAGCGCGGCCGGCACCAGGACGATCACGAACAGCCGCAAGGTCGGGTTGAGGGAATCCGGCAGCGGCCAGACGTCGATGGCAACGGTGTGCCGGTTGTTGACTGCGAACACCACGATCACGGCGATGAACAGCAGCGACAAGAGCCAGGTCAGATAGCGCAGCCCACCCACTCCTCTTCGGGGCGCCGGTCCTCCCGGCCGCCGGTTTGTGTTATCCCGCGGGTCACTCCGATGCGTTCAGGCGTTCCCGCAGCTGTTTGCCGGTCTTGAAGAACGGTATGTATTTCTCCGAAACATGCACCGCTTCCCCGGTGCGGGGATTGCGGCCGACGCGCGCCTCCCGCTGCTTGACCGAAAAGGCGCCGAAGCCGCGCAACTCCACCCGCTGGCGGCGGGCCAGCGCCGCGGCGATCTCGTCGAAGATCGTCGTGACGATCTTTTCGACATCGCGCTGGTAGAGATGGGGATTGCGCTCCGCCAGGCGGGCAATGAGTTCCGACTTGGTCATGCTGTCCGCCATCCTCGACGCCTTTCTCCGGAGCCCCATCCTCGGCGACACGGCCACGGCCCGGGCGCAGCAGCGGCATCGTCAAGGCGCGAAAACGCCTGTCTCCAGATGGTGAACTCTGCCAAAGGAACATACCGAAATCAACAGCATCGCCGGGAGACGTGGATGTCGCACCCTTTTGCAGCCTCCATCGCTGCGTCGTGTTGCGGGCGGCGCGCGCGAGCCTGCCGAAACGCTTGCCACAGCGCCCGGTCCGCGGCATGACGTCGGGGCGCCCGGCGCTGTCGCGAAAACCCGTTATCCCGGCTTGGCAGCGCCCCCCATCGCCTTTCGCAGACCCTTTGGCCGCGATGACCGATCCCGATGCCCTGAGCGTCATCATTGCCGGCATGGCCGGCACCCGCGTCCTCTGTCTCGGCGACGCCATGCTCGACCGCTATGTCTATGGCACGGTCGAGCGCGTCTCGCCGGAAGCGCCGATCCCGGTGCTGCGCATGACCGGCGAGGCCGCGATGCCCGGCGGAGCCGGCAATGTCGCGGCCAATCTGGTCGGGCTGGGCGTCGGCACCGATTTTGCCGCGGTGATCGGCGACGATGAGGCCGGACGGCACCTGGCCGACCTCGCCGGGCAGAGCATCGGCCCGGTCGCCGCCCTGATCGTCGAACCCGGGCGCCCGACCACGCTGAAGATGCGCTATGTCGCCGGCGCCCAGCAGCTCCTGCGCGCCGACCGCGAGACCGCCGAGCCGATCGCCGACGCCACGGCAGCGCGGCTCTGCGCCGCCATCGAAGCCGTGCTGCCCGGCTGCCGGGCTGTCGTGCTCTCGGATTATGCCAAGGGCGTGCTGCGGGACGACGTCATCGCCCGGACCATCGCCGCGGCGCGCGCCCGCGGCCTGCCGGTGGTGGTCGACCCCAAGGGCCGCGACTTTGCCCGCTATCGCGGCGCGTCGGTCCTGACGCCGAACCGCAAGGAACTGGCGGAGGCGAGCGGCCGGCCGGTCGACGGCGATGCCGAGGTGACCGAGGCTGCCCGCGCGCTGCTCGCCGCGACCGGCGTGCCTGCCATGGTGGTGACGCGGGGCGAGCGCGGCATGTCGGTGGTTCCGGCGGAGGGCGAGCCGGTGCACTTGCACGGCGAGGCGCGGGAGGTCTTCGACGTCTCCGGCGCCGGCGACACGGTGGTGGCGACGGTGAGCGCCGCCCTGGCCGCCGGGGCCTCGCTCACCCAAGCGGCGCGCCTCGCCAATCTCGCCGGCGGCATCGTCGTCGGCAAGGTCGGCACCGCCGTCATTCACGCCGAGGAACTGGCGGCGGCGCTCCGCCACGAGCGCTGGGCCCGCGGCGAGGCCAAGGTGCTGGAACACGGCCCGGCGCTGGAGCGCATCGGCCGCTGGCGCACCGAAGGCCGGCGTATCGGCTTTACCAATGGCTGCTTCGACCTGCTGCACCCCGGCCATCTGTCGCTGCTCAATCAGGCCCGCGGGGTCTGCGACCGGCTGGTGGTCGGGCTCAACAGCGACGCCTCGGTGCGCCGCCTGAAGGGGCCGGACCGGCCGATCCAGGACGAGACGGCCCGAGCGGCGGTCCTCGCATCGCTCGAGGCAGTCGACCTCGTGGTGCTGTTCGAGGAGGACACGCCGCTCCGCCTGATCGAGGCGGTGCGGCCGGACCTGCTGGTCAAGGGCGCCGACTATACGGTCGAGACGGTGGTCGGGGCGGAAATCGTCCAGAGCTATGGCGGCCGGGTCCACCTGGCCACGCTCGCCCCCGGCCATTCCACCACCGCCACCATCAGCCGCATGGCGAAATAGACGGGCCCCGGCGCTGCCCTTCGCCCCGCTTATGCCGGCTGGAAGATCATCGTCAGCGTCGACCGGTCCGGGACGGGCGCCGACGCGGATCGGGCTCTCCCTATGTTGCCCGGTAGGCGAGGCGAAGGCCGCCCCAATGGCGGCCCCGCACCAGGATCGGGGCGGAGACGTCCATCATCAGCGCCTTTTCCCCGCCGCCCATGTCGCGGCGATAGGTCTGGACGAGGAAAGGCTCGCGGTTCTTCGCGGCGGCGAGGCCGACGCGGTCGGTGAACATCCGCCGGTTGCGGCAGTGGGCGGCGTTCCAGACCGGGTCCGGCCCCTGCTTTTTGGCGTATTTGCTGTTGTGGGTGGGCAGGAAACCACTGCGGTCGACGGCCGCACAGAAGACGATGCGCGGGTCGTGCGCCAGCACGGGGTCCTGGATCGGCGTCAGCACCCGGTCGGTGAAGTCGATATAGCGGGTTGTGAATTGCTGCGGGTCGCTGCCGGGGATCGGCCGATAGGCCTCGTCGAACAGATCGGCCTCGGCCAGGGTGCCGTCGGCCAGCGCCTGTTCGAAGGCCTCGGCGATCGTCGCGGCGATCTCCCGCGCCAGGCGGATCATTGGCGTGTCGGCGGTTTCCACCCCGGCATCGGCCGTGATGCGGATCAGCGCCTCGCCGGAGTTCAGCAGCCGGCCCAGCTGCGCCCGCGCCTGCTCCATATGGGCGGCGGAGGCGGTCACCCCGTCGGCGGTGCGCTCGACCGAGCCCAGAACCTCGCTGCAGCGGGCGCTGATGGTCTCGGCCTCGCGGGTGATGGCGGCGGTTTCGTCGCCGACGGCCTGCACCGCCGTTTCGATTGTTTCGATGGTCTGGCCGATGGCTGCGGTATCGCTGTCGACCCGGCGGGCGCAATCCACTGCCTTGCCGCTCTGGCCGATCAGCCGTTCGGCCGTCTTGTCGAGAGTCGCCAGGGTGGCGGCGATCTCATCGGTCGCCGTGGCGGTCTGGCGGGCCAGGGCCTTGACCTCGCCGGCGACGACGCCGAAGCCGCGGCCGACCTCGCCGGCCCGGGCCGCCTCGATCGTCGCGTTGAGGGCGAGCAGGTTGGTCTGCTTGGCGATCGACTGAATGCCGCCGGCCACGGTGCCGACGGTGCCCAGCGCTGCGGTAAGCTCGCGCAGGACGGCCTGCTGCTCGTTGACCAGTTCGATCAGGCCGCGGATGCGGGCGACCGCCTCCTGCAGCGTATCGCGCGAGGCGGCGACGTCGCGCCGGGCGCGGTCGGAGACGGCGGCCGCCGAATGGGTCGCCGTGACGATCGAGGCATTGCCCTGGCTGAGCAACGTCATCTCGCTGTGCATGGTCTCCAGCAGGGCCGCCTGGGCGCTCAGGCTGTCGCTGACATCGTCGACATTGCCGGCGGCATCGACGATTTGAATGCCGATGCCGGAGGCGGCGTCGGCAAAACGCTCGATGACGGTCTCTGGCGGTGCGGCCGCTACGGCGGCGCTCTCTTCAGGCTTGAGCATGCGCGTTTCCCCGTTCGATGCATTTGAGCGCCATTTCGTTGGGACCGGCTCCCACATGGTTGTAGAACCGGGTACAGCGTCTTTTAAGACAGTGTTGCTGATTAAGGTCAAACCCGTTAATTGGTGGTGAATCCGTTTATACTTTCGGAGAATATTTCCGCATAAAGAGTATGGTCGGGGACAGGGCCCGCACTGCCCGGCAGATGGTCTCTGATCCCGGCGCCGGTCCTATCCGGCGATGCGACTGGAATTGCCCTGCATTGAGTGGTGCCATTTTCATGCCCAAGCAAGGCGCCTTTCCCAATCCGGGGATGGGAGACCGCGGTTGCAGCCGGGGAACCGCAGTCCGTTTCCCCGTGTTGGCTCGCCATGCGGCGTCGCGTCGCCTTCCACGCCCGCGCCGCGACCGCCTCTCTTTGCACTGGCGATAACCGGAACCTGCATCCGCTCCGTGCTGTCCCTGCAGACCCTCAATGGCCTGAGCCGGCTGGTCGCACGCCTGGCGCTCAACCATGGCGTCGTCCGCCGCCGCCGCACTCTGTCGACGGCCGAGCGGCTGTGCCAGTTGCCCCGCCATGGCCTGCCGCTCAAGCAGCCGGTCGGCATGCACTGGCATGAGCGGCAAATCCCGTTCATCGAGGCGGCCGACGACCGCGACCTCGCCGTCGCGCTCGGCCTGGTGCATGGGCATCTGCGGCTGACGCAGATCGAAATCATGCGGCGGCTGGCACAGGGCCGGCTGGCCGAGATCCTCGGCGCCGCGGCCCTGCCGGTCGACCGGGCGATGCGGATCGTCGGCTTCACCCGCGCCGTGCCGGAGATCGACGCCCGCCTGCCGGCCGGCTCCCGCGCCTGGCTGGAGGGCTTTGTCGACGGCATCAATGCGGTGATCGCCGGGCCGGCCGGCGGCCCGGCGCCCGAACGGCCGGAGGAGTTCCGCCTGCTCGGCATCGAACCGGCCCCGTGGACTTTGGCCGACGTGCTGGCGGTCGGCCGGCTGGCGGCCAGCGATTTCACCTGGAAAGTCTGGCAAAAGCTGATCCGGCTGACCGGCCGGGAAGATTGGGACATCATCTGGGAGCGCCTGATCACCGACAATGCCACCGCCATGCCGCGCTTCTCCGGCCAGGGCACGGCCCCCGGCGATCCGGTCGATGACCTCGATTTCGAGACCCTGGTCGACCGGGCCGGCCGCAATGGCAGCAACTGCTTCGCCGTTTCGGCCGCCCGCAGCGCCACCGGCGGCGCCATCCTGGCCAGCGACCCGCATCTCGGCCTGATGCTGCCGAATGTCTGGCTGGTTGCCGGCTTCAAATCGCCCGGCTTCCACGCGGTCGGGATGATGATCCCCGGCCTGCCGGTCGTCGCCCTCGGCCGCAATGCGGCAATCGGCTGGGGCGGCACCAGCCTGCATGCCGGCAGCAGCGACCTCGTCGACCTGTCCGACCTGCCGCCCGCGTCCATCACCAGCCGGCAGGAAACCATCCGGGTCCGCTGGGGCCGGCCCGAAACCGTGACCATACGCGAGACCGCACACGGCCCCGTCATCACCGACATCCCGCGGTTCGCCAGCTCCGGCAAAGGCCCGCTGGCATTGACCTGGATCGGCCACCGCCCGACCGACGAGGTGACGGCGATGCTCGGGCTGCTGCAGGCGAGCGATTTCGACAGCTTCGTTACGGCGCTCGACGGCTTCGCCGCCCCCGGCCAGACCATGATCTATGCCGACGCCACCGGCCGCATCGGTTCGGCCCTGGCGGCGCACCTGCCGCGCCGGCCGCACAACCCGCCGGCCGACCTCGCCGTACCGCCCGAGGCCACGCAGCACTGGGAGCGGGTGGTCACAGCCCGCGATCTGCCGCATGCCATCGACCCGCCGGACGGCGTGCTCGCCTCGGCCAACAACCGGCCGGCCGGCACCGTGGTGCCCGTCGGCTTCTTCTTTTCCGCCGATGAGCGCGTCAACCGCATCCGCACGCTGCTGCGCGCAAAGGAGCGGCTATCGGTGCCCGACATGGCGGCGATCCAGCTGGACGTCGTCATGCCGTCCTCGTTGGGGCTGGCGCGGCAGCTGGCCGACCTTGCCGGCGAGGGGCTGCCTGCCGCGCCGGACGGCAAGATCGCGGCGGGCGAGATGCTGCAGGCCCTGCGCGACTGGGACGGCGCACACCGCGCCGAGTCCGCCGGCGCGCTCGCCTTCGAGCTGATGGTCTATTACTTCCTGCATCGCCTGCACGGCGAGGCGGAGATCGACGTGTTCCGCGCCACCTGGGATCCCTGGTCCCTGCTGCACCGCGACCTCGCCACCCTCGACCGGCCGCGCCTGGCCCGCGCTGCCGGCGAGGCGGCCGGCCCGGCCGCCCACCGCTTCGCGCGCTTCGGCAGCTGGGGGGCGATGCACCGGCTGCGGCTTGCCCATCCCTTCGGGTCGGTCCCGGTGATCGGCCGCCGGTACCGGTTCGCCGAGGAGCCGGTGGCCGGCTCGAACGAGACGGTGATGAAGACCTCGCACGGCTTCCATCAGGGCCGGCACGGCGCCCGGCTGGGCGTCGGGGCCCGGCATATCTCCGACTTCGCCAATATGGACCGCAATTTCTTCGTGCTGCTGGGCGGCCAGGACGGCTGGCTGGGCAGCGCGACCTTCTGCGACCAGCTCGACCTCTGGCGCCGCGGCGAGTTCGTGCAGGTGCCGCTGCGCCCCGAGACCGCGCATGCGCGCTTCCCGCACCATATGACGCTGCATCCGGCCGAAGCCCGGGTGGCGGAGCCCGCCGGCTCCGCATCCGGTCAAAGCGCCCCGGATTGAAGGGACCGCGATGCCGCCCGACGCCACCCCGCTTTTCCGCCTCTATGCCGGGCGCCGGCTGAAGCGCCTGACCCGGCTCGACCCGGCCGCGGCGCAGCGGACGGAACTGCTCGCCCTTGTCAACCGCGCCCGCGACACTGCGTTCGGCCGCGACCATGATTTCGCCGGCATCGGCTCGGTGGCGGATTTCCAGCAGCGCGTGCCGCTGCGCCGCTTCGAGGATTTCTGGGAGCGCTACTGGAAGGACGCCTTTCCGGTGATCGAGGACCGCACCTGGCCCGGCCGCGTCCCCTATTTCGCCGAGACCTCCGGCACCTCGACCGGCCGCACCAAGCACATCCCGGTATCCCGGGAGATGGCGCGCGCCAATCGCCGGGCGACGCTCGATCTCATTTCCTTTCATCTGGACCATCGGCCGGACAGCCGGGCGATCGGCGGCAAGAACTTCATGCTGGGCGGCAATCCGCGCCTGAACACATTGGCGCCGGGGGTGCGCAGCGGCGATCTCACCGGCATCGCCTCCCGCGAGGTGCCGGTCTGGGCCCGGCCCTACTACTATCCGCGCGGCCGGCTGGCCGAAATCCAGGGCTGGGAGGAGAAGGTCGAGACCCAGGGCCGCGATTCCCTCCGCCGCGACATCCGCACCATCGGCGGCACCGCCAGCTGGCTGCTGCTGTTCTTCGACCGGCTGACCGAAATCGCCGGCAAGCCCGACGGCCGGCTGGTCGATTTCTATCCGAACCTGGATCTGGTGGTTTATGGCGGGGTGAATTTCGCCCCCTATCGCGACCGCTTCGAGGACTATCTCGCCGGCAGCCATGCCGAGATGCGCGAGGTCTATCCGGCCAGCGAGGGCTTCATCGCCGTCGCCGACCGCGGCCCCGGCGAGGGCCTGCGGCTGATCCTCGACAATGGCCTCTTCTTCGAATTCGTCCCGGTCGCGGACCTGGACAGCGCGGCGCCGCGCCGTTACTGGATCGACACGATCGAAACCGGCGTGGACTACGCCGTGGTGCTGTCGACCTGCGCCGGCTGTTGGGGCTATGTGCTGGGCGATACGGTGCGCTTTGTCGACCTCGACCCGCCGCGGCTGCTCGTCACCGGCCGCACCGCGGAGCAGCTCTCGGCCTTCGGCGAACACCTGACCGGCGAGGAGTTGGCCCGCGCCGTCGCCGCCGGGGCGGAGGCGATCGGCGCCGAGGTGCAGGACTTCACCGTCGCGCCGCTCTTCCCGCAGTCGGCCGAGGACCCCAAGGGCCGTCATCTCTATATCGTCGAGTTCGCCCGGCCCCCCGGGGGCGGCGAGGCGGTCCTGGCCCGCTTTGCCGAGACCGTGGATGCGACGCTTCTCGACCTGAATGACGATTACGGTCTGCACCGCTCCGGCGGGTACGGCATGCACGGACCGCGCGTCGTCGTCGCTCCGCCCGGCACCTTCGCCGCCTGGATGAAGGCGCGCGGCAAGCTGGGCGGCCAGAACAAGGTGCCGCGGGTGATGAGCGACCCGGACCTGCTGGCCTCCCTGCAGGCGCATCTCCCCGCGGATCATGGCGAGGCGGCGATTCCATGACGGCGAGGCCGGCGAAGAAGAGGATCGACACCGGCGGCGAGCCGGTGACCTTCCCGACCTGGAACCCGGTGGTGCCGGCCGACATGATGCGCCCGGACATCCGCCGGCACGAGATCGAGGGCCAGGGCCGCCTCTACCGGCCGGCCGGGGCGGCGGATGAACGGCGGCCGGCGCTCGTGGTGGTGCAGGGGCTGGCCGGGCCGAAGCGCTACGACGAGAACACCGGCATGCGGCTGGAGGGCTGGATCAGCCGGCTCTGGTTCCTCATCCGCAATGTCAGCTGCAAAGGCTATCACATCGTCCGCGACGATTCGGCCGTCGACCGCTCCAACCACCTGGTCCTGGATTTCCTCGCCCGGGTGGGGCGGCGAGCGGGGGCCTGACGTCAGGCGGCCGGCCGGTCTTCATCCCGATCGGCCTGCGGTTCCCGATCAATCCGCATTGAGTCCGACGGCAGTATTCCATTATTCACGAGCAGCGTCCGCACGAGCCTGTCGGAGACCTGATAATATTCGGCAATATCGTCGAGTCTTTCGTCACTCGCATCATCGCCAAGCATTTCCTGCGCGCCCTTCACCGGGCATAGCAATTCGGCAGCAAAGGCACGCTGTAATTTCTGGCGATAGGTATATGTCGTCGGCGCGATGAAAAGCTCATCGGAACCTGACTTGAATAGCCTGTCACCGAGCAAACGCGCAGCTTCAAATCGACGGTTCACTTCGTAAGGAGACCGCAGGACAATTCTTCTTTCTTGATTCCCATAGTCAAAACCAAATGCGAAAGCCTTTCTTTCTGGGTGCTTTTTAACGGAATCGTTCCTTATGGCAAGCATATTTTCGAGTTTCCTGTTGTCTATAGGCTCAACTCCTAGCCTTTCCGATTCCCGGAGTGCATTTGCCGCTTTAACGCCGAGTCGCCAAGCCTCTACGCTTCCATAGGCGGGCAGATCGGCCAAAGCGGGCACGTTGACGGTTTCTCTTGGATTTCCCGCGGCACCTTCGCGTGCAACCAAGTCGCGCAATTGCTCGATCGTAGAGACGTGACCGGAAGCAGATGCGGTCGCAGCAATTTCTTCGATCGCCGAGAACCCATAGCGCGAGCCTTCGGCTGCCATCCTCTCAAGCATCCCCGTATCGGCTTCATCCGGGTCGAAGCCGAGAATCGCCTCCAGCCGCCGTCGTTCGGCACAGAAAGAATTCGCCCGTTCGTCAAGTAGTTCCGCCCACACCGTGTGGAGATCAGTCGCCGGAATGCGCTGATCGCGGAGTCGGCCCAAAGTCCGTTCAACAAAGGCATCGATTGTCTGTTCGAAGGCGTCGGCGCGGATCACGCCGGCATGGTTCGATAGATATCTAATGGGCTCGGCTGCCGAGCCTGTGGTCGGTTCTGCCGAGATCAAAACGCGTTCGCCATCGGAAACAACGGTAATGTTGGGCCAGATATAGCCCTCCCCGACCGACGTCAGACAATGGGCGAGCCGCCACGAAAGCGTAGCACGCCTCGGCTCCCATCTCAGACGCCACCAGTTCCAGGCCAGCCATTCGGCCAGCGGATAGGCCGAAACATGGACCCCATTCCGCGTCTCATGTCTCACAAGGTCTTCGACATACGTTAGAGATTGATCGAAGAGATTTATCTTTAGATGACACGCGCACGCCCGTTCCTCCGGCAGCCCGAATTCCAGGTTTTCCCAGGACGTAAGGACCTCCAGGCTCATGGTGATCTCTCTTTCCAGGCACGCACGACGCGCTGACGGTTGGCGTCATCGTTCTGCAATGGATAGCCATGATATAGGTTGCTGCGAGACCCGCCAAGCTTAGCCTCGAAGACGGCCTCGTCGCTTATACGAACGAACCATACAAACTTTGGTAATCCGTTTACGGCCTGCTCCTCGCTGATCATTTTGCGTTGAATGCCCTGTTCCAGCATTCTCTCTGCCTCGCTCAGGCACCTGACGTTGAAGGGGGGCCGATCACAAAGCGTTTTGGTGGGTCGCGGGGCGGCCGGCGGATTAAGACCAAAATTGTTCGGTGCAAACTTATGGTGCGGATGCCCCTCATACCCGCATCGACGCAACAAGGTCTGAATTTCGGAGTCGGTCACCATGCTTAGGTCTCGAACTTTCTTTTGTTTCCGCTTTGACCGCGGAGGCATGTTATGACTCATCGGACGCCAACCATGACACAATCAGTCTCACGAATTTTCTCCCTATCAGGCCGATAGCGGCCTGTCTACTTATCCCGTCATCATTTATAAGAAATCATGCGGCTGTATTCTCTGTTTCCGTACATTTCCTGAACACGGGTCGCGCTGAAGCGGTTCCGACATGGGGTGGCAGCCGCAATGGGCCCGCCTTGATGGGCCTATCCGAACAGGCCGTGGAGGAACCAGCGTGGCGGGTGGTCGGCGTCGTAGAGGCCGGCGCGGAACAGCCAGAAGCGGCGGCCGGTCTCGTCCTCCACCCGGTAATAGTCGCGGGTTTCGCCCGGTTCGCCGCCCTGTCCGGGCCACCATTCCGGGGCGATACGCTCCGGCCCGTCGGCCCGGCGGACCCGGAAGGTCTCGCCCTGCCAGCGGAAGAGCAGTGGCGGGTCGTCGGGCACCGGCGCCACCGCCTCGACCTCCTGCGGCCGGCGGAACAGCCGGATCGGGCGCGGCGCCTCGGCCGGCCAGAGATCGGCGTCGGCCGGGGCGGCGGCCAGCGGCGGCCGGCCGGCGACGGCGCGCTCGGGCACATGGCTCTGCCGCGGCACCGGGCGGAGGAGGGCGCGGGGGCCGAGCCGGTTGGCCAGCCGGTCGGTCAGTTCGGCAAGGTCGTCGGCCTCGCCGGCGCGCTGTCCGGTGTCGAGGGCGTGCTGCGCGCCCTCGAAGGGCTCGACCACCGGGGCGGCCAGCACCAGCGCATCGAAGCCGAAGCCGGCGTCCAGCCGGTCGCGCTTTTCCGCGAACAGCCGGGCGAGATGGGCGCGGTCGCGGCTCGGCCGGCCGGTGCCGACGGCGAGGCGCTGCACCGTGCCGTCGACCCGGTAGGCGGCCAGCTCCAGCCGCCGGGCGCCCTGCCGGGCCGCCTCCAGCCCGCGGCAGAGCGCGGCGACCAGCTGCCGGATGGCGGCCTCGACGTCCTCGGTGCGGGCGATGGCCTCGGCGAAGGCGCGGCGGACGAGATGCGGAGCAGCCGGGCGGCGCGGCGAGATCGGCTCGGGCGCCCGGCCCAGCGCCCGGTCGAGCCGCGCCAGGGTCTCGCCGCCGAAGCGGTTGGCGAGCGCGGCACGCGGCAGGCCGGCGAGATCGCC
>JAAAOG010000182.1 GCA_009909005.1 Alphaproteobacteria bacterium | reverse complement strand
GGCTCGGGTGGCGGCGGCTCGTCGAGCGCCGGCGGCGCCGCGCCCGGTGCCGCGGCAGACTCCCCGAGCTGCGCCGCCAGCTCGGCCTCGCTGATCACGCCCACCGGCATGGCGGCCGGCCAGGGCTCCGGTTCGCTGCGCCACCAGGGCAGGTCGAGCAGCAGAAATGCCAGCAGCAGCAAATGGAGCAGCAGCGAAATGCCGAAATTCAGGCCCATCTCACCCAGCTACGGCGTCGCGTCCGAGGGCATCTCGGCCACCAGCGAAACATTGCGGAACCCGGCGCGGCTGAGCTCCCCCATCACTTCCATGATCCGGCCATAGGGCAACGCACGATCACCGCGGACAAAAATCCGCGCCTCCGGATTCTCTTCGCTGATACCCGCCAATAATGGCACCAAATTGACGAACTCGATCGGCTCTTCCTGGACGTAGATCTGCCCGTCACCGCTGACGGTCACCACCAGCGGCTCGTCCTGCCCCGGCAGGGTGGGTGCCGCGGCACGCGGCAGATCGACCGCCACTCCGACGGTCAGCAGCGGCGCCGTCACCATGAAGACGATGAGCAGCACCAGCATGACGTCGACGAAGGGAGTGACGTTGATCTCCGCCAGCGGCCGGTAGCTGCGCCGCCCGCCCCGGCCCGTCCGTCCGATCGGTGTCAGACCGCCCGCCATGGCTCAGCCGCGCTCCTCGAGATGCCGGGACAGGATGGCCGAGAACTCGCCGGAAAAGCCGTCCAGCCGGTCGGCATAGCGGCCGATGGCATTGACGAAATGGTTGTAAAAGGCCGAGGCCGGGATCGCCGCGAACAGCCCCAGGGCGGTGGCGAACAGCGCCTCGGCGATGCCCGGCGCCACGACGGCGAGGCTGGTATTGGCCGCGGCGGCGATCGAGGTGAAGGCGTTCATGATCCCCCAGACCGTGCCGAACAGGCCGAGAAACGGTGCCGTCGAGCCGACCGAGGCGAGAAAGGTCATGTGCCGCTCGACCCGGGCCAGCTCGCGGCCCTGGGCCACCGCCATCACCCGTTCGATCCGCTGTTGCAGCCCGGCGCGCATGGCCGTGGTCACGGTGAGACCGTGATCGGCCGCATGCCGCCATTCCTTCATGGCCGCGGCGAACATCGCCGCCATCGGCTCGCCCGGCCGGTCGCCGACGCGGTCATAAAGGTCCTCCAGCGAACCGCCCGACCAGAAGCGCTCCTCGAACTCGGCGGCCCGGCGGCGCAGCCGGCCGAGCTGACGCCATTTGCCGATGATGATCGCCCAGCACCAGATCGAGGCGAGCACCAGCAACGCCATCACCGTCTTGACGACGATGTCGGCGGAGCGGACCAGGCCGATCAGCGACAGATCGGTCTCCGGCGCAGGCGCACCGAGGCGCGGCGTCGGGTTGAGCGCCGGCATGTCGCCCTGGGCAAGAGGACCGCCGAAGAGTGCGGCCAGCCCCTCGAGGATGGGGCCGGCCAGAGTCCAGGCGTCGGTCGGCATTGCGAAAACCGGCTCCATCGGGGGCGTCTCGTTCCTTCCGGCTCTTGGGGAAAGCCCGGCCGGTCAGGCCGGGGCCGTCTCCAGGCGGCCGAAGGCCGCCTTGATCATGGCGGGAATGCGCACCGGCCGGCCGCCCCGATTGACGCAGGCCAGCCGGATGACCAGCCGCGCCAGCATCTGCTCGCCGCGCCTGATGCCCTGCTCCAGCAAGACCGTGGCGTTGCGGACGCTCAGGACCCGCGTGACCACCTCGAGATGATCGTCGATCTGGGCCGGCGACAGGAAGTCCACCTCCGCCCGGCGGACCGGAAAGGCCAGCCCCTCCCGGGCCAGCAGCATGCCCTGATTCGTGCCCATCAGCCGCAACATTTCGGTGCGCGCCCGCTCGGCAAATCGCAGATAGCTGGCATGGTACATGATCCCGGAGCCGTCCGTATCCTCCCAGTACACGCGCACGGGAAAGCGGTGCTGGGCGCCGTCGAACCGTCCCGCCAGCCCGTCGCCGCCGGCCGCCGGAAGGGCTTCGCTGAGGGTTTCGCCATCTGTGTCACGCATGGATCGTCACGTCAGGTCTTCGCCATCATTGTCGTTTCGGGGATCCTCCGCCCCGTCGCATGACGCGAGGAGGTCGAACTGGCTGCTGTCGCGCCTCGGCGCCGCCAGTCCGAGCGCCCGGTACCCGAACGCCGAGACCATGCGCCCGCGCGGGGTGCGCTGCAACAGGCCTTGCTGAATGAGATAGGGCTCGACCACCTCTTCCAGCACGTCGCGCTGCTCCGACAGCGCCGCGGCCAGCGTTTCCACCCCGACCGGCCCGCCGCCATAGGTCTCGGCGATCAGCCGCAGATAGCGCCGGTCCATGGCGTCGAGCCCGCGGGCATCGACGTCGAGCCGCCGGAGCGCCGCATCGGCCACCGCCCGGTCGACCGGCCCGCCGCCGTCGACGGCCGCAAAGTCGCGCACGCGGCGCAAGAGCCGCCCGGCCACTCGCGGCGTGCCGCGGGCCCGGATGGCGATCTCCCGCGCCCCGTCCGCGGTCAGCGGGCAGCCGAGCAGGTCGGCGCCGCGGGCGACGATCTGCTGCAGGTCCTCGGGCTCATAGAACTCCAGCCGCAGCGGGATACCGAAGCGCTCCCGGAGCGGCGTGGTGATCAGCCCGGCCCGGGTGGTCGCGGCGACCAGCGTGAAGGGCGGCAGATCGATGCGCACCGAGCGCGCCGCCGGCCCCTGGCCGATCACCAGATCGAGCTGAAAGTCTTCCATCGCCGGATACAGGATTTCCTCGACGGCCGGATTGAGCCGGTGAATTTCGTCAATAAAAAGGACGTCGCGCGGCTGCAGGTTGGTCAGGATCGCCGCAAGGTCGCCGGCCCGGACGATCACCGGGCCGGAGGTCATGCGGAAGCCCACCCCCATCTCGCGGCTGACGATCTGGGCGAGCGTCGTCTTGCCCAGCCCCGGCGGCCCGGACAGGAGCACATGGTCGAGCGCATCGCCGCGCCCCCGGGCCGCCTGGATGAACACCGCCAGGTTCTCGCGCACCCGGCGCTGGCCGATAAAGGCCTCGAGGCTCTGCGGGCGCAGGGCGGCCTCGGCCCCGTCGCCCTCCTGCGGCTCGCCGGCAATAATGCGCTGCGGCTCTTCGGCCATGGGGTCTACCGTCTCCCGGACGCGACTCGCTTAAGGAGTCATAACCGACCCGGCAGCCGCGATCACGCCCCAAGACGCCGGTTAGTCAACCTCAACCGTGGCAGCTCCGCCCCCAGCATGATGGTGTCGAGTATCCAGACGACGCGGATCCAGAGCCGGCTGCGACCGATGGCGTCGCACGGCTGGGCGAGAGATGCAGGGTCGGCCAGGATGATCTGCGGGAGGCTTCAACGATGAAAAAGGATTCCCCTTGCGCCGGACCTCTTGATAGCGTGGTTCATACGCATCCTAGGGAGCGGGTTGAGATGTCGTTGCAAGAAGAAATTGATAAAGCTATCAGGCAAATTCAGAAAGAGAGCTTCGCGATGTCATTCGGCGAACTCATTAGCATGTATAGGAATGGCGAGCTGGTGATATCGCCGACCTTCCAACGCCTTTTCAGGTGGACCCTGACGCAGAAGTCCCGGTTCATTGAATCGCTGCTGATTGGCCTACCCATCCCGTCCATCTTCGTTTCCGAGACCGGAGAGGCTCAATGGGAAGTCGTCGACGGACTTCAGAGACTCAGTACGGTTTTGGAGTTCACCGGAGACTTGATCGATCCCGACACCAATTTGCCAAGACCACCCTCCCAGCTTGGCAAGACCGAATACCTTCCCTCTCTCGACGGCGCCACTTGGGATACCTTAAGCAAAAGCCAGCAATTCAGTCTCAAGCGCTCGAAAGTCAATATTGAAGTCCTGCGGCGTCTCACAGATTTGAGAAGCAAGTACGATCTGTTCATGCGTATAAATAGCGGTTCTCCTGCCAACCGGCAAGAGCTTAGAAATTGCATAATGGCGGCCGTGAAGCCGGAGTTTCAGGAAATTATCGACACCGTCGCGGACGATTCGATTGTACAATCATTGCTGCAGCCAAGCGAGGAGCAAGCAAAACGCCTTTCAGGCCAGGAGAAGATTTGCAGGCTGGTTGTCTTTGGGATGACAGAGTACGACGGCAGACGTGAACTCGAGGACTATGTCGACGAGGAAATCAAGGAGATTGCGCTCGCAAATCATCATCATCCGGAGATCGCCAGAAAGCTGCTGGATACCTTTAGATTAATTGATGATGCAGTCGGTACCGATGGCCTGAAAAAGAAAGAAGGCGATCGCTTCACTGGCCAAGTTGGGAACACAGCGTTCGAAATCATCGCCGTTGGAATTTTTGCCAATTATGATGATATCGTCGCACTTGCCGACACCGATGCATTTGTTGCAGGGAAGATAGAGGAACTGTGGTCAGAGCAAATACCTCAGACCCTCAGACGTCCGGGTCAAAGAGGCACCGTCCGCATCAAGCAAACGATTCCGTTCGGAAAGCGGTTTTTCCGGCCATGACGACGGCTGATCGATCCTCGCGGTTTTTCGATCTGCTGGATAGCGATTTAACCTGGAGGCTGGATGAAATCAATCAGCTTCGAAGAGCCCTGTCTAACGATGGTATTTTGCCGGCTGAAACGATTGCCCGTGCTGCCATCGTCTTGCTCTATGCGCATTGGGAAGGTTATGTGAAGACGATTTCTACAGCATTTCTGGGGTTTGTCGCGGAGCAGGTGGAGACTTTTGCCGAGCTCAGGCGGGAATTCTGTGCCATTGGCGCTGAACAGGTCTTCGCCCAACTTCGGAGCGGGGAAAAACGCATTCGTGAAAAGGTGGATATACTGGACCGCTTGCATCGCCTGGATTACGAAACCGCTTCAACGTTGAAGAAATACCAGCCGTCGACGAAATCAAATCTCAGATATGAAGTGTTTTCCGAACTTTGTGACATGATTTGTGTCGATGCTGACCAGTTCGAGACCGATAAGAATTTTATCAACAAGATTATCTGCGATAGAAGAAATTACGTTGCCCATGGAAATGAATTGAGTGTCGACCATGAAGAGTTTGAAAAGGTTAGCGAACACCTCCTTGACATTATGCGACGCTTCAAAGATTCAGTCTACGATTCGGCAATTCATCAACGCTTTCTGAGAATGTATAGAGCATGAGCCATTTTGCGATCGACCGATCCTCGACGCGAGAGTGTCTACCACCATGCCAAGCCCTTGATCGTTTCTTATGAAATCTAAGACTTTTTATTATAAAGTCGCTGATAATGGAACTCGAACACTGTTGGTTTCCTGGATTTTTCTGTCATTCGTGAGGGACAAGAACATTCTTTTATTTCAGAAGAGCAGCATGGCCTCCCGCGTGCGCAAATCGGGGAGCACCTCGTCGGCGAACCAGGGGTGCTTTTTCAGCCAGGCGGTGTTGCGCCAGCTTGGGTGTGGGAGCGGCAGGAAGGCGGGCTGATAGTCGCGCCAGGCGCGGACGGTCTCGGTGATCGAGCCTCTTGCGCGCTTGCCGAGATAGTGGCGCTGGGCGTATTGGCCGATGAGCAGGGTCAGTTCGATGGCCGGCATCTCGGCCAGCAGGCGGGCGTGCCAGAGCGGCGCGCATTCCCGGCGCGGCGGACGGTCGCCGCCCTTGGCGTCGGTGCCGGGATAGCAGAAGCCCATGGGGACGATCGCCACCCGGCTCTCGTCATAAAAGGTGTCGCGGTCGAGCGCCAGCCAGTCGCGCAGCCGCTCGCCGCTCGGGTCGTTCCAGGGAATGCCGGTGTTGTGCACGCGGGTGCCGGGCGCCTGGCCGACGATCAGCACCCGGGCCGACCGCCCGGCCCGCAGCACCGGCCGGGGCCCGAGCGGCAGATGCGCGGCGCAGGCCGTACAGGCGCGCACCTCGCCCAGCAGAGTGTCGAGACTCACGGTCTTCCCGGGGCTACCGGCGGGCCAGCACCTCGTCGACGAAGACCGGCACCACTTCGGTCGCCGGTCCGTGCCGGTGGCTCTGGAAGAAGGTGGCGCCGTTCGAGGGCTCGAGGTTCAGCTCGACCGTATAGGCGCCGGACTGGTGCGCCTCGTAGACGAAATTCGCCGCCGGATAGACGGTGCCCGAGGTGCCGATCGACATGAACAGGGTGCAGTTGGACAGCGCCTCGTAGATGCGCTCCATCTCCAGCGGCATTTCGCCGAACCAGACGACATGCGGGCGCAGGCCGCCGGGCCGGCCGGTATCCGGGCAGAGGGTTTCCAGCGTCAGGTCCTCCTGCCATTCCAGCACACGGTGGGTGTAGAGCGAGCGGACCTTGAACAGCTCGCCATGCATGTGGATGAGGTTGCGGCTGCCGGCCCGCTCATGCAGGTCGTCGATGTTCTGCGTGACCAGCAGCACCTCGCCCGGCCATTCCTGCTCCAGCCGGGCCAGGGCGTCGTGCGCCCGGTTCGGCTTGACCTCCGGGTCCAGAAGGTTCCGCCGCCGGGCGTTGTAGAACTCGTGCACCCTCTGCGGATCGCGGGCGAAGCCCTCGGGCGTCGCCACATCCTCCAGCCGGAATTTCGACCAGACGCCGCCGACATCGCGGAAAGTGTCGAGCCCCGACTCCTTCGAGATGCCGGCGCCGGTCAGGATGACGATGCTGCTCTCGGGTTTCAGCTTTTCCATGCCACTGCCTCTCTCGCGCTGTCGTCGGCGCGCCGTCGGACCGCATTTGGATCAGCCGGCATGGTAGGCCAAGAGCCGGCGGCAAAAAACCCTTGCCCGGCTTGGGGAATGGCGGTCCGGCCGCGCTCAGGCGCTATAGGGCGACTGGTAGCTGCCGAGGATCTTGATGTAGTTGGCGCGTTCGAAGGCGCTCGGATCGGCGACGTTCTTCTGGCTCATCGAGCCCTGCATCTGGGCGACGGAGTCGTATTCCCGGCGTTCCATCCACTCGCGCAGCTGCTGCACCAGGGTGCCGGCATGTGCCGTCCCGTTCTTCAGCAGGGCCGAGGTCGACATCACCGCACTGGCGCCGGCCATCAGGTATTTCAGCACCTCGGTCTGGCTGTGGACGCCGGTGGTCGCCGCCAGCGAGCAGCTGAGCTTGCCGTAGAGCACGGCGATCCAGAGCAGCGGCAGGCGGATTTCCGTCGGGCTGCTGAGCTCCAGCGTCTGCGCCACCTCCAGCTTGTCGAGGTCGAAGTCCGGCTGGTAGAAGCGGTTGAAGAGCACCAGGCCGTCGACTCCCGCCTCGTCCAGCTGCCGGGCCATATGGCCGGTGGCGCTGAAGAACGGGCTGAGCTTCATCGCGACGGGGATGGTCACCGCCGCCTTGACGCTCTTCAGGATGTCGACATAGCGCTGCTCGACATCGCGGCCGGTTTCGGTCAGATCGGCCGGGATGTGGTAGACGTTGAGTTCCAGCGCCGATGCGCCGGCCTCCTGCATTTCCTTGGCGTATTCGATCCAGCCTTCATTGGTGATCCCGTTCAGGCTGGCGATCAGCGGGATATCGACGGCCTCCGCACCGCGGCGGATCAGGTCGAGATAGCTCTCGCCGCCGACCTTGTAGTCCGAGGCTTCCGGGAAATAGGTGAGAGACTCTGCGAAGGCTTCGGTGCCGGCGTCGGTCAACGCCGCCAGGGCATTGCTCTCATGGCGGATCTGTTCCTCGAACAGCGAGAACAGGACGATGGCGGCGGCCCCGCCATCCTCCAGCCGCCGGATACCGTCGACCGAGTCGGACAGCGGCGAGGCCGAGGCGCAGACCGGGTGTTTCAGCGGCAGGCCCAGATATGTCGTACTCAGATCCATTGTTCTTCCTTTCGCTCCCCTGCGCTCCAACCCCTAACACCCGGATACGCCGATTTCCAGCCGTGCGGCGCCGGGCGTACGGCCCGGCGCCGGTCACGGTTCAGCCCAGCACGGTTCAGCCCAGCTGGCCCTTGGGCCCGCGCGTCGCCATCTCCTCGTAGAGCTGCCATTTCCGCATCACCGCGTCCTGGGCCATGCCCATCAGCCGCTCCGCCTCGCCCGGGTTGGTGTACTTCAGCATGCGGTAGCGCAGCTCGTTATAAGCGTAGTCCGCCAGCTTGATCCGCGGGCGCTGGCTGTCGAGCACGAAGGGGTTCTCGCCGGACTGCACCACGTCGGGATTGTAGCGCATCAGCGGCCAGTACCCGCTGTGCACCGCCAGCTCCTGCTGGTGCAGGCCGTTCTGCAGGTTATAGCCATGGGCGATGCAGTGGCTGTAGGCGAGGATCAGGGACGGCCCGTCATAGGCCTCCGCCTCCCGCATGGCCAGCAGCGTCTGCTGCGGATTGGCGCCCATCGCCACGCGGGCGACATAGACATTGCCGTAGGAGATCGCCTGCAGCGCGAGGTCCTTTTTGCCGACGGACTTGCCGGCGGCGGCGAATTTGGCGATCGCCCCGATCGGCGTCGATTTCGACATCTGGCCGCCGGTGTTGGAGTAGACCTCGGTGTCCAGCACCAGGATGTTGACGTTGCGCCCGCAGGACAGGACATGGTCGACGCCTGAGGAGCCGATGTCATAGGCCCAGCCGTCGCCGCCGATGATCCAGATGCTGCGGCGGACCAGATGGTCGGCGACCGACAGCAGGTGGCGGGCCTTGTCGCTGTCGATCTCGCGCAGCCGTTCCTTCAGCTGGGCGACGCGCATCCGTTGCGCCCGCAGCTGCGATTCATAGCGCTGTTCGGCGGTGAGAATGTCGTCGATCAGCTCGGCGCCGACCTCGCCGCGGAATTCGGCCACCAGCGAGCGGGCGAGAGCCAAGTGCTTGTCGGCGGCCAGCCGATAGCCGAAGCCGAATTCGGCATTGTCTTCGAACAGCGAGTTCGACCAGACCGGCCCGCGGCCCTCGGCGTTCTGGGTCCAGGGCGTGGTCGGCAGGTTGCCGCCATAGATCGAGGAGCAGCCGGTGGCGTTGGCCACCATCAGCCGGTCGCCGAACAGTTGCGAGACCAGCTTGACATAGGGCGTCTCGCCGCAGCCGGCGCAGGCGCCGGAGAATTCGAACAGCGGCTCCAGGAACTGCGAGCCGCGGACGGTGGAGAAGTCGACCCGGGAGCGGTCATTGACCGGAATGCTCTCGAAATGGGCGATGTTGTCCTTCTCCGTCTCCTGGATCGGCGCCTTTTCGGCCATGTTGATGGCCTTCATGCCGGCCTTTTCGCGGCTCTTCGCCGGGCAGACCTCGACGCACAGGCCGCAGCCGGTGCAGTCCTCGTGATAGACCTGAAGCGTGTAGCGCACTTCCGGGAAGCCGCGCGCATCGATCGGCGAGGAGCGGAAGCTCTCCGGCGCGTCCTCAAGGTGCGATTCATTGTAGAACTTGGACCGGATGACGCCGTGCGGGCAGACCAGGCTGCAATTGCCGCACTGGATGCAGATGTCCGGCTCCCAGATCGGCACGAACAGGGAGACATTGCGCTTCTCCCACTTCGTCGTCCCGGTCGGGAAGGTGCCGTCGACCGGCAGGGCGCTGACCGGCAGCGCATCGCCCTTGCCGGCGATCATCATGCCGGTGACCTGGCGGACGAAGTCCGGCGCCTCGAGCGGCACCGGCGGCGGCATCGGCCGGTCGCTGGTCACCGTGCCCGGGATCTCGACCGGGAACAGGTGCTTGAGGGTGTGGTCGACCGCGGCGAAGTTCTTCTGGACGACCTCCTCACCCTTCTTGATGTAGGTCTTCTTGATCGAGTCCTTGATCCGCTCGATCGCCGTCTCGCGCGGCATGACGCCGGAGATGGCGAAAAAGCAGGTCTGCATGATGGTGTTGGTGCGCGTGCCCATGCCGGTTTCCCGCGCCACCTTCGAGGCATCGATCACATAGAGCTTCAGGTTCCGGGCCAGGATCTCCTCCTGGACCTTGCGCGGCATCCGGTCCCAGACCTCGTCCGGGCTGTAGGGGCTGTTGAGCAGGACCGTCGCGCCGTTTTCGGCCGGGGCCAGGACGTCGCCCTTTTCCAGGAAGTTGAACTGGTGGACGCCGATGAAGTTCGCCCGTTTGATCAGGTAGGAGGAGCGGATCGGCTGCTTGCCGAAGCGCACATGGCTGACCGTCTGCGAGCCGGACTTTTTCGAGTCATAGACGAAATAGCCCTGGGCGAAATAGGCCGGGTCGTCGCCGATGATCTTGATGCTGTTCTTGTTCGCACCGACCGTACCGTCGGCGCCCAGACCGTAGAACAACGCCCGGACGACATCCTCGCCCTCGGTGCTGAATGTCGGGTCATAGTCGAGATGCGTGAAGGAGACATCGTCGACAATACCGACGGTGAAGTGGTTCTTCGGCTTGTCCTTCGTCAGCTCGTCATAGATGGCCTTGACCATCGCCGGGTCGAAATCCTTCGAGGACAGACCGTAGCGCCCGCCGATCACCCGTGGCATGCAGGCCATCGGCAGGGTCCCCTCGGCCTGCGCCTCGCTCAGCGTGGTGACGACGTCCAGATAGAGCGGCTCGCCGGTGCCGCCCGGTTCCTTGGTGCGGTCGAGCACGGCGATCGTCTTGGTCGTCTTGGGCAGCATGCGCAGCAGGTGCTCGGCCGACCAGGGCCGGAACAGGTGCACCTGCACGGCGCCGACCTTCTCCCCACGACCGGCCAGATAGTCCACCGTCTCGCGCACGATGTCGGCACCCGAGCCCATGACGACGATCACCCGCTCGGCATCCTCGGCGCCGAAATAGTCGAAAAGCTGGTAATGCCGCCCGGTCAACTCGGCGAACTTCTTCATCGCCTTTTCGACGATGCCGGGCACCGCGCGATAGAACGGGTTCTGCGCCTCGCGCCCCTGGAAATAGACGTCGGGGTTCTGCGCCGTGCCGCGCATCACCGGGTTGTCGGGGTTCAGCCCCCGCTGGCGGTGGGCGATGACCAGATTGTCGTCGATCATTGCCCGGATCTGGTCGTCCGACAGCATGGTCAGCTTGTTGACCTCGTGCGAGGTCCGGAAGCCGTCGAAGAAGTGAATGAACGGCACCCGCGCTTCCAGCGTCGCGGCCTGGGCGATCAGCGCATTGTCGTGCGCTTCCTGCACCGAGCTGGACGCGAGCATCGCAAAGCCGGTCGGCCGCACCGACATGACGTCCTGGTGGTCGCCGAAGATCGACAGGCCATGGGTCGCCAGCGCCCGTGCGGCGACATGGAAGACGGCCGGGGTCAGCTCGCCGGCGATCTTGTACATGTTCGGGATCATCAGCAGCAGGCCCTGCGACGCCGTGAAGGTCGCCGTCAGGGCGCCGGTCTGCAGCGAGCCGTGCACCGCGCCGGCCGCTCCGGCCTCGCTCTGCATCTCGACCACGTCCGGGATGTTGCCCCAGATATTCGGCTTGCCTTCGCTGGCCCACTGGTCGGCCAGCTCGGCCATGGTCGAGGACGGGGTGATCGGGTAGATGGCGCAGACTTCGTTGACGCGGTAGGCGGTGTAGGCGACAGCCTCGTTGCCTTCGAGTGTGGTGACTTCGGGAGCGCCCATAGCTTCGTTCCTCCGGGGGACCCGCATGCGCGGCAGGCTCAAACAGGGGTGCCCCCGGCGGCCCGTGAAAGGGACCGCCGGAGTGCTTTTCGTTCTGGCTGGAAGGGGATCATGACCGGCCCGCCCGGCGCAGGATTACGCGGGCTCCGGGATCATTTCGATGGCGTGGCACGGACACTGTTCGAAGCAGATCGCACAGCCGGTGCACAGATCGTAGTCGTATTTGTAGCGCTTGCCGGGACCCAGCTTGATCACCGCATCCTCCGGGCAGGCGCCGAAGCAGCCGTCGCATTCGAAGCAGTTGCCGCAGGACAGGCAGCGCTTGGCCTCGTAGACCGCCTGCTTCTCCGTCAGGCCGTGCACCACCTCCTCGAAGCTGGTGCGGCGGCGCAGGAGGTCGAGATGGCCCTGCGGTCGCTGGGCGGCATCGGTATAGTACCAGACATGCAGCTTGTCGAAAGTGGCGAGCGGCGCCTTTTCCGGCCGCTGATAGGTGGTGCCGCGCAGCCAGGCGTCGATATTGCGCGCCGCAACCTTGCCGTGCCCGATGCCGACGGTGACGGTGCGCTCCGACGGGACCATGTCGCCGCCGGCGAAGACGCCCGGATGTCCGGTCATCATATTGTCGTCGACGATGACCGTGCCGTCCTTCTGGAACTGGACGCCGTCGACCCGGCGCAGGAATTCGGTGTCGGTGTCCTGGCCGAGAGCGAGGATGAGCGCATCGGCCTCCAGCTCCTCATACTCGCCGGTCGGCTGCGGCCGGCCGTTCTCGTCGATCTTCATGACCTCCACCTGGAAGGTCGAATGATCGATGGTCTTGATCGTGCGCAGCCAGTGGACCTTGACCCCCTCCTCGATCGCCTCGTCCGCCTCGAACTCGTGCGCCGGCATATTGGCGCGGTCGCGGCGATAGATGATCATCGGCTCATGGCCCATGCGCATGGCGACGCGGGCGGCGTCCATGGCGGTGTTGCCGCCGCCATAGATGGCGACCCGGCGCCCGATCTTCGGCTCCTCCCCGCCCTCGACGCTCTTCAGATAGTTGACGGCATCGAGGATCGGCCCGGCATCGCGGGAGGGAATATCGGTCTTCTTGCTGAGATGGGCGCCGACGGCGATGAAGACGGCGTCGAACTTGCCCTCCTCCTTCTCCTTCTGAACGTCCTCGACCTTGTGGTTGAAGGTCATCTTGACGCCCATGTCGGCGATCCGCTCGCACTCGCGGTCGAGCACGTCGCGCGGCAGGCGGTAGGCCGGAATGCCGAAATGCATCATGCCGCCGGCGATCGGCCCGGCATCGCGGATCTCCACGTCATGACCGAAGCGGGTGAGATGATAGGCGGCGGACAGACCGCTGGGGCCGGCACCGACGACCAGAACCCGCTTGCCGGTGGGCTCGGCGGTGCGGACCTTCCAGCCCTCCTTCTGGGCCATGTCGCCGAGATAGCGCTCGACGGCGTGGATGCTGACCGTCGCATCCAGATAGGCGCGATTGCAGTTCGTCTCGCAGGGGTGATAGCAGACCCGGCCCATGATGGCGGGCATCGGGTTGTCTTCCATGATGATCTGCCAGGCCTCTTCCAGCTTCCCGGCCTGGGCCTCGGCAAGCCAGGACTGGATCTTCTCGCCGGCAGGACAGGCATTGCTGCAGGGTGGCGTGAGGTCGACGTAAATCGGGCGCTGGGTGCGAAACGGACCGGTCCGGCGCTCATGGGTCAGGTCCGGGGGCGACGTCAGATCCCTGGGCTTATCGGTCATTGGTCTCTTGAAACTCCACTGTCGAGAAGGCCGTCACGCCGGTCCTCGAGAACCGGGCGCCATGCGAAAGCCGTGTGCGCCATATGACGCAGGACGGCGCCGACCTTGGGTTCGGCAGCGCGTCCTTCCGATCTCGCACCGGGGGTCCGGCGACGGCAGATGCCGGAGCCGACCGTCCAATATCGTCCGGGGCATCGCCATGATTTCGATCAATTCCCGGAACGCGGCCTAAGGAAATCAGCGGCTTCCGGCCGCAATCGCGAGAAACGCCCGGCGGCTTCTCCCGTCCGGATCTCACGTCAACGTGCATTTGGCTTATCACCCGACAATACCTAAATCCTGTCAGGTGCGGCACAAGCCGGCCTCTTCTGTTGCACTGCGAAGAGCGCTGCTTTGATGCGAGGATGGGAAAGGTCGCAGGAAATGAAGTCTCGTCGCTTTCTGGCCACCGGCCTTACGGTGCTGGCGCTGCCGGTCCTGCTGGCGGCATGCGGCACCGTTCGGCCGGTCGAAACCGTTGAAATCCAGCCCAACGTCCGCGGCTATGTGTATGCCGACGACCCACAGGCCCAGCCCTTTGCCTATGAGATATTCGAGATCTCGACCCTGGAGTGGTACGATGCCGTCCAGGTGGCGGAGGGTCGCTATGTCCTGTCGAACCGTGGCCGGCGCGACCTGCACCAGGACGAAATCCGGGGTATGGACTGGGACGTGAACTGAGCCGTCAGGGCGCGTCCGGCGGCGGCGCCGCCTGCTCGCGCAAGAGCGCCCGGTCGCGCTCCAGCGCCTCGCGGATGCGGGCCCGGTCTTCCGGGGTCGGCAGTCCCTCCGGGCGCGGCGGCACCGTCGAGAGATTGGGATAGTCCTGCCTCTCGGCCGGTCGGGCGGTCTCTTCGAACAGCGGGTCGGCGGGGATGTCGGCCGCCGGGTCGGCGCAGGCAGCCAGAGTGAGCAGGCCGAGCCCTGACAGGGCGATGCCGACGGGATGACGTACGCGTCCGACCATAATCAGATGTCTCCGTTGGACCTTGGCATGCCGCCCTGATTGGATAGATTGCCAGTCTGGCAGAAAACGATGCCGCCGGCACGCGCCCCAGGGTCCGGCTGCCATCCTTTTTGTGGACCGTATCCGGGAGACCATCCGATGACCAAGGCGGCGGCGCAGGCGATCCCCAACACCTTTCGCGGCGGGCCGGACGAGTTCGGCCATTTCGGCGCCTATGGCGGCCGCTATGTCGCCGAGACGCTGATGCCGCTGATCCTGTCGGTTGAGCAGGCCTGGCTGGAAGCGCGCGCCGACCCGGCCTTTGCCGCGGAAATGGACGCCTATCTGGCGCATTATGTCGGCCGGCCGAGCCCGCTCTATTTCGCCGAGCGCCTGACCACGCATCTCGGCGGCGCGAAGATCTATTTCAAGCGCGACGAGCTCAACCACACCGGTTCGCACAAGATCAACAATTGCCTGGGCCAGATCCTTCTGGCCCGGCGCATGGGCAAGACCCGCATCATTGCCGAGACCGGCGCCGGCCAGCACGGGGTGGCCGTCGCTACCGTCTGCGCGCGGTTCAACCTCCCTTGCGTTATTTATATGGGCGAGGTCGACGTCGCCCGGCAGAAGCCGAACGTCTTCCGCATGCGCCTGCTCGGCGCCGAGGTGCGTCCGGTCAAGTCGGGCAGCCGGACGCTGAAAGACGCGATGAACGAGGCGCTGCGCGACTGGGTGACCAATGTCGCCGACACCTATTACCTGATCGGCACGGTCGCCGGCCCCCACCCCTACCCGGCCATGGTCCGCGACTTCCAGGCCGTCATCGGCCGCGAGGTGCGAGACCAGATGCAGGCGGCCGAGGGGCGGCTGCCCGACAGCCTCGTCGCCTGTATCGGCGGCGGCTCCAACGCCATGGGCCTGTTCGCCGACTTCCTCGACGAGCCGGACGTCGCCCTGCATGCCGTGGAGGCGGCCGGGCTGGGGCTGGAAAGCGGCAAGCACGCGGCCTCG